>DATKTN010000309.1:0-21254 GCA_035531135.1 Anaerolineae bacterium
AATCTGATGGATGTATGGACAACTCTCCGTTTCGCTCTGGGTTGCCCACGTGTCCACAGCCCCTATATGGCTTCGGCACCTCACCACCGGCAACCGGAAATACTTCCTAAATGTAATACAATGGGTTCGAGGATGGAGGAATGACCGCCGTGCTCTTGACCACCAAGCTGTACGTTCCCCCGGTCCGGCCCGAGCTGGTGGCCCGCCCACGCCTGGTCCAGCGATTGCAGGCGGGGCTGCGGAGCCACCGGCTGACCCTCATTTCCGCCCCGGCCGGGTTTGGCAAGACGACGCTGGTCACGGAATGGCTGCAGGGATTGGATTGCCCCGTCGCCTGGCTCTCGCTCGACGAAGGCGACAACGACCCCGTTCGCTTCTTCACCTACCTCGTTGCTGCGCTGCAGGGGGTCGAGCGCAGCGTCGGTTCGACTGTTCAGAGCTCGATGCAAGCGGCGGAACTGCCGCCGCTCGAATCGCTCGTGACGGCGCTGATCAACGACGTCGCCGCCCAGCCGACACCGTTTGTCCTCGTGTTGGACGACTACCACCTTATCGGCGAACTGGCCGTTCACGAGGCGGTGGGGTTTCTGCTGGAGCGCCAGCCGCCGCAGATGCACATGGTCATCGCGACGCGCGAGGACCCACCGCTGCCGCTGCCCCGGCTGCGCGCTCGGGGACAGATGACGGAACTGCGGGCGAGCGACCTGCGGTTCACGGCGGCGGAAGCGGCGGCCTTCCTCAGGCAGACGATGGGGCTGAACCTCACGCCGGGAGAGGTCGTCGTGCTTGGGGCCAAGACCGAGGGCTGGATCGCGGGGCTGCAACTGGCTGCCCTCGCGCTGCAGACGTCGCTCTCGTCCCCCGGTCAGGCGGACTGCGCCGCGTTCGTCCGGCGCTTTGCCGGGGACGAGCGCCACGTGATGGACTACCTGGTCGACGAGGTCCTGGCCCGACAATCTCGGGCGGTGCAGCGGTTCCTGCTGCGGACCTCGATCCTGGAGCATCTCACCGGTCCACTGTGCGATGCAGTAGTGGGTGAAGACAAAAGTGCCAGCCAGGGGATGCTGGAGCGGTTGGAGCGGGCCAACCTGTTCGTCATTCCGTTGGACAACCGGCGGGAGTGGTACCGGTATCATCACCTCTTCGCCGACCTGCTGCGCTACCGCCTGCGCCAGGACGTGGGGGGGCAAGGGCTTGCGCTCCTGCACCGCCGGGCCAGCGAGTGGTACGGGCAAAACGGCTTTGCGAACGCGGCGATCGTCCACGCGCTGAGGGCATCGGATTTCGACCGCGCGGCGGATCTCATCGAGCGATATGCCGACGACATGATCCGTCACAGCCAGACCCTCACGGTGCATGGGTGGCTGAGCGCCCTTCCCGAGGAGGTGATCCGCGTCCACCCCTGGCTCTGCATGCGCTACGCCTGGGTCCTGTTGCTCAGTGGGCGTGCCGCTTCGGAGACGATTGAACGATGGCTGCAGGCTGCGGAGAAGGCCCCCACAGCCTGTCTGCGGCCCCCCCATAAAGCCGGCGCCGTGCTCCAGGCCGCGGTTGCCGAGGAAATCGCCGTGATCCGCGCGTCCCTGGCGCGCATGCCCCGTCACGACCCGCAAGCTACCGTCGCCCTGTCGCTTAAAGTCCTTGAGCACCTGGCGGAAGATGCGCTGGTCAGGCGTGCCACCATCCTCTACAATCTGGGTTGGGGCCAACTCCGGCTCGGTGATACGGCCGCTGCCAGACGCGCCTTCGATGATGCATGGCGCGCCGCGCAGGCCAGTGGCTCCTACTATTTCGCCGTGCTCGCGGCCGACGCGCAAGCGATCATCGCCTGCCGTCAGGGGCGGCTGCGCGAAGCGGCTGCGATCTGCCGCAAGGGGCTGAGCGACGTGGTTGAGCCGGTTGAGAAGACGGGGCGACCCCTGCCGGTTTCGGGGGCGCTCTACATTTCGCTCGGCAGCATCCTGCTGGAGCAGGGAGACCTGGAAGGTGCAGATCGCCTCCTGGCGGAGGGACTGAAACGGGTCAGGGGAACGCTGGAGCTGGACGTATGGAGCCGGGGCTATGCGGCCCTGTCCCGCCTCAGGCAGGCCCGGGGGGATGTGGGGGGCGCGCTGCGTCTCATCGAACAGATCGAGAAGCTATGGCCAGAGATGGAGTCGGATACCTATGCCGCCGCGCTCCGGGTCCGGCTGTGGCTTTCGCAGAGCCAGCGCGACCCCGCTCTGCTCGCGCGTGCTGCGCGGGCGGCACGCCAGGTTCTGCCCCAGTTCGATAACGGCAAGGACATCCCCGCCTGCGCGGATGAATGGCGCTATGCCAGGTGCATGGCCCTGGTCCTGTTGCACATCGCCCAGCATCGGGCGCAGGGACAGCCCGACCTGCGGCCTGTGCTCGATTTTCTGGAGCGCCAGCTCCGCGTCAACGAGGAAGGCGGCTGGAACGAGTGTGTGATCGAGTTGCTCATCCTGCAAGCGCTGGCGCTGGACGCGCAGAGTGAGACCCACCGCGCGCTGGATGGGCTGCAGCGAGCGCTCGCGCTGGCGGAGCCGGAGGGCTACTTCCGCATTTTCGTCGACGAGGGCCCCCCCATGGCGCGCCTGCTCTATGAAGCGGCTGCTCGCGGGATCGCACCAGAGTACGCCGGTAGGTTGCTGGCAGCGTTCGATGTGCCAAGTTCCAAGTTTCAGGTCTCAGGTCCCAGTCTGACGTCCGCATCGCTGTCCGGCCTGAAACCGGCGACGCTGGGACCTGAGACTCAACTGGTCGAGCCGCTGAGCGAGCGCGAGCTCGATGTGCTGGGGCTCATCGCCGAGGGGCTCTCGAACCGCGAGATCGCGCACAGGCTCTTCATCTCACCCAAGACTGTCAAGCGACATACGAGCAGCATCTACGGCAAGCTCGGCGTCCACAGCCGGACACAGGCGGTGGCGAAGGCGCAAACGCTGGGCATCCTGCCCTTTGATAGGGTCTGATCCTGCCCTGTTTTTTCCCTCTGAGACAGCTCCCCCTCTGATAGCCACCTCCGGTACTCCCCCCTAGAAATGGTACCGGAATGGGACCTTTGGCCCATGACACAGGTGCTGCTTTGCGATAACATATGCGTAAGGCTTTGCCAATTCAGGCAAGCGCACCTGTTGTTGGAGGTAGAATGGACCCAGTGGAGCTCACCAAACAAAACCCCGGTCTGGACCAGCCGGCGACGTACCAGATCAAGGTCGAGGGACGTCTCGACGAGCGCTGGTCAGACTGGTTCGAGGGGATGACGGTCACGGTCGAACGCGAGGGCGACGGGCCGCCGATCACCACGCTCACCGGCACCGTCGCCGACCAGGCCGCCCTGCAGGGCATGCTGCGCACGCTGTACACCCTGGGCCTGCCGGTGCGCTCCGTCACCTGCGTTGATTCTGACACCGCTGCGCGGCCGGGCTTGGAGCAGGAGCCGAACGGCCTGCCCTGAGCCTGGTCGAAGGGCTGACTCAATCGACGGACTCGAAGGGAGAAGGAGATATGTCTCTCGATGATTCATATGCCAGGATCGAACGCCTGGGGCTGGCGTTTATGACCGTGTGTCTGCTCGTCATCCCCCTCTCCGCCTGTGGCGAAGCCGCGCCAGCGCCCGAACCGGTGACCATCACGTTTGCCTATTGGGAATCTGACACGGCTCGCGTTGAGGCATTGGTCCAGGAGTTCACCGAGCAATATCCTCACGTCACCGTCGACCTGCGTCCCGAGTCAATGGGGACGCTGGCGTGGGATCTCGGGGCTGAAGACGCGGACGTCCGCGAGGTCTTTGTCGCCATCATTGACGGTCAGCGGGAGCGAGGTGACTTTCTGGAGTTGGACCCGTTCATCGAGCAAGATGAGTCGTTCGATCTGTCTGACTTTTACCCTGCCACGCTGGAAACCTTTACCATCGAGGGCAAGACGTGGGCTATCCCGTACGGAGTGGATTCCGAGGTGATGTATTACAACCAGGACCTGTTCGATCAGTACGGCGTTCCCTACCCCGAGATCGGATGGACGTGGGATGATTTTGTGAGCACTACCCAGGCGATGCGCGATCCCGAAGCTGGCGTCTATGGCTATGCCCCCCTTGGAGGGCGATGGACTGTCTGGTTGTTTGTCCATCAGCCCGGTGGTCGGGTCTTTGAGGATATGCAGAACCCCGCCCACACGACGTTTGACGATCCCTTGACCGTCGAAGCGCTGGAATGGTACGGCAACCTGTTTCACGAACACGACGTCGCGCTTTCGCCGCGGCTGAGAGGCGATCAGAAACAATGGGCCCTTAAGGAAGCCATTCTAGCGGGCAAGGTAGGTATATGGAGCTCCGGTTTCTCCGACCTGGGAGGAGGAGAAGAGTTCTGGGGCGGGGTGGAGTGGCCGATGCGTTGGGGTATGGTGGCGTTCCCTCGATCGACCGTGGATACGGCCACGGGTATTGTCGGGGATCTTTGGGCTAATGGGTATGCGATCTCCTCTCAGACGCAACATCCCGATGTGGCCTGGCGGCTGGTTGCATTCCTCAGCAGGCAGATGCCTGCTCGCCACATTCCTGTGCGCAGGTCACACGCCGAGTCGGAGGAGTACGAGCGGCGGGCCGGCAGCGCCGCCGCCGCCGTCTCGCGGGCGGTTCTGGAGAATGGACTGCCCTACTACCCCAGAGATTTTATCAGCAGGACGCTTGAAGCTCTGGGGATATTGGAACAAGCGGCCGGCATGATCGAATTAGGAGCGCGGACTGCTCAGGAGGCGATGGACTGGGCCCAGCAAGAGGCTGAGACCAGGATAGAGCCCTAGTCCCGCCAGGTTCCCGTTGAACGGAACGGCAGGATTGCCCTGAGATCGGTTGCCCTATAGAGTCCAGTGAACTCGAGAAACAGGAGGAAATGATGTCCATCCGAAACTCGTGTGCAAGAACTGCGCGGCCAGGGCCAATGGGCGTGCTGGCCTGTCTGCTCGCCTTCTCCCTCTCCGGCTGTAAGGGAGCCGCGCCGACGCCCGAACCGGTAAGTATCACGTTTGCTTGTCGCGATATCAGCCTGGAGCTTTATGAGCCATTGGTTCAGGAGTTCAACGAGCAGCATCCTCACATTACCGTCAACCTGCGTCCCGAGACAGAGGGTGGGCTGATCAATCTCGAGGCCGAAGATGCGGATGTCCGTCCAGTCTGGCAAGCCATGTTCGACCCCGTGCAGGAGCGAGGCGACATCCTGGCGCTGGACCCATTCATCGAGCAAGATGCATCGCTCGATCTGCCTGACTTTTACCCCGCCGCGCTAAAAGTCTTTACCATCGATGGCGAGATATGGGCCATTCCATTTGGAGCGAACCCTGTAGTGATGTATTACAACCAGGACCTGTTCGATCAATACGACGTTCCTTATCCTGAGAAGGGGTGGACGTGGGATGATTTCTTGAGCGCTGCCCTTGCGATACGCGATCCCGCGGCCGGCGTCTTTGGCTATGCAAGCAATGTTGGACGTGTTGATGCCTTGTGGCTTGTCTATCAGCACGGCGGGCGGATTTACGACGACATTCAACAGCCGAGCCGTGTGACGTTCGATGATCCCTTGACCGTCGAAGCGCTGGAATGGTATGCCAGACTGTATCACGAATACGACGTTGCTCCCACGCCGCAACAGGCACTCAGAGCCTTTGGGTCACCAGGATCTGCCGCCGAGCGCGCCATTTTGGAGGGCAAAGTAGGCATATGGAGCTATGATTTCGCCCTGCAGGGAGGACGGGGCCAGGTGGAGTGGCCCATGCGGTGGGGCATGGTGAGCCTCCCCCGGGACACACAAGCGGCCACAGGTGGTATATGTGCTGGCTATGCTGTCTCCTCTCAAACGCAACATCCCGATGCGGCCTGGAAGTGGGTTGTCTTCCTCAGCAGGCAGCCATGGGAGTACTTGGTGCCGGTGCGCAGGTCGATTGTCGAGTCCGCCGAGTACAAACGACAGGTCGGCGAGGACGTCGCCGCGCTTGCAGGGGAGTCATTGGAAAATGCGCTGTTCTATTCCCCCAGGGTGTATAGCAGGTTTGAGGGATCTCGGGAAATGTTCTTCGAAGCGGTCGACAGGATCATCTCTGGAGCCTGGACTGCTCAGGAGGCGATGGACTGGGCGCAGCGAGAGGCTGAAACCGGACTAGGGCCGTAGTTAAGTTCCCATTGAACCGAACAGCAAGAATCCTTGAGGTAGATTTTCCGCAAGTGGGTCCGCGCGGGCGGCTGATGCCTGCCGCTAGCCACCCAGACTAGAGCCATGAATGGAGGGTTGCTATGGAGAATCATTCACGGTTCACTCAGAAAGTCGCAATCTTGGCATGCTTATTGCTCACGTGTTCTACAGCATGTGGTTCACGAGGAATCCCAGATAGCCTGATGTATCTAAGCCAGCCTCGTCCAGGCCTGGTGCCGGAGGTTTTTGCGGCGGGGATCGTTTCTCTCGACAACCAGGTGGAGTTCAATATTACATTCACGCCTGACGGAATGGAAATATACTTTACCGTTGGAACGCGCACCCAGACCAGTATCATGTTCACGAAGCTGGAGAATGATCATTGGACTGAGCCCGAATTGGCTCCTTTTTCAAGAAAATATGCCAATTGGAGTCCTTTTATCTCTGGCGATGGGCAGAAGCTTTACTTCGTATCAGATCGTCAACCTGACGCTTCCAGTCCAAGGAGCGATCCTAATATCTGGATGGTTGAGCGCACTGAAAAAGGTTGGACAGAGCCCAAGTATTTGGATGAACCCATTAACTCCTTCGATGCGGAATACACGCCTTTTGTCGCTAGTGATGGAACGCTATACTTCCTATCGAACCGTCCAGGAGGTTATGGCCAGATAGACATTTATTTTTCAAAGCTGATAGATGCGGAATACTCTACTGCCGAGAACATTGGGGAGCCAATCAACACACAATACTCAGATGAAGGTATGGTGATGACACAAGATGGTCGCTATATGATCCTAACTTCGAATCGACCTGGGACGAGAGGGGACGTAGACCTGTATATTGGCATTCGGAATGAAGATGGTTCATGGCAGCCCCCTCAGAATTTGGGAGATAAATTCAATACCTCTAGTCCTCAGTATGCTCCCAGATTTTCTTTTGACGGAAAGTTTTTCTTTTTCTTCAGTGAAGGTGATATGTATTGGGTCGACAGCAAAGCGCTTGACGAGTTCAAGTGATGGGTAGTGGAATAGCTGTCTTGTTATGGTAGGGTACGCTTGTACGGTTGCAAACTGTCGGGCAGCTAGATGGGAGTCTGGCTTGTTTGTATGAGGGGAAGAGAAGCAATGTGTAAGTCAATTCCGTTTGTTGTGAGTCTATTAGTGGCTTTGAGTGTGGTGCTCGCTGCTTGCGGTCCAACAGCATCTGCTGGCGAGACGCCTATTGTGGCCCCAAACACAGGGACTGGAGGAACTCGTTCTGAAAGAGTTCAAGTCCGCTGGTTCGTCGGCCTGGGTACGGGTACTTCCGCGGCCGCCCGGGCGGTGGAGGAGGCGTTCGTCGACAGTTTCAACGATTCGCAGGACCGGATCGAGTTGGTGTTGGAGGTCAGCCCCAGCGGCGGCGTCTACGGAGGGGCGGACCTGTTGAGGGCCCAGGTCGAGGCCGGCCATCCGCCGGACGTCGTCGGCCCGACGGGGCAGTTGGGTGTGAGCCTGTTCCCCGGCCTGTGGTTGGACCTGGGGCCCCTGCTCGTAGACGACGACCTCAGCGACATCGATCCGGCCGTCATTGATACGTGGCGCGTGGAAGGTCGACTGGTCGGCCTGCCCGCCGGGGTCAATCCCTCGGTGATCTACTACAACCGCGATCTGTTCGACGCGGCGGGCCTGGCCTATCCACCCCACCGATATGGCGAACCGTACGCCGACGGCGACGCGTGGACCGTCGAAAAGATGGAAGAGATCGCCACGCAGTTGACGCTCGATGCCGACGGCAACGACGCGGCCAGCCCGGACTTGCACCCGAACCGGATCGTGCGGTGGGGCTTTCACTGGCAGTGGGAGAGTGGGACAGGCCTGGCCCACTTTTTTGGCGCCGGTTCGGCCGTGGATGCGGCCGGCAACGCCACAATCCCTGACCATTGGCGCGAGGCGTTCCACTGGTACTATGATGGAATGTGGGGCAAGCACTTTATCCCCACCGGCAGGGACGTGGACGGTATGCAAGGCAATTCCTTCGCCTCTGGCAAAGTCGCTATGGTGCGCAGTTATCTCTGGTACCTTCCCAGGCTGGTCGACGTCCCGTTTGGCTGGGACATCGCCGCGATTCCGTCGTACGAGGGCACGATCACGGTTGACTGGAGCAGCAGCATGGTCGGTGTCCTGAACACGACCGAGCATCCCCAGGAGGCGGTCGAGGTGGCGCATGCGCTGGCGACCAGCCCGGAGCTGCTCGCGTTGTGGGGCGACGTACCCGCGCTGGAGAGCCTGCAACCGGCCTTCTTCGAGGAGCTGGAGGGGAGATATCCGGACGTGGACCTGCAGGTCCCGGTGGACAGCCTGGCATATCTCGGCTTCCTTCCCCACACGGCCAGCATGCCCAACCACCCCACGGCATACGCCCGGTTCGATGACCTGCGGGATCTGATGGCGAGCAGACGGGGACTCGACATCGAAGCCGAGATCGACAAGCTGGAGTCTGACCTGCAGGCGATTTTCACGGAGTAGTCCACATGATCATCAACGCTCCCGCCGGACCACAGACTTCGGCGAGCGTCGCTTCGCTTACGGTCGAGCCGTCCGGCGGCCGGGGGAGCGCGGACTATGGTCCGCGCGGAGCGGGGCTTATTTTCGAGGCAGGATAGAAGCTGAGGAGGCGAACAGCGATGATGCGACGAATCAAGCGGCTTACAGGGGTGCTAATAGTCCTGATCGCGGTGACTGGTTGTGGCGGTGGTGCATCCCAGCAGGAGGAGGCGACGCCGACGCCCGTTCCCACGCCCATCGTACCGACCAAGCCCACCTACGAGGTGAAGCGTGGGGAGGTGGTCAGGGAACTCGAGTTCACAGGCCGCACCGCCCCTGTCGTGGAACAGGAGCTTTTCTTCCGCACCGCAGGCTACGTCGGGACTGTGTATGTGGAAAGGGATGACTTTGTCGAGACTGGCGATCTCCTGGCCGAGCTGGAAGTCATTGACCTGAAGAACCAGCTTCTGCAGGCTGAGGCTGCTCTGGAGATGGCTATTGCCAACAACGAGAAGCGATTGGCCGAGGCCGAGACCAGCCTGCGCTCTACCGAACTGCGTTTGGCGAGCGCCAAGGCCGATAACCCTGCGTCGCAGGTGACCATCGCTGAGGTGGGCCTTGAACGGGCCAAGATTGCACTGAGTGAGGCGCAGGAGGCCTACGACGAGGCGTGGGATCCAGGTCGTGACTGGGAGCTCGACATCGCATGGAAGAAGAAGGCGCTGGAGAATGAGCGGGAGGCGACCGAGCGTGCCCTGCGCCAGGCCGAACTGAGTCTGAAGGTCGCTGAAGCCCAGTACCAGCAGGCTCTGCAGAGCCTTGAAAAGCACCAGTACAACGTCGAGATCTGTGAGCACGAGGTAGAGTTGGCTCGCCTGCGGCTGGAACAACTCGAGGCCGGGTTGGACATCGAAGAGATCAAGTTGAACGTGCAGCGGTTGAGGGACCTGCTGAACGATGCCCAACTGAAAGCCCCTTTCGACGGGCAGGTGCTCTCGCTCAACATTACGGACGGCCGCGCGGTGGAGGGATACCGGCCCGTGATGGTGATCGGCGAGCTCAGCGAGTTGGAGGTAAGCGCCAGCCTGCAGGGTTCGCAGATGGAGGACCTGCAAGAGGGGATGCCCGTGGCCGTCACGATAGCCAGCCGCCCCGGCGAGGAGATCAAAGGCCAGATCCGGCGCCTGCCCTATCCTTACGGCGGGGGTGGCCGCATTAGCTCCGATGCCGAGGAAAGGGATGAGTCCACCCGGGTATCGTTGGAAGTGTCGGCTACCGACGCCGGGCTTGAGCTGGGCGACCTGGTGCGTATGACTGTGGTCTTGGAGCGCCAGGACGACGTGCTCTGGCTGCCCCCGCAGGCGATACGCACCTTCGAGGGGCGCAGGTTCGTCGTGCTGCAGGAGGGCGACGCCCAGCGGCGCGTCGATGTCAAGATCGGCGTCGAGGGCGAGGACCGCGTCGAGATCGAGGAGGGCCTGGCCGAGGGCCAGGTCGTGATCGGACCGTAGAGGGAGATAGCTTGATGGGTGTTCTGCTTCGCTTCTGGGCCGTTTTCGTCGTATCCGCCAAGCGTCTTTTCTCCCAACGCTGGTTGACGCTGGCGACCGCGCTGGGGCTGGTGACGGCGGTGGCGCTGTCCATGAGCATCCCGCTGTACGCCGATGGGGTCTACTACCGCATGTTGCGTCAGGAGCTGGCGGGAGAGCGGTTTGGCCCCCGCCCCCCGTTCGTCTTCATGTTCCGGTACATCGGTGCGTGGGCGGGTGCTGTGGAGTGGGAGGACATAGAGGCAATCGATGAATACCTGGCGAAGGTGGCTGGCCCTGCCCTGGGCCTGCCGCAAAAGCTCGTGGTGCGCTACTTTGAGACCGACGCTTTCCAGTTGTTCCCCCAGGAGGACGTTGCCTATGCGGACACCCAAACCCCGTTGACCTGGGCCTGCTTCGCCAGCGCCAGCGACCTTGAGGACCATATCTCGATCCTGGAGGGTAGCTTCCCGGCCGTGGCGATTTCTTCGCAGGACAGCACCGTCGAGATGTTGATCAACGAAGCTTTTGCCACAGAGCTAGGTCTCCAGGTGGGCGAGACATACACCGCCTACCTCAGCCACAGGCTGGAGGCGGGCGGGGAACGGACGACGTTGATCCCGGTGTACATCGCTGGGGTATGGAGAGCAACGGATCCCGACGAGGAATTCTGGTTCCGCAATCCCGGGGACTTGACCGACGTGATGTTCGTGCCAGAAGAGACCTTTGTGAGTCGCATCAGTCCCTACGTGGAGGATGAGGTTTACCTGGCACTGTGGTATCTGGTCATGGACGGCTCGGAGGTCTACGCCAGTGACGTCAACCCGCTTCTCCGCCGGATCAGTACCGTACAGCAGCGGGCGGCCGCCCTTCTGCCCGATACCAGGCTTGATGTGTCACCGGCACCGGCGCTGCAGGCGTACCGGCGTGCTGCAGGGCTGCTTACGTTTTTGCTCTATGCCTTTAGCGTGCCCATCATCGGCCTGATCCTGGCGTTCATCGGGCTGGTGGTTGGGCTGGCTGTGGGGCGACAGCGGAACGAAATCGCCGTGCTGCGTAGTCGGGGGGCCACGGCGGTTCAGGTGCTGGGGATCGCAGCGCTGGAGGGGCTGCTGTTGGGGGCAGTTGCGCTGCTCGTCGGCCTGCCTGCTGCCGAGGCGCTCGCCCAACTGATCGGCAGGGCGCGCAGTTTCCTGGACTTTACGTTGCGATCGGATCTGCGCGTGGGCGTGACGATGGCGACGATGCGCTTTGGTGCCGTGGCCATCATCCTGGCTCTCGCAGCGCAGATATTCCCGACCATCAACGCCGCACGCCACACGATCGTCACCTACAAGCAAGAGCGCGCGCGTGCGCTGCGGAAACCGTGGTGGCAGCGGGCCTGGTTGGACGTGTTGCTGCTCATCCCGGCGGCCTACGGCGCTTACGTACTGCGGCAGCAGGGCAGCATCGCCTTGCCGGTGGGTGATAGTATGCTGGTCAACGATCCTTTCCAGAATCCGCTGCTCTTCCTGGTCCCGGCGCTGGGGATCTTTGCGCTCACGCTTTTCATCCTGCGCATTCTGCCGCTGATCATGTCCCTGGTCGCCTGGATCGCTGCGCGCACGGGTGGCATTGGCGTTCTGTTGGCAGCGCGCCATCTCTCGCGGACGCCTGGGTTCTACTCGGCCCCCCTGGTGCTCCTGATCCTCACGCTCAGCCTGTCCGCGTTCACCGCGTCGCTGGCGCAGACACTGGACAATCACTTGCACGACCGCACGTATTACGAGGTCGGCGCGGACATGGGACTGGTGGAACTGGGCGAGAGCACGGAGAACCCTCTCGGGGGAGGCGGCTTCTTTGGGACCTCTGGTGACGGTGGCGGAGATACTGGCGGGGACGAGGAGGGCGAGGGGCCGCGCTGGCTCTTTCTCCCGGTGATCGAGCATCTCAGGGTGCCAGGGGTGCAGGCGGCCGCGCGCGTGGGGCGCTTTGGGGCTTTTACCCGGTTGAGCGGCGGATCGCAGGAGGGACTCTTCATCGGCGTGGACCGCGTCGATTTCACCCAGGTCGCGTTCTGGCGACGCGACTTTTCTCCGAGCAGCCTGGGTGCGCTGATGAACGCGCTGGCTGTCCAAGCCAACGGCGTGCTGGTGCCGCGCACCTTTATGGCGCAGCACAGCCTCAGAGGGGGCGACACCTTCCGCATCAGGGTGAGCGCGCATGGACAAACCGTCGAGATGGATCTAGAGATTGTGGGCGGCTTTGACCTGTTCCCCACCTGGTACCCGGAAGAAGATGGCCCCCTGTTCGTGGGCAACCTGGAGCACTTTTTCGAAATGGCAGGCGGGCAATTTCCGTACAACGTGTGGTTAAAGACCGATCCGGACGTGGACTATGAGGGGATCGTCGAGGGGGTGCGCGACCTGCGGTTGGATGTGCTAAATTGGGAGGCCCCGCCCGTGATGGTCACCGATGAGCAGAGGCGGCCGGAACGTCAGGGGCTGTTTGGCGCGCTTTCTGTGGGATTCCTGGCCGCTGCTTTGCTGACGGTGATGGGTTTCCTGTTCTACGCGTTGTTCTCTTTTCGACGGCGTTTCATCGAGCTGGGAGTCCTGCGGGCCATCGGGCTTTCCTCTGCGCAAATGACGGCGTTCCTGGCCTGGGAGTTGGCCTTCCTTGTCGTGGTAGGGCTGGTCGCGGGCACGGGCCTGGGTGCCTGGGTCAGTGAGCTATTCATACCCTATCTGCAAGTGGGTACCGGGCCGTCGGCGCAGATTCCGCCCTATGTGGTTGAGATCGCCTGGCCAGCCATCTTGCAGATCTATGCGTTGTTTGGGCTGCTGTTCGTGGTTGCATTGGGAGGGTTGGCGGCATTGCTGATGCGGATAAAGATCTTCCAGGCGGTCAAGCTTGGGGAGACGGCCTAGTCAGAGGAGAGAGAGGAGAGGAGAGAATAGAGAATGGAGAATGGAGAGGAGAGAATAAAGAATGTAGATTCGGCCCCCACGTCCAACTCTGACGCCTCTCCGATGATCGTGTGCGACAATTTGGTCAAGATATACCAGGTCGCGGATCTGGAGACGGTGGCCTTGCAAGGGCTGGACCTGGTCGTGGCCCCTGGCGAGTTGATGGGCGCCGTCGGCCCCAGCGGCAGCGGCAAGTCCACGCTGATGAACATCCTGGGTGGCCTCGACCGTCCCTCGGCAGGACGTGTGTGGGTGGACGGTCAAGACCTGCTTAAACTCTCGGACGTTGCCCTCGACCGGTATCGTCGCTCCGAGGTCGGGTTCGTCTGGCAGCAGGGCAGCCGCAACCTGGTGTCCTATCTGACCGCACTGGAGAACGTCGAGTTGCCGATGACGCTGGCCGGCCGGAACGGAGGGAAGAAGCGGAAGCGGGCCGAGGAGTTGCTGGAGGCGGTGGGATTGGCCGAGCGGCGGCATCACCGGCTGGCGCAGATGTCCGGCGGAGAGCAGCAGCGGGTCGCTATCGCCGTCGCGCTGGCCAACAGCCCCAGGTTGCTCCTGGCGGACGAGCCGACCGGCGAGGTGGACTCGGCCACGGCGCTCGTCATCTATGAGACGTTCAAGCGCCTCAATCGTGAGTACGGGCTCACCACGTTGATCGTCAGCCACGACCCGTCCATCGCCCGTCACGTGGACCGGGTGGTCGCCATCCGCGACGGCAAGACGGCCACGGAGACGGTGCGGCAGACCGTCGTGAACGGCGCGCCCGGCGGCGAGGTGGCAGCGGAGGACAGCGTTCAGGAACAGGTGGAGGAGATTTTCGAGGAGTTGGTGGTGCTCGACTCGGCGGGTCGCCTGCAAGTGCCCAAAGAGTACCTGGAGCAGTTTGGCATCAAGGGCCGCGTTCGGTTGGAGCTGACCGAGGAGGGCGTGCTGATCCTGCCGGCACCCGAGTCCGCCCACGCGCAGGCGGCCGGGATGCTTGCGGCCGGACTGGCGCCGGGGCCTGGGGCACGGGGCTGGCGCAGCTATGGGGCCTTCGCCCTCCTGCGGACGGCTGGGGGTAGTTTGCGTGGCCTGGCCTCCAGGCTGCGCCGGGGAACGCGTGCGAGATCGGCGGACGGTGAGGGAGAGAGGAGAAAGCGGTGATGGTGCAAGAGATGGATGACAGGTCAAATGGCTACGCCGTCGAAACCGAGGAGCTGTGGCGCGTGTACAGGACCGGCTCGCTGGAGGTGCCGGCCCTGCGCGGCGTCAGCCTCAAAGTTGCACCGGGCCATTTCGCCGCTGTGAAGGGGCGCTCGGGCAGCGGCAAGACGACGCTGCTCAACTGCATCGGCGGGCTCGACCATCCCACGTCCGGCGTGGTACGCGTGTTCGGGCGCGATATCTCTGGCTGGCGCGAGCGAGAGCTCACGCAGTGGCGGCGCGAGCGGGTGGGCTTTATCTTTCAGTCGTTTGGCCTGCTGCCTACGCTCTCTGCCTACGAGAACGTGGAGCTGATGCCGCGCATGGCCGGCGTCGGTGGCAAGGAGCGGCACGAGCGGACGCTTCACTGCCTGGACCTGGTCGGTCTCGGCAATTGGGTCCATCACCGTCCCTTTGAGATGTCGGGCGGCCAGCAGCAGCGGGTGGGCATCGCGCGCGCCCTGGTCAACAACCCTCAACTGATCCTGGCCGACGAGCCCACGGGCGAGTTGGACAGCACGACCGCGCGCGAGATCCTCGGCCTCTTCCGGCGCATCGTCGACGAGGAGCACGTGACGTTGGTGATGGTCTCACACGACGCGCTCGTGGACGAGTACGTGGACGAGGTCGTGCATCTGAAGGATGGTCAGATCATCCGGCAGACCTGAATAAGCCATTCTGTCCCCAATGTGAACCGTTCGCTACAGGCGTCTTTGCGTGCGAGGCACGATGTGATATAATCACCTCACAGGACAAGAGAGCAGGTGATGTTATGGAAGAAGTACTGATCATCCACCTCCCGGGTGAGATCCGGCAGATGCTCAATCGCACATCAGAGGAGTTGGCCCGTGACGTGCGATTGTACGCGGCGCTGATGCTGTTCCGCCTGGGCAAGTTATCGTCCGGCGCGGCGGCGGAAATGGCCGGTGTGCCGCGTGTAATGTTCCTTGACCTATGCGCCGAGTACGACATCCCGGTGTCACAGATCACCGGCGATGATCTGCGCAAGGAATTGGCCGGTGTCTAAACGCCCTGTCGTGTGTGACACAACCGTACTGTTGTACCTGGGTCGCATCGGCCAGATTGACTTGCTGCCCGCGCTGTCCTGATTCCCCATTTCCTCCTGTGTACCCTTGCCTCAACCTCCTCCACTTGGCTCATGCGCCCTTCAGGCTCTCTTGGTCGCACGAACAGTTTTGACCTCAAAAGGACGAAAGTCGAGCGTGACCCGGTTGTTCCGCAGCGTCAGCGGACCGAGGGGCTCCTCCATCAGGTTGGACTCCGTCGCGGAATCGACCGGGAAACCAAAATGCAGAGTTGCGCGTGTGCTCCGGTGCTCGCATTCGTAGAGGCGGACGATGATGGCATTTTCCCCCCTGGGCGCTTCCTCCGCTTTCTTGACGGCCTCGACGATCACGTTGGGTGCGTCTACCTGCAGGAACGAGGCTTCGACCGGCCTTTCACCGCGCTGAGACGCGACAGGCACGACGCGGAGCGGGACGTTCAGCGCGTATCCGGCCTGCACCACGCGCCCCTCGACGTGGTCGCCTGGATGCGGGTACAGTGCGTAGGTGAAGACGTGGTCGCACTGGTCGGTGTAGGCGTGGTGTGGCTCCCCGGGCGCGACGTCCGCGTCCTGCACCAGGCGCGGTCCGGGATAGGGGACGCTGCGCAGCAGGTTGAGGTCGATCACGTTGCCTTTGACCTTGTGCCCATACTTGGAATCGTTCAGCAGGGCGACGCCGTAATCGCGCTGGGAGAGATCCACCCACTTGTGCGCCGCTACCTCGTCCTTCGCCAGGTCCCAGGTTGTGTTGCGGTGTGTCGGGCGACGGATGTGGCCGAACTGAATCTCGAAAGTCGCATCCTCGGCGTGGACCGCGACGGGAAAGCTGGTGCGCAGCATGGTCTGCGGCTCGCGCCACCGCAGGTGGCTGATAAAGTCCAGGCGCGGGCTGCCCGCCGTCAGCGCGATCTCCTGCGTCAACTCAGAGTGGGCCAGGCGGTACACCTGCCTCAGGACGGCTCGTGGACCGTCCACGCGGGCGGCGGCGGAGACGAGCTCGAGCGTGCGCAGGGCCTGCTCCGCGTAATCCAGGCAAAAGTCCCAGGCATCGCCGGGGTCGCGGTAGACGGCCAGGCGATTTGCGGCCTGCCCGTCGGGGATGACCTGGCGGCCGGCGCGCTTGTCGTAGATCGAGACGATGCTGCCATCCTCGGCGAATTGGACGCGCAGGAGGTCGTTTTCCAGGCGGGTTTCGGTGGCGGACACCGAGGTGCCCGGCACCTGCAGGTGGTCAGTATCTGCATCCACGACCTTGTATCCCATCGCCGGGACGGTGACGTGAAGCCACCGGCCGTGGGCCTGGACCCACTCCGCCCGCTCCCACGAGAGCGAGTTCTGCACGAGGACGGGTGACGTCATGCCGGCGGTGTGTATGCATCCTGCCACGTGTGCGTCGTTCTCGGCGATCAGCGCGGTGACCTCCCGGTGCATGGCCCGGTAGCGGGCCACGCTCTCGTCGACCACCCGCTTGATGGAGGAGCCCGGCAGGATGTCGTGGAACTGGTAGAGCAGGACCTCGCGCCAGATGGCTTCCAGGCGGTCGGACGGGTACGCTGCACCCGCCAGCACGCTCGCCAGCACCGACGTCCATTCAAGTTCGCGCAGCGCCAGCTCCATCTTGCGGTTGTATCGCTTGTTTCGCGCCCCGGTGGTCAGCGTGCCCTGGTGCCGCTCGAGGTACAGTTCGCCCACCCAGGTCGGGAAGCGCGCGGCGTCCTGCTGCCACCTCTCGAAGAAGGCGGCCACCGGTTCCTGCGTCACCGGGCTGAGGCCCGCCAGGTTCTTGATGCGGGTCAGCCGCTCCAGGTGCTCGGCGCCGGGGCCGCCGCCGCCGTCGCCGATGCCAAACACCATCAAGGCGTGCTCCGACACGCCCTTGTCCTTATAGTTCCGCTCGATCTTGTGAACCGAGTGGGGAGCGGCGGGGCTGTTGTAGGTATCCTCCGGCAACATGTGGGCCAGCACCGTCGTGCCGTCGATCCCTTGCCAGTGGAAGGATTGGTGTGGGAACACGTTGATCAGGCTCCACGAGAGCTTCTGGGTCGAGAAATAGTCCACCCCCGCCAGCTTGAGCAGTTGTGGCAACGCGGCGCTGTAACCGAACACGTCGGGCAGCCACAGGTGGTTGACGTCCACGCCGAATTCCTGTTTGAAGAAGCGCTTGCCATGGAGCAATTGCCGCACCAGCGCCTCCCCGCCGGCGATGTTGGTGTCGGGCTCGACCCACATCGCGCCCAGGGGTTCGATGCGTCCCGCGCGCACCTTCTCTTTGATCTTGGCATACAACGCGGGATAGCGCTCCTTCATCCACAGGAAATACTGCGGCTGGCTGGCCCCAAAGACGTAGTCAGGATAGCGGTCCATCAGTGCGATGGCGGTGGAAAAAGTGCGCGCGCCCTTGCGGATCGTCTCGCGGATGGGCCACAGCCACGCCAGGTCCACGTGCGCGTGCCCGATGGCGCTGATACGCAGCGATGGGTCACCGCCACGCTTGGCGAGCAGCGGCGCGAGTGCCGCGCGGGCTTTGTCCGTCACCGCCGGGATACCGCTGGAAAGCGGGTACGCGTCGCACCATCGGTGCGCGACATCGTTCAGGCCGGTGAGGATCTGCTGATGGCGTGGCGAATCCTCCGGCAACACCTTGAGCAGGTCCAGCAGCACCTCGAAATCATAGTACAGGGCGCGCACCGCGTCGTTGCAGATGGCGATGGATGCTTCCTTGACCGTGCCGTTCTCGCAGAGGTCGCCAAAGAGGTCATTGCAGCCCGCGTCCGCCCACACGTCGATGCGTTCGCCGCCCTGGGCACGTGCCGTGACCTGCAGGACGCGCTTTCCCGGCTGCCCCAGGCTGTAATCGTAGGTCGAAGAGACGTTCGTCAGCCCGCGCACGGGGACGCCCTGCGCGTCGCACACGCACATCTCGCCGTTGACGTCGAGCAGCAGGACGACGTGGTGGCCCGCCGCCGCTGCGGGGACTTGGCCGGTGAAGTGGAACCACGCGCAGTCGAACAGATCGCCCCACTTGTCGCCCACGGAGAGCGCAAGCTCCTTCCCACTTCTACGCTGTGCGAAGGGCAGCGGCTCGCGCGACCACCAGGCGCGGATGTCCAGTGGACCGACCACGGTATAGACCGCATCCCCGATTTGGGTCAAGGCGGATTCCAGATAAGGCTTGGTGTAGTCTCTGAAGCTTGGCATATTTCACACTTGATCGAGGAAATCGCCGACATGAGGGGAATACCTGGCTCAACGCCGCTCCCCAGACAGAGGAGGAGCGGCGTGAGCAACTCGAGGCCAAACGCCACGCTGCGACGAGGCTGGTTGAGACGGTAATGATCGGTAAAGGCCGGGAATTACGTGTGATCTTCCTGGACGTCGCGGCACGACTGGAGCCAACTACGGCTGGGCCTGGCCCAATCCAGAAGGCCGGAACTTGTAGCCGTAGATGATCGCGCCATCCTCGCCGCCCGACTGCACCTTGCGCGTCACCATCTCCACCGGCATCCCGACGCGCACCTGCCCGGCGTCCACGTCGGTGAGCTGCGCGGTGATCATGGGCCCTTCCTCCAACTGCACCAGCGCCACGGTGTAGGGCGCGAACTCCTCGAACCCCCGTGGTGGGTGGTAAACGGTGCTGTAGGAATACACCTCGCCCCGCCCGCTGAAGACGAGCGGCGTCTTGGCCGGCGCCTCGCAATCCGGGCAGACGTCGCGCGGCGGAAAGATCCGCGCCCCGCACCTCTCGCAGATCTCTCCGACGAGCCGGTAGCGCTGTTGCTGTAATCTCCAGTTTCTAGGTATACTCATTGTAACCTCCTGTGTTCATTCGGGTCAAGTTTCAGGTCTCTAACCTTGCGAAGGTTACACGTCGCCTTGGCTTGCGCAGATTCCTGGCTATCAGAGACCTTTCTGGCTTTGAGATCCTGGTGAAACCTTCGCAAGGTTCACTATGCCTTCTTACTCTATTCCATCCTTTCGAGGATGTGTGTGATGACCGTCGCGCCGCTCCCGCCAATGTTCTGCGCCATGCCGAGCCGCGCGTCCGGCACCTGGTTGGCCCCGGCCAGGCCGCGCAACTGCTGCACGACCTCGACGACCTGGTAGACGCCGGTGGCCCCGACCGGGTGTCCCCGTGATTTCAAGCCACCCATCGTCGTGACGGGCAGGCGGCCGTCGATCGCGATGTCTCCATCCAGCGCCAGCCGCAGCCCCTGGCCCCGGTCCGCGAAGCCGGCCGCCTCCAGGCTGAGCGCCGCCATGATGCTGAAGGCGTCGTGCAGCTCGAACAGGTCAATGTCCTCCGGCCCCACCCCCGCCTGCTCGTACGCCCGGCGCGTCGAAAGCGCCGCCCCATCCAACACCAGCGGATCGCGCCGGTCGTGCAGGGCCAGCGCGTCGGTGCCCACGGCCGAACCGGCGACGCGCACCGGGGCGGCCGAAAACGCGCGCGCCGCGTCGGCCGGCGCCAGCACGACCGCCGCCGCGCCGTCGCAGATGGGCGAGCTATCCAGCAGGTTGATGGGATCGCAGATCATCTTGGCCCGAGCGAAACGCTCGGCCGTGACCGGAAACTGGAACATCGCGTACGGGTTGTTCATCCCGTTCCGGTGCGCGTTGACCGCGAACGGGTAAAAGTCCTGGTGGCTGTAGCCGTACTCGTGCATGTAGCGCCGCATCAACAGCGCGTTGATCGCGACGAAGGAGACCCCCTGCGCGGCTTCATAGTCGCCGTCGGCCGCCATCGCCAGCGCCGTCGTCGTATCCGGGCCGAGCGTGTCCGTCATCTTTTCCACCCCGACGACGACGACGATGTTCGCCAGCCCGCCGGCGACGGCGACGAACCCCATCCGCAGCGCCGCCGCGCCCGAGGCGCAGGCGGCCTCGATCTTGAGCGCCTCCGTCCCGCGCAGCCCGGCGAAATCGGCGACCAATGCGCCCAGGTGCTCCTGGCCGACCAGTTCGCCCGAGAGCATGTTGCCCACGTAGAGCACGTCGGCCCGCGTCACGCCCGCGTCGGCCATCCCCGCCTGGAGCGCCTCCAGCGCCAGGTGCCGCAGGCTGATGTCCCAGTGCTCTCCTACTTTGGTCTGTCCCACGCCGATGATCGCGACGTCTCTCATTGGTTCATTCTCTCACGCTCTCGCCCTCACGCCCGCAACGCCCGGGTGAACCGCGCGTAGGTCGCATAGTCGATCACGACGCGCCGGGCGATATAGTCGCGTGTCATCGGCGCTCGCCTCTGCCGCTCCACGATACCGTCGGTGACGCGCAGCGAGATGGCGTCCGACCCCGCGCCGGAGCCATAGCTCACCAACAACACCCGCTCGCCCGGCGCGGCGACGTCCAGCACCGCCGTCAGGCCGATGAGCGAGGAGCCGGCGTAGGTGTTACCGATCTCGTCCACCAGGAGCCCCGCATCGATCTGCGCCGGCGTAAAGCCCAACTGCCTGGCCACCGTCTGCGGGAACTTGAGGTTGGGCTGGTGAAAGATGGCGTGGGCATAGTCGGACGGCTCCGTCCCCAGCCCATCCATCAGCCCCCGCGCGGCGGCGACGACGTGCTTAAAGTACGCCGGCTGGCCGGTGAACCGCCCGCCATGCGAGGGGTAGTGCTGGTAGGCCCGCCGCCAGAAGTCGGGCGTGTCAGTGACGTAGGAGAGCGAGCCCTCGACGACAGCCAGCGCTTCCTCGGCCGGGCCGACCAGGTAGGCGCCGCCTCCCGCGCTGGCCGTGTATTCCAGCGCGTCGCCGGGCTGCGCCTGGGCCGTGTCCATCCCGATCGCGAGCGCGTACCGCGCCATCCCTGAGCCGACGAAG
>DATKTN010000310.1:0-2049 GCA_035531135.1 Anaerolineae bacterium
CAAGGCGGTGACTCTGGGAGAGATGGCGTCCGTGTATTTTACTCGGGGAGAATACGACAGGGCTCTGGAGTTGAATCAAGAGAAGCTCACCATCATCCGCGAATTGGGAGATCAGCGAGAAACCAGCGTCGCGTTGCACAATGTGGCCAACATCTACCGGGTGCGGGGGGACCTGGACGAGGCGATGCGGCTGTACGGGGAGGCCCTGGCGATTGCCGAGGCGCTGGGCGACCAGCAGGGCAAGGCAGTGACTCTGGGAGAGATGGCGTCCGTGTATTTTACTCGGGGAGAATACGACAGAGCTCTGGAGTTGAATCAAGAGAAGCTCACCATCGTCCGCGAACTGGGAGATCAGCGGGAAATCAGCGTCGCGTTGTACAATGTGGCCAACATCTACACTGTGCGGGGGGACCTGGACGAGGCGATGCGGCTGTACGGGGAGTCGCTGACTATCCAGGAGGCGCTGGGCGACCAGCAGGGCAAGAGCGCGACGCTGGCCATGATGGGGCAGCTTCTCGCCCAGCGGGGCGAGCACCGGGAAGCGCTGCGCGCGTTCCTGACCTCCCTCTCCATCCTCGTTCGCCTCCAGGCCGCGCCCGATGCCGCCAGGGTGGCGCAGATCATCGCCGGCTTCCGTCAGGAGGTGGGGGCCGCCCGCTTCCAGGCCCTGTGGGCCGAGGTGGCGGGAGAGGAACCCCTGCCCGCCTGGCTGGACGGGGAAGGACCGTAGCGATGGCAGGAGAAACGATCCTGGTCGTCGACGACGAGGCCAACATCGTCGACCTGGCGGCGCTGTACCTGGAGCAGGAGGGGTTCCGCGTGCAGTCGGCCAGCGACGGGGCCAGGGCGCTGGAGATGATCGCCCGCCAGCCGCCGGCGCTCTTGGTGCTCGACCTGATGCTGCCCGGCGTGGACGGCTGGGAGGTCTGCCGCCGCGTGCGCTCCGGCAAGGTCGCGCCCGACCTCCCCATCATCATGCTCACCGCCCGCGACGACGACGTGGACAAGATCGTGGGGCTGGAGCTGGGGGCCGATGATTACGTCACCAAGCCCTTTAACCCGCGCGAGCTGGTCGCCCGCATCAAGGCCATCCTGCGCCGCACCCGGCGCGCCACCCTCCCGCAGGCCCCCATCCACGTCGGCGACGTCACCGTCGACCCTGCCCGCCACGAGGTCACCGTCGGCGGGCGGCCGGTGGACCTGCGCCCCAAGGAGTTCGACCTGCTCCTGGCGCTGGCCGAGCACCGGGGGATCGTCCTCAGCCGCGAGCAACTGCTCGACCAGGTCTGGGGTTATGACTTTTACGGGGAGACGCGCACGGTCGACGTCCACATCGCCCACCTGCGCAAGCGGCTGGCCGGCTCCAGCACCGGGATCGAGACCGTCGTCGGCGTCGGGTACAAGCTCGTCGCCGGCGGGTGAGCACGGGGCGGCGCTAACAGATACCTGACACGCCGGTAACGTCCCGTTAACACCAGTGTGCGACGATAGCTTTATGTTCCGATCTCTCAATTCCCGTCTGCTGCTCTCGTACGTCGCCGTCACCGTCGTCTGCCTGGTGCTGGTGGGGCTGGGGCTCCTGCTGTTCGCGGGATCCCTGTGGACGCGGGAGACGTTCTGGCGGCTGGAGGCGGCGGCGCAGGCGACGCTGCTGGCCCTCCGCCAGGTAGGTCCGCTGGAGACCATCCCGCCGGAGCGGTTGCGGGCGCAGGTGCTGAAAGCGGCCGAGGAACAGGAGGTGCGGGTCCTCGTGCTGGACGCCCGAAGGACCGTCCAGTTCGACAGCGAGAAGGCGTGGGAGGGAGAACAGTTGGAGCTGGACGAGGTGGCCCGCACGCCCGTCGCGCCCGGCCGCGTCCGGGGGGCGTTCCTCGCCCCCACCGGCAGGCGCGGCGGGCGCTGGATCTTTGCCGGGCAGATGGTGGCCCGGCCAGGCGACGCCCTGAGCCCGTCGAAGGGGGAGGGACGCCAGTTCATCCTCTTCGCCTCCCCCCGCTGGCGGATGTGGGGCTGGTTCGCGGAGAACCTCGTGCCGCCGCTGGTGCGGGC
>DATKTN010000311.1:0-21938 GCA_035531135.1 Anaerolineae bacterium
TTCCGAAACCCGCAGGGTCGATATTCCCACTCTTATCCATCACCCCGGCGACGAACATCTCCGCCAGCAACGAGATCAGCCCGGAGCCACAGATGCCGCGTGGCTTCTCACCGGCAATCACCCGGTAGCTGACGTCGTACGTCTCCGGATTGACCCACACCTCCTCGATCGCCCCGGCGGTGGCGCGCATCCCGTGCACCACCCCAGCCCCCTCAAACGCCGGCCCGGCCGAACACGCACACGAGATGAGCCAGGTGCAATCACCCAACGCCATCTCCCCGTTCGTCCCAATGTCCACGAACAGCGTCAGCTCCCCCATCTTGCACATGCCAGAACTGACCACGCCGGCCGTGATGTCGGCCCCCACGTAGGAGGCGACGCCCGGCAGGCAGTCGACCGTCGCCTCGGGGTTGATCCCCAGCCCGATCTCGCGGGCCACAAAGGGTGGCACCTGGTTCACCGCGGTGATAAAGGGCATCAGGCGGATCGACTCCGGCGGAATGCCGGCAAAGAGATGGATCATCGTGCTGTTGCCAGCCACCACCGCTTTATAGATCTCGTCCGTGCGGATGGACCGCTCCCGTGCCGCCTGTTTCAACAACCGGTTGAGCGTCTCCATCACCAACCCCTGCAGCTCCTCCAGCCCGTCCCCCTTCGAGGCATAGATAATGCGCGAGATCACGTCCTCACCCCGGGCAATCTGGCCATTGTAGTCGGCCTGTTGAGCCATCACCTCACCGCTCATCAGGTCCACCAGCCAGACGTGGTTGCTCGTCGTGCCGATGTCAATCGCCACCGCCCACAGGCTTCCCAGTTGCTCGCCCGGCAGAACGTCGATCAGGCGAGGGGGGCCGTCCGGACAATCCCAGGCGTCCAGTTCAACCACCACCGTGACCTTCCATTCCCCCTCTCGCAGCACCCGGCCCAGCTTGCGCAACACCGGCAGAGATGCCTGCAACCCCTGCAGACCATAGCGATGAACCAGTTCTCGCTTCAGGCGGGCCCAGTCGTCCATCTGATTCTGCAGGGAGGGCGGCTCCAGCGTGACGGCATACTTACGTAGCGGCTGATCGTGCCGGTCGTAGGGAAAAGCAAGTTCGACCTTTGCCGCTCGCTTGCCCTCCTTCAACCGTCGCTCGATCTTTTCCTGCGTCGGGATAAAGACGACCACGTCTTCGTCGACGGTCGTCTGGCAGGCCAGCGCATAACCGGCAGCCACATCCTCGGGAGATAGACGCTGCGTCGAGCGGCGGCGAACCGTCCCCTCCTCGACGATCACCGCACAACGGCCACACCGCCCCTGACCGCCACAGGGCATCTGCACGTCTATCCCTGCCTGCCGGGCAGCGTCGCTCAGGAGCGTGCCTGCGGGCACCTCCACCCGCCGGGCCCCGACGACCGAGCCGTCAACAGGCTCGAACTGGACAGTAACGGTCGTGATAGTCCCTCCCTGGCGCAAGTTTACACCACATCACGTTTCACGTTTCACGTTTCACGTTTCACGCATCACGCGTCGTGATAACCCATCCCTCCTATCCGTATCTTCGGACGTCTGCGTCCCCATCTTCGGACGTCTGCGTCCCCCTTAATCCTCCTAATCCGTGTTTGTTGTATCACAAAGCCCGCATCCCCGCTAGTGACAAACCTCGTGGGACCTGGGGACGGACATCACTTCCTACCCCATCTTCGGACGTCTACGTCCCCCCACGCCACACCTTCAGATAGCCGGGCAGATCCACCGCCTCGCGCGGCCCCACCAGGATCTCCCAGCCCGGCAGTTCCTCTTCCAGCTCGCCCAGTAACACCGACACGTGACCGGGGATGATCAGCTTGCGATGGCTGATCTTGTCCGCGATGCCCGTCGTTTTGACCGACTTGGCGATGCGCTCGGCGTCGAACTTGCCCGCGGCCCATGCCGTGAGCACGCTCATGCCCTCGGCGTCGGCCACCAGCAGCCAGCCAGGGTTACCGCTGCCGTCGACCTCGTTCGCTACCGAGAAGTAGGTGATCGAAAAGTTCGTCGTCACCATCAAGGCCGAGTCGGCCTGGGGATCGTTGATCTCGTACAGGCCCGGCTGGACCTGGATCGGCTCCTGCGGGTTGGTGTAGATGTTCGTCCGCAGCACCAGCAGCGGGTAGACCGTCGCCGGGCTGAACCGGTCCAGCACGACAAAGCCACCGTACTTGGTGATCGCCTGAGTCGCCGCGACCGTGACCATCCCCTCGTCGTACGTGCCGTCTGCGGCACGGGTACACTCGCTCGGGAACGTGATGATCGGAAAGCCCAGCGGGCGGAACGTCTTCTTCAGCGCCATGCGACGGATCAGCGTGCTCATTGCCAGCGACGAACAAAGGTCGCGCACACCAGGGTCGAGGACGATGTCGTCCACCCCCGCCCCCTTGATCTTTTCCGTCATCTCCGCCAGGACGCTCAAAGAGTCCGCCCGGATCGCCATCGGAGCGCCGTGCTCCTTCGCCAGATCCGCGAAACCCTCCCAGTTGTCGGGCGTGGCCCCGCAGATCAGCGGCAGCGTCCCCTCGGCGGCCTGCAACCCCCTGCCCATCACGCTCCTGTCGCTGGCGATCAGGATCAGCGGCAGCGTGGCCGTCTCCAGCACGCCGCTGACGGCAGCCGCAAACCTGTCGCCATCGCCGGTCGCCTCCACCGCAATCCCGTCGATCGTCAGCTCCATGCCGACGTAATCCACCGCGTAGCTCGCCGCCTCCTCGACCTTCGCCTTGATCTCATCCAACGGCTGATCGTCGTACACGCGGATGAACACACCCACGGGGTTGTAGAACGTCTTCTCGTGGCGGAACAGCACGATCTCGTTGCCCGACTTGACCTCCCGTCCATCAGCGGCAAGCGTCACGAGTCGAACGGGCGGGGCAGCCGACTCGGCCAGCGTCTCCCGTGCCTCGTCAGACACGTAGGGGCACTTGGCCAATTCGACCTGCTTCGCCGCCAGCTTCATCGCAAAAGCCAGGCAAGTAGGAAAGCCGCACTCCTTGCAGTTGGTCTGGGGTAACAGCTTGTAGATTTGGATTCCTGACAGTGCCATATCCGTAATTCTCCTCTTACGCATTACGTATTACGTATCACGCATCACGCATCACGTTTCACGTTTCACGTTTCACGCCTCACCCATCAACTCCCCGATCATCGTGTGGATGCGCCGGACCGACTCTGGATGGCGCAGCACGACGACGTCGGCACCCGACTCAACCAGCGCCGCCGCGGTCACCGTCTCCCAGTTGAGCGCCCGTTCCTCCCAATCCCCCCAGGCCTCGGGCACACCCTCGCCGACCTTGCTCTCCTTCTGGCGCCAGGCCTCGTAGCCCACGGTGACGATCATCGGCAACTGCGTCATTTGATCTCCCTGCAGCGCCGCCAGCCGCAGCCGCTCCATCACCGAGAACCCGTACTCCATGCCGTACCCCACGCCAGCGCTGGTCGGGTCCATCAGGATGCGGTCGAGCGGCAGGCCCATGTCGCTGATCAGGATGTTGAGCTGCTTGGCCAGGTTGACGTCCATCGCGGTGCGGGCGACGACCATCTGGTTGTGGGCCAGCGCTGCCGCCACGATCGTGCGATAGTTCTTCTCCTCGCACACACCGAGCACCAACCGCTCCCCGGCCGCCTCCTCGGCCACGGGGACGAGCAACTCGTTGTCGGCGTCCACCTGTCCCGGCCCCAGCACGATCAGCGGCAGCCCGGTCGCTTTGAGCACCTGGCGCACGGCGGCGCGGGCGCTCTCGGCCGTGTTCGGCTGGCCTTTAGCATCGACCAGGCTGAGCTGCAGCAGGATGACGTCGGCGCCGGCCTTCTCGGCCGCCCTGGCCCACTCGCCCGGGTCGTCCATCACGGTTCCCCAGGCTTCCATCAACAGCGGCGACCAATCGTCGGGCTTACGATCCTGGATCTCGATCGCGACCACCGGCCTGTGAACCATCTGGCCCTCAAAGCCGAGGAAAGGCATCGCGGCCTGTCCACCGACGGTGACCGTCGTCGTGCGCGTGCCACCCTCGGCCGCGGTGGCGCCCAGCGTCACCTCGCGCACCTGGCCCATCCACTTTTCCTTGAGGATCTCGATCCCCGTCTCCTTGTCCTCACTCCAGGGCGGCACCACGGGTCGCGCCCGCTCGACGGGAACCACTGCGACCTCTGGAACCTCGACCGCTGGCGCTGCCGGGGCTATTGGCACTTTAGGCACAGCTGGCGCCGCTTCGGCTACGGCCCCACCCAGCTCCCGCAGCGCAGCCTCCAGCGCCCGGCGGAAACTGGCGATGACGATCTCGGCACTGACCTGGGCGATCTGCTGGACGTCGGCCCCCGCGGGCAACCTGCGCGCTGTCGGGACCGGGGCTGGCGCGGGTGCGAGTGCCGGTTCGGGCGCGACCACTTCGGGCGCGACCAGTTCGGGCGCGACCACTTCGGGCGCGACTGGTTCGGGCGCGACCGCTTTGGGCGCCACGGCTTTTGGCGCTCCTTCGGCCGCCGCCGCCTGCATCACGCCCATCTCGAGCGCCGGATGTTCCTTCTCCTTCAGCCACGCCACCAACTCGTCCACCGTCGTCACGCTGCGCTCGTCGGCGATGCGGTCGATCAGGTCGGGGACGCCCTCGCGCTCCGCCACGGCGGCCAGCTCTGCGCTCATCGTCTCCTTGAGGAAGCTCGACATCCAGACGATCCGCTTAAAGCCACCATCGGCCGAGATGAACTTGGGGCTCGTCAGGTAATACTTTCCAACGCCCATCACGCCAGGCGTCTGCAAGCCACCACCGGCCATGCCCGCCAGCGTGGAGAACGTCATCCCGGCCGGCGTCATGCTCGTGTCCTCACGGCTCAGAACCATCACCCCTTCCGCCTCGGGAATGTACATCACGATGCACTCAAAGCAGCCACAGGCGGTCATGGGGTTCTCCATGATCGAGTACATCGCGACCTGCTGGACCGTCCCTTGCGAGTTCTTGACCGCCGTCTCGTTCGTGCCGGTCCAGTACCCCTTGACCGGGTCAATCAGATCCCCCTTGGGCACCGGCTGGTTGGGACCGGTCGGGTTAATCTGGAAGGAGGCCTTGCAGTCCAGCCAGTTGTAGGCCCCGCACAGCCCCAGCCGCTGCGGGCTGACGATGCACACGTGCGTGGGCGCGAACGATTGGCACAGCGTGCAATCGTAAAAGGTGTCGACTGCGTCATCCGTCAGGTCCGCCAGCCGCCGGTTGCGGAAATCGTACGCCGCGCGTGCCTTCTCCAGCCACTCGGCGTGCAAACCCGGATCGGTGACAATTTTGACCTGCACCTTGTCCACGATCGCGCCAAAGTCGGCGTGGAGGCGGGCATAGAGGATGTCGCCAAAGTGCTTGAGGTTGAATCCCTTGTCTGCCGCTGCCTTGGAAATGCGAATCCAGGCGATGTCGCGTTGGCCCATGTGCTGGAGGCCGGAGGCCGCGTTGACAAAGTAGTGGATCTGTCGCTCGAGCACCGGCTCAAAGTCCTCCTGCATCTTGCGGCCGGCTACCTCGATCACGAGAGCCATGTCCATCGCGCCAGCGTCCTCCACGTCCTCAAAGTCGGGGCCGATGATCTCGATCTTGCCGTCCTCCACCTCGTCCATCGGTGCCATACTCAGGTACTCGAACGCCCGGCTGTGCTTGCCGCCGAACTCGACCCGCATGTCGGCTCGACGGACGACCTCGCCCTCGAAGGCGGAGCCGTAGGGAACCGGGACGGGCACCTCGGTGATCTTGATCTTGACGCCACGCACCTCAATGCAAGCCTGCACCAGCTTGGCCGCCCGCTCCGTGTCGTCCTCCGCCTCTATCTCGTTCCAGGGCATGGAGATGACGTGCTCGTAGCGGGTAACGCCGGTGGGCAGGATCTCGGGGATGACGGTGTCGGCGATGGTGGGGAAGCCGTAAGAGATCGCCCCGGCGGCAGCCGCGTACTTTAGATCGTCCACCTCGCCCAACGCCAGGACGAAGGCAAAGACACGGAACTTGTTGTAGAGCAGGATCTCCCGCCACTGCCCCGGTTTCAACCCACCGAACGTCAGCGCCGAGCGGGTGGCAAAGCCCATGGGGTAGATCGCCGAGATCGTGTCCTTGCCAAAGGGGACGATGTACGTATCGTACCCCATCTCGACCCCTTCCTCCTGCAACTGGTCGATGACGGACCGCCCATTCGTGTTCCCGCAGAGAAAGATCAGAATGTTGCGCTTCTGGAGCTCGCGCACGATGCTGACGGCGGCCTCGTTCGAGCGGGCCGCGCCGACGACCGCGGCAAAGCCCGGCATACGGCCGTCCACCAACTGGATGCCCCACGAGCGCAACTGGATATCGTCAATCGGACCGTTGAGATGGCCGTCCCCGCCGCCCGCTCCGGACGCGATATGTGGGTATTCGGTACCGCCGGTCAGCTCAAGACCTGGATAGAGCTCCGGCTGCTCTCCGTAGACGAAGCGGATTCCCTCGATGGCCTCCGCCGCCAGCAGGGTCGCCTGGCCGCTGTCGAGCGTCTCCCCCAGGTAGGGCACCCACAGACTCTCGTCCGGCAGCGGGTGCAGCAGCTTCTTCGCGTGCTCCAGCGACACGCGCATGTCCCCGAGAGTTTGGATCTTGTGCTCCAACATACCGTAGGTCACTGGTAGAAAGTAAGCCGTGTTGGGAAAAGCCACCGGCGTGTCAGCCCCCTTCTCGGCGATCGCTTGCTTGAGCAAAGCGTCCGCCTCGGCCACGAGGGCGTTGGAACCACGGATGGCTCGTGTTGCGATGTATCGTGACATTTGGCTCTCCTCACTTTCGTCTTCTAACTCGCCGGTACGCCGTAGATCGCCTCGATGCGCTCTTCCAGCGGCAGCGAGAGCAAACCGCCCATACGCCGGTCGCCGCTGCGCCCCCACTGGCTGGCGTCGTACTCGGCCAGCCCCAGCGCCGCCCGTTTCTTATCGATGTGTGCCAGCGCCCGGCGGACGATCTCCTCACCCTCCTCGACGAACTCTAGCCTGCCGCCCACCTTTTTCTCCCACCCGTCGCTCAGGATCTCCAGCACCCGCTCGCTCCCGGAGACAGGTCCATTGCTGCCGCCCATGATGACGTAGGCACCCGAGGCTACGCAGTAGGTCGCGATCGAGATCGCCTTCTCGCTCATCCACTCCGGCGCCATACCCACCGCCGGGATGTCAGCGATGTCCTGGCCCAGCCCGCCCTCGGTCGCCATCTGCGAAAGCACCGTCAGGATGCGCGAGTTATCGACGCACGAGCCCATGTGGAGCACCGGCGGGATACCCACCGTCTCACACACCTCGCGCAGACCCGGCCCTGCGAGCGTCATGGCCGTCTCGGGCGTCATGTACCCCATCTTGGCGCTCGCGATCGCCCCGCAGCCCGTCTCCACTACCAGGACGTCGTTCTTGATGAACTCGGTCACCACATAGTTGTGGAGCGCGTCGTGGCAGACGCGGGCATTGTTGCAGCCGATGTTGGCCACCACACCCCGCATGCGTCCGGCGATGATCGCGTCGTTGAGCGGGCGCAAGCTTCCCCGGTACAGCCCGCCCAGCGCATAGTCGATGTACTCGTGCGAAAAGCCCGGCACCAACGGGTTACGGACGTCCGGGATATTCGTCGCCCCTCGCTCGGGGAAGCGATCGATCGCCCGGCGCACGATCTCCTTCGCGATATCCAGCGCCCTCCGCTCCTCGAACTCGATGTGGGTGGCCCCCTTGATCTTGGCCTTGGGTGAGGTCGTGATCAACTCGGTGTGAAAACGCTCCGCCACCGGCGCCAGTCCCTGCATGATGCACTGGATATCCACCACCATCGCCTCCACCGCGCCCGTCAGGATCGCCAACTCCTGCTGCAGGAAATTGCCCGCCAGCGGTACCCCCCGCCGCATCAGCGTCTCGTTCGCCGTGCAGCAGATGCCAGCCAACTGGATCCCCTTCGCCCCCTTGCTCTGCGCATACGCCACCAGTTCGGGGTCCAGCGCCGCCGCCACGATCATCTCCGACAGCGTCGGCTCGTGGCCGTGGACGATGATGTTGACCATGTCCTCCCTCAACACGCCCAGGTTGGCCTCAGAGCGCACCGGCGCAGGCGTGCCAAAGAGAATGTCCGTGAGATCGGTGCCCAGCATCGAACCGCCCCAGCCGTCCCCCAGCGCGCAGCGCATCGTCTGATCCAGGATATGTTCCGCATCCTGGTCGTTGCCGACGTGCGTGCGGTGCAAGAGCTCCACCACCTCCCGGTCTATGCTGCGCGGCGCGATCCCCACATCGTGCCATATCTGCTGCCGCCTGGCGGGAGCGCGCTGCAGGCAGACCAGCTCTCCTTGAACCTTGCCGAACTCATTCAACGCCGCCAGCGCGACGTCTCGCGCGATCTCATTGACCGGCCGCCTCTCCCCCTCGGGTTTTCCGGAACCCGCGTCGCCTTCTGTCTCAACGCCCAGATATGCGGCCACCTCCATCAACTTGAACGCGTCGCGCACCCCATAGTCGGGCGCGTGTCCCTCCGCCGCCTCCAGCAACGTGTACGCCAGCCCCCGACCGTGGTCGGAGTGAGCCGACGCGCCCGCCGCCACGGCGCGAGCAAAGTTGCGCGCCGCCACCGTGTCGATCGTCGCCCCGCACACCCCTCGCTCCGCCTTTCCGACCAGCCGGCAGGGCCCCATCGCGCAATTCTTGCAACACAACCCCTGCGACCCGATGTTGCAGGCAGCCAGTTCGTCCGCCCGCGAGAAACAAGTCTCCATCTCCATCTGGCAGGCGCACTCCAGGAGAGCGATCGTCGCTGCGTCCCGGCTGGCCTCCTCCGGCGTTCGCGCTTTCTTTTTCGCCATACCTCATAACCTCCCTCAAATCATCCGTCTTAATCCTGCCGATCCGTGTTCTTCAGTAACGTCGGAACTCGCCCGACATCTCAAGGTCAACCTGGTTCGTCTCCGTGACCCGCGCGCCCAGCACCTCCCACTTCGGATCCCGACGCCTCTCGTTCGGCAGCGTCAGCACAGGCACCTCCCCCTCGCCCACCGGGTAGCCAGCCCCAGCCAGCGCCTTCTCGATCGCCGCGGGATCCGTCTTGGCGGAGTCGTAAGACACCAAGACCTGCTTCCAGGCCGAACTGGCGTACACGTCTTCCACCCCCTCCAGGTTCGTCAACGCATCCCGCACCTTGAGGACGTGGTGATCGGCCCAGAGAGTAGGTACTTCAAGCACCACTTTCTCCATGTTACAACCTCCTTGTACGACGTTGTTTGCCGCCGAATGATCTCTGATAATAACGCGCGACCGCTGCGGTCGCCGTTGGCAGATTGGCCGTTGGCCACGAGGACCAACGACCAATCTGCCAGTGTACCACCGATCCGTTGTTGTCCTGCAATCCGCGTTCTATCCTGCCACTATGACAGCCCCAGGACCTTGCCCGTCTCCACGTCGATGTCAATGTCCGTAAAGACCGGCCGGGTCGGCAGCCCTGGCATCGTCCGCATCGTGCCACACAGCGGGAACAGGAACCCCGCCCCCACACTCGCCCGCACGTCCGTGATCGGCAACGTCCAGTCGCGCGGCGTGCCCTTCATCGCCGGGTCGTGCGTGAACGACAGGTGCGTCTTCGCCATGCACAACGGCAGGTGCGAAAGCCCCATCTCCGTAAACAGCTTGATCCTCGCCTCCGCCTCAGGCGTATAGTCCACCCTGCCGGCCCGATAGATCTCGCGCGCGATCGTCTCGATCTTTTCCTTGATCGACATGTCGTCCGGGTACAGGAACTTGAAATTGTTTGGCTTCTCGCACGCCTTGACCACTGCCTCGGCCAGCGCCGCGCCGCCCTCGCCGCCCTTCGCCCACACCTCGCTCAGCACCGCGTCCTCGGCGCCCGTCTCCCTGGCGCGCTGGCGAACCAGTTCGACCTCCGCCTCCGTATCGTTCGTGAACCGGTTGATCGCCACCACCACCGGGATGCCGAACTTGACCGCGTTCTCAATGTGCTGCTCTAGGTTCGGCAACCCCTTCTCCAGCAGCCCCAGGTTCTCCTCCATGTACGCCCTGTCCAGCGGCTTCCCGGCCACCACCCTCGGCCCACCGCCGTGCATCTTGAGCGCCCGGATTGAGGCCACGATCACGACGCAGTTGGGCACCAGCCCGGACACGCGGCACTTGATGTTGAAAAACTTTTCCATCCCGCAGTCCGCCCCAAACCCGGACTCGGTCACCACGTACCCATCCGGCCCCATCAGCTTGAGCGCCACCCGGTCCGCGATGATCGACGAGTTACCCTGCGCGATGTTCGCAAACGGACCACAGTGCACGAAAGCCGGGCTCCCGGCCAGCGTCTGCATCAGGTTCGGCATGATCGCGTCCTTCAGCAGCACCGTCATCGCGCCGGCCACGTTCAAGTCCTCCGCCGTGATCGGATCCACGCGCCCCTTCGACCGCAACCCCCCCGGCCTGCTCGTCCCGATGATGATCCGCCCCATGCGCTCGCGCAGGTCCGCCAGGTCCCTGCACATCGCCAGCGCCGCCATGATCTCCGACGCCACCGTGATGTCGTACCCTGCCTGCCGCGGTACGCCGTCGTTCCGCGTCCCCAACCCGACCACGATGTTCCGCAGCGCCGCGTCGGACACGTCCACCACCCGCCGCCACTGGATGTTGTCAGCGTCGATATTCAGCCGGAACATCCGCTCCCTGTCCTCCTCGCTCAGGTCGGACGGCTTTTCCGATTCGACCCCCAGCCTCTCCAACCGCTTCCGCATGCTCGGCGTATACTCGTCGTTCGGGCACAGTGCCTTCGCCAGATAGCTGGTGCTCCAGCGGGCTTCCTTCGTCAGCCGGTTGTCAATCGCAGCCGCCAGCAGGTTGTGCGCCGCGCCAACCGCGTGGATGTCCCCCGTCAGGTGCAGGTTAAAATCCTCCATCGGGACGATCTGCGCGTACCCGCCGCCCGCCGCCCCTCCCTTGATCCCGAACGTCGGTCCCTGCGAGGGCTGGCGGATGCACGTAAACACCTTCTTGCCGATATAGTGCAGACCCTGGCTCACGCCGATTGTCGTAACCGTCTTGCCCTCCCCCAACGGTGTCGGCGTGATCGCCGTCACGTCAATGTACTTGGCGTTCGGCCGGTCCTTGAGCTTTTCCAGCACGTCCAGATGGACCTTCGCCTTCCACTTCCCAAACAGGTCGATGTCGTCCTCGGACAGTCCGAGGCTCTTGGCGACCTCGACGATCGGAATGAGCTCGGCCGCTTGAGCGATCTCGATATCGCTTGGAACTGGATCAACTCGCTTGACGGGCATGTGCTACCTCCTTGAATATGTGTGTGACGTTCTCCTAGATACTCGATACTAGATACTCGATACGGGTCGCTCGATGCTTGATACGGTACGGTCGTTCGACCGGGTGGATGAGGACATCCCGGTCGATGTCCTCATCCACGACTGGGATGTCCCCATCCACGACTGGGATGTCTTCATCCACGACCGGGATGTCCCCATCCACAGTATCCAGCACCCAGCACCGGCATCCAGTAGTCGCATGCTACCCCTTCAGCGTTTCACGTTTCACGCTTCACGTTTCACGCCCGATCGCTGCGGTCGGCTCACGCCTTCACGTTTCACGCCTTCACGTTTCAGTACCCGCCACCCGAACCGGCACCCGCGACGAACGTGGGCACATCTTGCGACGAAAGTCGCGCCAGCTCAATCTCCACCGCCTCCTGTATGAGGTCACCTGAGGCCTGGACCAACGACTCTCCCAGGCCAGGGTCCACGCCCATCGTAGCCAGGCAGGGGTAAAAGTGGTGGAACGTGCCGGCCTGAACGATCGCCTCTCGCACGTCCACGCCGACCAACTCGCTCGCGACAGCCCGGGCACACCCACAGGGCGCGTCCCGCTCCACCTCTGCTTTCGCGATCCGCTCGCCGTCGCACTCGATCCGAAACACCGGCTGGCCAAAGGTTCGGGCAAACTCGCCGATCCATGGATCTGCAAACGAGACCTCGCGCTGACGCACGTTGTAACTCCGCTCGGTGAGGGAACAGAACGGCTTGGGAAAAACGGCGCTTACCCCCAACTCTCTCAGCCGGACGCAAAGCTGTCGAACGAGCCCACCCGGCAGCCAGGCCACGTTGTCCACCGGCGCGATCACAGCCTGAGCGCCAGTGCGCTCGATCACCGTGGGCACAAATTGGGCCACGCTCGGGCTCTCACCCAGCGAGAGCACCAGGTCGGCAGCAGGGAGGTGCATCGGCAGGAACTTGAGCGGGTCGTCCACCATCAGGGGAAGCGCGGAGGGAGCGCGCCAGGCCTCCACCGCCCACGCCTCGGGCGCAAAACGGCGGATGTTTTCCAGAATACGCTGGCCATAGTGCTCCTGGAACAAGACAAACAACCGCAACGATTCGGGGCCACGGCCGCGCCAATCCGACGGCCCCCAGATCGCCTCCAACAGATCCTCTACGCGGCGGCCCTGCTTCATCTGCTGATAGGTGATGTGGATGCGATTGTCCTCCAGGCTTAGCCCGATCACTCTTGCGGCAGGGATAGACTCCAACACCTGCGCAACCAGGCGGCCCTGCTCCTCGCCCGTGGCCTCAATGATCACCACGTCGGGCGCGGCCGCCTGCACCTGGGCAAACGTATCGGGGCCGACAGTGGCGACCCCGACGACGTGGATGCCTGGTTGTCCAGAGAGGAGACTTTGAACGCCCTGCGCGAACAGCGGCTGGCTGGTGAGAATGAATACGCGACTCGAGTTCATGCACTGGTTCCCGGTCAGTCACGGACCTATGGTGATTATAAACCCGTTACGACGATCCGTCCATAGCCCATAGAGGCTATATATACCACCCGAATAGTCCATACGGGCTAGTCCGTGACTCCCCGGTGCCAGTTACAGATCAAACCCCACGCGGTCGAGCCCCATGTTCAGGCGACAGGTACACCAGCCCGTGGCTCACCGCATAGACAGCCGCCTGGGCCCGGTTCCTGACCCCCAGTTTGGCAAGAATGCTGCGCAGATGATTCTTGACCGTGTTACGCGCGATGCCCAGATCCTCCCCAATCTCCTGGTTGGAATAGCCTTGTACAATCAGCGCCAGGACCTCGCACTCACGCGCCGAAAGCACGTCTATAGCCGCAGGCTGCACGGCTGGCTGGCCCTGCTGCGCCAGTTGGCGGAGTAGTTTGCCCGTCATTCCCCGCGCTATCGGGGCCTCCCCCGCCATCAGACCTCGCAACTGCTGGAAAAGCGTCTCCGGCAGGAGGTCTTTGAGCAGGTACCCATCCGCTCCATAGCGCACAGCGGTCGCCAGGTCCTGCTCATCGTCAGAGACCGTCAACATCACCACGCGCACGTCTGGCATGTGAGCTTTGATCTGGCGGGTGGCTTCCAGCCCATTGCAGTTGGGCATACGGATGTCCATCAGCACCAAATCTGGGCGCAGCAACCGCGTTTGCTCGATCGCCTCCAACCCATCCGCCGCCTCTCCCACGACCTCAAAATCAAGCTGGGCATCGAGCAACCTGGCCAGTCCCTTGCGGAACAACAGATGGTCATCCACCAGCAAAACGCGTATAGGTCCCATTGCCCCTTAATTATACACACAATCACCACTTGACACAACGCGTGACCTGTGGCATAGTCCACACGAAGGAGACAGGGTGAGCAAGATGGCACAGACGGACGCGCTGGTCACCGAGGTGGAGGAGAGCGGCCCCTTCGCGCGGGTCACGTTCGCCACCCCCGCATTTCGCTCTGGGCTGGCCCCAGGCCGCTTTGTCCTGGCCGATCTCGGCGGCTACCTCCGCACCCCGCTCTTCCCCGCGTCTCTGGACACACCCGGGCTGGAAGCCGGGGGATTCGCCGTGCTCGTCCCGCCCACTCACCCGGCTGCCGTTCTCCGGCCCGGCGCCAGAGTTGGCCTCATCGGACCGTGCGGGCAGGGCTTTGACGTGCCCACGGCGACGCGGCGGCTACTGCTGGTCGCATCCACCGCCCACCTGCCGGCGCTGCTGCCGCTGGCCGGCCAGAAACCCGATTCTCTGGAAAGACCGGGGTTCTCCGTGGCATTGCTGCTTTCCGCCTCGACTGCCGCTGAACTCTACCCCATCCAGTTGTTGCCCCCGGCCCTGGAGGTACACGCCGTCACCATCGACGGTTCAGCCGGCCACCGGGGATCCGTCCTCGACCTTTTTCCCGATCTGGTGCGCTGGGCCGACTGTGTCTGCATCGCCGACGACCCAGCGCTCTACCCGGCGCTGGCGGAGATTGTGCGGGACACGCGCGTAGGGCTGGGCCACCGTTTCGCCCAGGCATTGGTCGCGCCACCGATGGCGTGCGGCGTGGGCGCCTGCCAGGGTTGCGCCGTGCCGGTGGTGCGGGGCACCAGGCTGGCCTGTACCGATGGACCTGTGTTTGACCTGCTGGATCTGCGATGACGACCATCGACCTGGCCCCAGACCACAAGGCCGGGCTCACGCTCGCCAACCCCGTGATGCCCGCCGCTGGCTGCTTTGGCTTCGGCACGGAGTACGCCCGGCTGGTCGACGCGGAGAGGCTGGGCGCGGTCGTCGTCGGGCCGATCACCGCCAGGCCACGTCAGGGAGCCGCACCGCCGCGCACGTTGCCCATTCCCGGCGGCGTGCTGCTCCACACCGGGCTGGCCAATCCGGGCGTCGCGGCCGTCCTACGCCGCCACACCCGCGCCTGGGCCCGCTCCCCTGTCCCCGTCATCGTACACGTGGCCGGTACCACCCCCGACGAAGCGGCCTCCTGCTGCCGGCGGCTCTCCAGCGTCGAGGCGATAGCCGGCATCGAACTGGGTCTACCGGACACCAGCGGTGGCTCGACCGAGCTCGCCAATGCCCTCGACGACGCCACAGCCATCATCCGGGCGGCCTGCGCCGCCGCAAGCCAGCCCCTCATCGTGCAGTTGCCACTGAGCCGGGCCGACGCGCTGTGCGAAGCGGCCGTCGAGTCCGGCGCCGACGCGCTCACCGTCGCCGCCCCGCCCCGGGGGACCGCCTGGCACGCATCCAGTGGCCGCTTCGTCACCGGTCGCCTCTACGGGCCGTTTGTCCTTCCGCTGGCGCTGCGCGCGCTGCGTCGCGTGGCCGAGCTTGTGTCGGTGCCGCTCATCGGCTGCGGTGGCATCCACACCGCGGAAGATGGGCTGGCCTTCCTTCACGCTGGCGCTGTCGCCGTCCAGGTCGGCGGGGCACTATGGCGTGACCCGGCCTGCCTGGCCCGCATCGCCGGCAGCCTGTCATCAGCGGTCGAGCCTCACTAACTTGCGACCTGTCCCCCGTGTGGTATAGTAGTGGTAGACTGGGAAGGAGAGAGCCATGACTGTACAGTTCAACAAGCCAAGGAAACGCTCGGACAAGAGATCGATCCCGTCGCTGTTCATCGGCGCTCTGGGCACCGTTGCCGTCGTGGCGCTGTACCTCCTGGTGCCCGGGCTCCAGTTCATCGAACTGGTGCTGCTGCTCGTCGTGGTGGGCTTTGGCGCGGCGGGCTACAATCGGGGCATCATCCGTGGCGCTATGACCATCGTCTTGTTATACGTCGCCACCGGCGTTGCAGCGACGCTTTATCCAATCCCGGCCCCTTACGTCGCCGCCATAGGCCAGTTCTTTGCGCTCGTATTCACCGGGAATGCGCTGAGCGGTGAACTGGACGTCGCCAACCAGAACGTAGGCGGGGGCAGCCTGGTCATCTCTTTCGTGCTGCTGATGGTGATCACCTGGGTCGCGCTCGAGGCCATCGGCAGGGTCGCCTTCCGCGACACGAGCCTGCCCAGGCTGGGCATCCTGGACAACCTGGGAGGCATCGCCGTCCACCTGGTCATCGGTGCACTGGTCGCCAGCCTCCTGTTCAACGCGATCGGCTACGGCCGGTTGCGACCCGTGCACAACAAGGCGCTGCTCCGCAGGAGATTCAACCAGGTCCTCGCCATACACTACAACGCCCAGTCATTCTGGTTCCCCAGGACACCGCCTCCGATCTACGTCTACGACCTGGACGTGCCGCGTGAACGCTAAACACCTGGCCAAGTTAGAATTCCCCAAGGTCCTGGACCGCCTGGCGGCACACGCCAGTTTCTCTGCCGGCGAGGAACGGGCCCGTGCACTCACCCCGGCGACTGACCTACAGGAGGTTCGTTGGCGGCTGGAGACGACGAGCGAGGCCCGAACGCTGTTGGACACCAAGCCCGACACCACTATCGGCGGCGCCCACGACATCCGGCCGCTGGTACAGGCCGCCCAGCGCGGAGCGGTGTTGCCCCCATCGGAGCTGCTCGACGTGCGCGACACCCTCGTCGCCGCCCGCACCCTCCAGCGCACGCTGAGCCGGCTGAGGGGCCAATTCCCCCACCTGGCGCACCTGGCCGACCGAATCCTGCTCTGCCCAGAGATCATTGCCGAGGTCAATCGCTGCCTGGATGAGCGGGGGAACGTGCGCGACGACGCCTCCCCCGAACTGGCCCGCATCCGCCGCGAGGCCCGGATCGCCCACGGCCGGATACAGGACAAGCTCCAAAGCATCATCCAGTCACCTCAGAAGGCTCGCTTCCTGCAGGAGTTGCTCATCACGCGGCGCGAGGACCGCTACGTCATCCCCCTCAAAGCGGACTTTAAGGGCCGCATCCGGGGCATCGTCCACGACGTATCCGCCTCCGGCGCAACTATCTTCATCGAGCCTCTCTCGGTCGTCGAACTGAACAACGCCTGGCGCGAACTCGAACTCGAAGAGGAGCAGGAGGTGAACCGCATTCTGGCCGGCCTGTCCAGCCAGATCGCCGAACGCGCAGCCGAGGTCGGGCAGACCGTGGAGGCGCTGGCCGAGCTGGACCTGGCCTTTGCCAAAGCCAAGTACGCCGAAGCCATCAACGCCACTGCGCCCACGCTCGTTCCCACCGAGCCGACCAATCGACCCCCTGACCGACCAGCCAACCGGCCAGCCGACCGGGGCCACCACGGCGCCACCATCCGCCTCGTCGGCGCGCGCCACCCCCTGCTTGACCCGCAGCGCGTCGTCCCCATCGACGTCGCGTTGGACGAGGAGACCCAGGTGCTGATCATCACCGGCCCCAACACCGGCGGCAAGACGGTCAGCCTGAAGACCGTCGGCCTGCTGACGCTGATGGCCCAGGCGGGGCTGCACCTGCCGGTCGAGCCGGGTTCAGCGCTCTCTCCGTTCCAGGCGGTGTACGCCGACATCGGGGACGAACAGTCGATCGAGCAGAATCTCTCGACCTTCTCATCTCACCTGACGAACATCATCTCGTTCCTCGACCAGGCCGACGAAAACAGCCTCGTCCTGCTCGACGAGTTGGGTGCAGGCACCGATCCGGCCGAGGGGTCCGCGCTGGCTCGTGCCCTGCTGGACCACTTTCGCCGTCGCGGAACGATGACCTTCGTCGCCACCCACTACCCCGAGCTCAAGAGCTACGCGCAACTCACGCCCGGCGTGCGCAACGCCTGCGTCGAGTTCGACCCGGAGACGTTGAGCCCAACCTACAAGCTGACGATCGGGCTGCCGGGCCGCTCCAACGCCTTCGCCATCGCCCAGCGGCTGGGGCTACAACGCGACATCGTCGAGACCGCACGCCAGATGGTCTCGCCGGACGAACTGCGCACCGAGGACATGCTGGCCGACATCCACCGGCTGCGCATCCAGGCGGCCCAGGCGCGGGACGATGCCAGCGCCGCCCGCGCCGAAGCCGAAGAACTGACGCGCGAACTGCGCGAGCGGCTGGGGAAGATCGAGCAGGAACGGCAGGAGATTCTGGAGCGGGCCCACGAAGGGGTAACGGCAGAACTGGAGACGTTGCAGGCCGAGGTGCGCGCCTTACGACGCCGCCTGCAAGCCGCTGCCGCACCGCTGGAGGCCGTGGCCGCGGTCGACGAGGCCATCGCTTTGCTTGCCGAGGAACTGGAATCCGCCGTGCAGGGGCCGGAGCCGCTGGAGCCCCCTGTCCTGACCAAGGTACCGCAGCGCCCCATCCGCGCCGGCGACACCGTGTGGGTGCGCCCGCTGAACGCGAAGGGCCAGGTCCTGGACATAAACGGCAGGGAGGCCGTGGTGCAGGTTGGGCCAGCCCGCACCCGCGTAGGCCTGACGGCATTGGAACTGCGTGCACCTGCGCCCTCCCCCTCCGCGGGAGAGGGACCCGACGAGGGGGCCATCTCCATCAGCGCCGCCCCTTCCCCCGGCGTGCGCCTCGACCTGCGGGGTTGCACTGTCGAGGAAGCGCTCCAGCAGTTGGACCGCCACCTCGATGCCGCATGGCGGGCCGGACTGCCATGGGTGCACATCATCCACGGCAAGGGTACCGGCGCACTGCGGCGGGCGGTGCGCGACTTTGTGGGCGACCACCCGCTCGTCAGCACCTACGAAGCCGGTGGTGACAAGGAGGGCGGCGCTGGCGTCACCATCGCCAAACTCGTCCAGGCGTAGCCGGATGCTGGATACTCGATACTGGATGCTCGATACTGGAGGATTCTCGGATCATTATCATTGCCCGAACGAGGAGGGAGTCTACAATCATGACCACGATCCACATCGAAGTTTGGCTCTACGGGCCGCTGGCGCGGTACGCCGGCGAGCAAAGTCAGGGCAGTTACGCTGAACTGCACCTGGAGCTGCCCACGGGCAGCACGATGCACGACCTGCTCGACCACCTGGGGCTTCCGCCGGAGGAGAAGGGCATCACCTTCGTCAACGGCAACCTGGCCGCACTGCCCGGCATCGACACCGATCGCGACCTGGTCCTGCACGATGGCGACCGGGTGGGCATCTCCCACCGCCAGAGCATGTGGCCGTTCCAGTACCGCTTTGGCGTTCACATGACACCCGACCTGCGCGAGACGTTCCGTGAGCAACAGGACCGAGGCGTGCACCACGCGTACACCAAGCCTCCGGGCAAGAGCGAAACAGCACAATCGTGAAGACAGCTTTTCGGCTGAGGAAGGAGGATAGAGGCATGGCCAGGTTCATCGTCATTCACCGTATCCCCGCCCAGGCTACCCAAGATCAGACCATCGATGGTGCCAGAAAGGTGGTCGCCTCGCTGGCACCAGGGGTGGAGTGGCTGAACTCGTGGCTCTCGTATGAGGTAGAGCGAATCGACCCCCAGTGGTATGAGTAGAACGCTGGGGCGAGCCCGGGCTCGACACCATCTCAACCGGGGGTTCGGTCACCCATGTCTTCGAGCTGGCCTAGCTTTGGCCTGCGAGGTCTCTGAGATCTCGCAGGCCTTTTTCTGTGGGGGCGGTCTCGCCGGTGCAGGGGGCCGCTTAGGTGCCTGGCACCTGAATTTGCTCCCAATAGGAAATGCCCACCCAAGATCGGGCCTTGTGCTATTCGGGACATTGTGCTATTATAGTAAATGTGGTAATATAAATATAATACTCATAGCTACTCTAGACAAAGTATATCGTCCCCTCCGACTCACTTGGCTCCCTCCGGGACGGGTGAGCGATAAGGTGTATGGAGCAATCCCTGCACCCGCCGTGTTTGCAAAGGAGGTCCTTCACGGCCTGGCGTTCTTTGCCTGGCCCAGATGTGACTTCCTTTTTGTTTTACCCTTCAGGTTCCGCGTTGCACGTTCCAAATCTCTGGTCAAACCGTAAGGAGGCACAGAAATGGCCAAAATGCTGCGTGTCAACATGACCGACCGCACCGCCACGTACGAGGACGTACCCGAAAAGTACAAGTTCCTCGGCGGCCGCGGCCTCTCGTCCACCATCGTCTGCGACGAGGTGGACCCCACCTGCCACCCGCTGGGGCCGAACAACAAGCTCGTCTTTGCCCCGGGCATCATCACCGGGACGAACGCGCCGACCTCCGGCCGCGTCTCGGTGGGTGCCAAGTCCCCCCTCACCGGCGGGATCAAGGAATCGAACGCCGGGACCGCCTGGCCCCAACTGGTCGCCCGCCTGGGGTTGAAGGCGATCGTCGTCGAGGGCTACCCTGAGGATGACGGCTGGTGGGGGCTGCACGTCACGAAGGATGGGGCCAAGTTCTTCGCCGCCGACGAGTACGCCGGCAAGGGCCTGTACGAGATCTTTCCCGGTCTCTTTGATCGCTTTGGCGAGAAGGTGAGCATCGCGGCCATCGGCGTGGCCGGGGAGAAAAAGATGGCCATGGCCGGCATCTGCTACAACGACATCGACAACCGGCCCAGCCGCTATTCCGGCCGCGGCGGGCTAGGCGCGGTGATGGGCTCGAAGCACCTCAAGTTCATCGTCGTCGACGGTGAGGGCGCGCCCGGCGTCGAGATCGCCGACCAGGACCTCTTTGACCAGGGCCGCAAAAAGATGCTCGATGCGCTGCGCACGCACGACATCACCAAGCCCGGCGGCACGCTCAACACCTATGGCACCGCCGCACTGGTCAACGTCCTCAACGAGGCCGGCGGCTATCCGACCCGCAACTTTAGCGAGGGCCGGTTCGAGGGTGCGGCCGCAACCTCCGGCGAGGCCATCGCCGAGACTTGCAAAGAGAGGGGCGGTGTGGGAAGGACTGGCCACTCCTGCCACCCCGGCTGCGTCATCGGCTGCTCCAACGTCTATCCCAGACCCGACGGCACCGAGCACGTCTCCTGCCAGGAGTACGAATCGGTATGGGCCTTTGGGGCCAACTGTGGCATTGACGACCTAGATGTCACTGGCGAACTGATCCGCCTCAGCAACGACATCGGGGTGGATACGATCGAGGCAGGTGGCACCATCGCCGTGGCGATGGAGGCAGGGCTGGCCGAGTTCGGCGACGGCGAGAAGGCCATCGGAATGCTGGAGGAGATCCGCGCGGGCACCCCGCTGGGCCACATCCTCGGGCAGGGGGCGACGACCACCGGCAAGGCGTTCGGCGTCGTGCGCGTGCCCAGCGTCAAGGGGCAGAACATGCCCGCCTACGAGCCCCGCGCCGTCAAGGGCATCGGCATCACCTACGCCACTAGCCCGATGGGCGCCGACCACACCGCCGGCTACACCATCGCGCCCGAGATCCTGGGCGTCAGCGGCAAGGTGGACCAGTTCGACATCGACAAAGCAGAGTTGTCGCGCAACTTCCAGCACTCCACCGGGTTCATCGACACCTCCGGCCACTGCCTGTTCATCGCCTTCGCCATCCTGGATATCCCCGAAGGCTTCCAGGGGATGGTCGACGAGTGCAACGGCGTCCTGGGCACGAACTGGACGGGGGACGACGTCGTCCAACTAGGCAAGGAGATCCTGGACAAGGAGGTGGCCTTCAACCGGGCGGCCGGCTTCACGTCAGTGGACGACCGGATGCCAGAGTTCATGAAGTACGAGAAACTCCCGCCCCACAACGTCGTCTGGGACGTGCCGGACGAGACGCTCGACGCCGTGTTTGGGGCATAGCAGGCAAGAAACCAGGTTTTTCAGCAAAACCTGGTTTCTATCCCCGCGAGCCGCCGGGCCGTAAAGGCCCGGCGGTTTCTGTGTTCACTTCCTCTACTCTGCCCTCTGTGCTATACTATTACAGTGAGAAGTTGACCCTGCAGGCTGCCCCCCAGTTCGGCGTTGACGCCGGAATCAGGAGAAACAGCACATGGACCCGATCAGAATTCTGTTGGTCGAGGATCACAAGATCGTCCGCGAGGGAACGCGCCAGTTACTCGAACAGGCGCCAGACCTGACGGTGATCGGCGAGGCCGCGGACGGCGGGGAGGCGGTGCGTCTGGCCACGGAACTCTCGCCCGACGTGGTGGTCATGGACGTGCGCCTGCCCGTGCTCAACGGCATCGAAGCTACCAAGGCGATCAAGGACCAGCATCCCAACATGCCTATCCTGATCCTGTCTGCCTACGACGACGACCGGTACGTCTTCCCCCTGCTCGACGCCGGGGCCAACGGGTACGTGCTCAAGACCACCAGTTGGGCTGAACTGGCCCAGGCCATCCGCACCGT
>DATKTN010000312.1:0-4984 GCA_035531135.1 Anaerolineae bacterium
TCCACCTCGCGCTGGTAGCGGTAGGCGGCGTCGGCGATCTCCTGCTGGACGTACCCCTGCTCGATCGCCGCCAGCGCCCCGCCCAGCGCGTCGATCCTGTCGATGTACGCCCGCGCCCGCCGCTCGATCTCGTTCGTGAGGTGCTCGATCACGTAAGAACCGGCCAGCGGGTCCACCGTGTTGGCGACGCCCGACTCGTGACCGATGACCTGCTGGGTGCGCAGCGCGATGCGGACCGACTCCTCGGTGGGCAGCCACAGCGCCTCGTCGCGGGAGTTGGTGTGCAGCGACTGCGTGCCGCCCAGCACCGCCGCCAGCGCCTGGAGCGTCACCCGGACGACGTTGATTTCTGGCTGCTGGGCGGTGAGCGTGCAACCGGCCGTCTGCGTGTGGAAGCGCAGCCGCCAGGAGCGGGGGTCCTGTGCGCCGAACTGGTCCCGCATCAACTGCGCCCAGAGGCGGCGGGCAGCCCGGAACTTGCCAACCTCCTCCAGGAAGTCGTTGTGGGCGTTGAAGAAGAACGAGAGGCGCGGCGCGAAGGTGTCCACGTCCAGCCCTGCCTCCATCGCCGCCTGGACGTAGGCGACGCCGTTGGCGAGCGTGAAAGCGACCTCCTGGACGGCGGTCGAGCCAGCCTCGCGGATGTGGTAGCCGCTGATGCTGATCGTGTTCCACCGCGGGACCTCGGCGGCGCAGTAGCGGAAGAGGTCGGTCACCAGGCGCATCGAGGGACGGGGCGGAAAGATGTAGGTGCCTCGGGCGACGTACTCCTTGAGGATGTCGTTCTGCACCGTGCCGCGCAGTTGGCGGGGTTCCACCCCCTGCGCTTTGCCGACGGCGATGACCATCGCCAGGAGGATCGCGGCCGGGGCGTTGATCGTCATCGACGTGCTGACCCGGTCCAGTGGGATGCCGTCGAAGAGGGTCCGCATGTCGTCCAGGCTGCTGATCGAGACGCCGACCCTGCCCACCTCCCCCTCGGCCAGCGGGTCGTCGGCGTCGTAGCCGATCTGGGTGGCGAGGTCGAAGGCGACGGACAGGCCCGTCTGCCCCTGCTCCAGCAGGTACTTGTAGCGGGCGTTGGATTCCTCGGCGGTGGCGTATCCGGCGTACTGGCGCATCGTCCACAGCCGGCCCCGGTACATCGTGGGCTGCACCCCGCGGGTGAACGGATACTGGCTGGGGAAACCCAGATCCTCGAGGTAGTCGACCTCCACGTCGGCGGGCGTGTACGCCCGGTCGAGCGGGATGCCGGAGAGGGTCTCAAACTGATCCCGCCGCTCAGGGAAGCGATCAAGGACAGGCTTGACGGCGTTTTCCTCCCATTCCCGTTTGGCGCGTTTCAGATCGTTCACTGTGTTCTCCCCGCTCCCTGCCACCGGACGCCGCAACTCGTTGCGGGCGGCCGCGAACGAGTTCGCGCTTCCATCACATCTGCCCGTACTCGTACCCGGTCTCGTACATCGCCACCACGTTCTCCGGTGGGCTGACCGCCTGGATGTTGTGACAGGGAGCCAGGATGTACCCGCCTCCCGCGCCCAGGACCTGGATGTTGGTGATCACCTCCTCCCGCACCTCTTCCACGCTCCCGAAGGCGAGGGTATACTGGTTGTCCACGCCGCCGTGAAAGATCACCTGGTCGCCAAAGTCTCGTTTCAGCCCCTCCCGCTCCATCCCCTTGCACCGCCACTGAAGTGGATTGAGGACGTCGATCCCCGCCGCGATCATGTCTGGGATGATCTTCCTGACCGCCCCATCGCTGTGGAAGAACGCGTACGCACCGGCCTGGTGAGCCAGGTCGATCATCCGTTCCATCCTCGGTATGAAGAACTCCCGGATCACCTTCGGGGAGATCAACAGATCCTCCTGCGCCCCAAAATCCTCGGCGACGTAAGAGATGTCCACCTGCCCGGGTATCTGCTCGTAGATGCGAACCGTGTTTTCGTAGCAGAAGTCAAAGAGTTTGTCCAGGCAGTAGTTCACCATGTCGGGGTTGAGGATCAGGTCCATGTACGCCTGCTCCATGCTGCGCAGGTTCTTGTAGGTCAGGAATGGCTCCGACCCGCCGCCCCGGATGGGGTACATCTCCTTCCCCTTGATCTGATCGGGTATGACCGAGTAATCGAACCAGTCGGCCGTGGGCCACGTGGTGTTTCCCGCGATCTCCTCGACCGTGTCGTACTGGGCCAGCGGATGGGTGACGCACTCGGAATACACGCCAGTGCCATAGCCGACGTCTTCAAACCGGCACCCGTACATGTCGTAGCCGGGCTTGATCGGAGGACCGATGTACCTGGGTGTGACCGTCACGGGCTGATCGATGTGGAGCCGCTCGAACATCTCCCACGGTTCAGCGCATCCGAGATGCTTCATCAGCTTCTGCGTCGCCTCGTCGGTGGCCCAGTAGTCCATCGGGAGCCGGTCCGGCCTCTCGCGGTTGAGCACGACCAGCCACCGTTCTTTGGATGTCATATTTCCCCTGGACATGATCAATTCATCACCTTGATATTCTGACGTTCATGCTATCGCTTGCCCAATGCCGCTGGCGAGCGATACGCCTATCCCGGTAGGGTGGCATGGCGCAAGACGTGTCCCAGCCACGCCCGCGCTGGGTGCTCCACCCGTTCCAGTTCGGCGATCACCGCTTCCGCGTTGTATGCCACGCGGCGGATGGTGACGGTGCACCGCCCGCCCGCAAAGTCGATCAGCGCGTAGGCGGGCCGTGAGTCGCCATCCAGCGGCATGCCTACGCTGCCGTCGTTGACCAACTGGACGCCGGCGACGGTGCGGTCCACCGGCCGGTGCGTGTGGCCGTACAGGACCAGGCGGGCGTCCAGCCCGGCCAGGTGGCGCCGGACCTGTTCGTCGGGCGTGTCGGGGTAGAGGTTGGTCTCGTCGTCGTCGGGGGTCGCATGGACGGCGAGGACGCGCCCATAGCCCGGCACATCCATGTCCAACCTCGGCGGCAGGTCACGCAGGAACTCGTAGGCGGCGTAGGAGAGCCGCTCCACGGCCCAACGGAAGTTGGCGTCGCGACCGGTGAGCGTCTCGGGCATGGAGGCCCAGTCGTCGGGTGAGCGGACCGGGGCGACGGGCCGCCGGCCGGTGACCAGGTAGCGATCGGTATTGCCCTGCAGGAAGGCGACGTCCGGCAGCGCCCGCAGCCGGTCCAGTGTCTCGGCCGGCCAGGGACAGAAGGCGACCAGGTCGCCCAGCACCCAGGTTGCGTCCGGCGCGCCCTGGGCTGCGACATCGGCCAGGACGGCCTCCAGCGCGAGCAGGTTGCCGTGAACGTCGGAGAGAACAGCGAGTCGGGTCATTTTCTTGCTCCCTTGGGGTGGCTGTCACTGGACCCTGGGTTGGCTGTCACCGAACCCCCCACTGCGTGGGGGGCTTGGGGTGGCTGGCACCGGGGCCTGATCCGTCTTAATCCTGCTGATCCGTGTCAGCCTGGCTTGGGTCACCGGGGCCTGGGCTGGCTGTCACCGGACCCCCCACTACGTGGGGGGCTTGGGTTGGCTGTCACTGGACCCTGATCCGTCTTAATCCTGCTGATCCGTGTCAACCTGGCTTGGGAATACCTTTCGCACGCCGCGCAGGCTCAGGGATCCCCAGATGAGGGCCAACAGGATCACCGTCAGGAGCAGATCCCAGCCCTGGGTCTGGCGGGAGTAGTCCGATGCGTCGAACAGGAGGTGGTTGACCCACACGTGGGCCTCGTAGGCTGTCGTTGCCGCCAGCGTGCCCCACCGGCCCCAGCGACGGAAGCGCGCCAGCCCCACCGCACACACGGTCAGCGCCACTCCCCAGAACGCACCCATACCCGCCAGGTACTCCAGTGGCACCGTCGTCGGCAGGTCGGGCAGGAGGGAGGCGTAGCACAGCGCGACGCCCATCCGGACCAGGTTCGCCAGCCCCAGCCCCAGTACCAGCAGCGCCAGAATGACTACCCACTTCTGAGCGCGGGTCAGGGCAGTCCGCTCACGGCGTGAGCACGATCTTGCCAAACTGCTCCCCCCGCTCGAGCGCCTCGAAGGCCGCCTTGCCCTCGCTGAGCGGCAGCACCCGGTCCACCACCGGCCTGAGCTTGCCCGCCCACAGCAGCGCCATCACGTCCTGAAAATCCTGAAGGCTGCCCATCGTCGAGCCGATGATGCTGATCTGTTTGCCAAAGATGAAGCGGAGGTCGATCTCGGTCTTGGGGCCGGACGTGTTGCCGACGATGACGATGCGCCCTCCTCGGGCGACGGCCCGCATGCTCTGGGCCAGCGTCGCCTGCCCGACGTTGTCCACCACCACGTCCACTCCTCGTCGCCCGGTCATCTTGAAGAGGGTCTTGCTCCACGTGCGGTCCTCCCGATAGTTGAGCACTACGTCGGCTCCCAGTTCGCGGGCCATCTCCGTCTTCTTCTCCGTGCTCGTGAGCGCGTAGACGGTGGCACCGGCCAGCTTGGCGATCTGGATGGCCATCGAGTTGACTCCACCGCCAGCGCCGATGACGAGGACCGATTCGCCGGCCCGCACTTTCGCGCGATGGATGAGCATGCGCCAGGCGGTGAGGCTCACCAGCAGCGGCGCAGCCGCCTGGGCAAAGTCCCGCCCGTCGGGGATTGGCATCAGGCTGTCCGCCGGCACGACCATGGTCTCCGCCTGCCCGCCCCGTACCTGCTCCCCCCAGATGCAGTAGCCCGGGCTGAGCGAGTGCTCTCCCCGGCAGGTGAACTCGTCCTCGCAGGTGCTGAACCCGGGCTCCACGACCACGCGCTGGCCCACCTCCCAACTGGTGACCCCCTCACCGAGCGCCGCCACCTCTCCCGCCACGTCCGCGCCGGTCCAGTGGGGCATCTCCAGCTTCAGGCCCGGCCAGCCCTGCCGCACAAAGACGTCCAGGTGGTTGAGGGCGCAGGCCCGCACCCGCACCAGCACCTGGCCCGGGCCGGGCTCGGGGTCGGGCACGTCGTCGTAGCGCAACACGTCCAACTCG
>DATKTN010000313.1:0-2204 GCA_035531135.1 Anaerolineae bacterium
GCTCGATCGTGAACGTCGTCCCCCGCCCCATCTCGCTCTCGACGTCGATCCGGCCGCCGTGGGCCTCGACCAACTGCCGGGCGATGGCCAGCCCCAGCCCGCTCCCCGCTCCCCCCGTGTGGGAGCGCGACCGGTCGCCGCGCCAGAAGCGGTCGAAAATGTAGGGCAGGTCCTCGGCCGGGATGCCCTTGCCAGTGTCGCGCACGGTGATGCGGACGCCGTCAGGAGCAGGCCCTTCGGCTACGCTCAGGGCAGGCTCCGCCCGAAGCGTGATCGATCCACCACGGGGCGTGTGGCGGATCGCGTTGGCCACCAGGTTGCCCAGCACCTGGTCCAGCCGCCCCACGTCGCCGGTGATCGTCAGGTCAGGCCGGTCGCCGTCAACATTTCTCTCCGGGTCCAGCGCGGGCTCGACGCGCAGGTCGATGCCCGCCGCCTCGGCCTGGCCGCTAAAGCTCGTGCCCACGTCGGCCAGCAGCTCGACCACGTCGACCGGTTCCCTCACGAGTGGCAGTTGGCCGGCCTCCGCCAGCGAGAGCATCCGCAGGTCCTCCACCAGCCGCGTAAGCAGGCGCGTTTCCTCCAGCGTGGCCTCGATGTGCTCGCACGTCGGCGCGTACACGTCGTCGAGGATGCCCTCCAGGTTGCCCTGGATGACGTGCAGCGGCGTGCGCAGCTCGTGCGCCACGTCGGCGGTCAGGTTGCGGCGCTGCTGGTCGGCGCGCTCCAGTTCCTCGGCCATGCGGTTGAAGGACCGGGCCAGCCGGCCGAACTCGCCGGGGCCGTGTTCGGGGACACGCGCGCTCAGGTTGCCCCCGGCCACCGCGTCGGCGGCGGCCATGACGTCGACCAGCGGCGTGGCGATGGATCGAAAGGCCCGCACCGCCAGCGTCCCCGCCGCCAGTGGCAGCGTCAGCGACAGGCCGCATCCCCCCGCCCACACCAACGTCGCCGTCTGCCCGTCCCCCCCGAACAGCCGCGTGAGCACGAACGCCAGCGCCGCCATCCCGCCCAGCACGAGCAGGGCCATGAAGCCAAACACCCCGGCGAACCGGAAGAAGAGGCCTCCCCGCTTGCGCCGCCAGCCCGGTCGCCACCCGGGGAACTCGTGGCCGTGGTGCCACGCTCCCCACGGCGGATGGGGGCCGTGTTCCCAGGCCGCCCGGGGGGAGGGTGACCAGTGATCGTGGTGCTTCCAGGATCTCTTCAAGTTCACACCTCGTCCGTGAACCGGTAGCCGACGCCGTACACGGTGAGCACGTAGCGCGGCTCGACGGGGTCCGGCTCCAGCTTGCGGCGCAGGTTCTTGACGTGGGCGTCGACGCTGCGGTCAAAGCCCTCGTAGGCGACGCCGTGCAGCCGGTCCAGGAGCTGCGCCCGGGTGAACGTCTGCCCGGGGTGCTGGGCCAGGACGGCCAGCAGGTTGAACTCGGTGCGGGTGAGGCGGACCGGCTCCCCGGCGCGGGTGACGCGATGGCCGTGCAGGTCGATCTCCAGGTCGCCCGCGTGGATGCGGCCCGGCTGGCGGACGCCGCCCTGCACGCGTCTGAGCACCGCCCGCACGCGGGCGACCAGCTCGCGGGGCGAGAACGGCTTGGTGATATAGTCGTCCGCGCCCAGTTCCAGCCCGATCAGCCGGTCGGTCTCCTCGACGCGGGCGGTGAGCATGATGATCGGCACGGCCGACTCGCGTCGCAGCGCCCGGCACACGTCCAGGCCGTCTATCCCCGGCAGGTTCAGGTCGAGCACGACCAGGTCGGGCCACTCGTGGCGCGCTACGGCCAACCCCGTCGTTCCGTCGCCGGCCGCAAAGACGCGAAACCCGCCTTTCTCCAGATAGTCCCGGGCCTGCTTGACGATTTTGGGTTCGTCGTCGATCACCAGGATCGTTTCGTTCATGCCCACCCCGCTACACACCTTTGTATCACAAGTTGCGCAGATAGGCAAATCTCACTTGATGGAATTTGACGGTAGGGTATGTCCAGGCTGTCGGATGCCTCAACTTGTTGGGGCGCTTGACAGGGACCTGAACAAGTTCAGGCAGCAATTCCCGTTATCGAGTTCGGAATGTGTCAAGCATTCTTAGACAACTCTGACGAGAAATTAGTGTCGAACGATTCTGTCCAACTCGGCTGTTCCACCGCCTTCCCCACTGTAGCCATGTGCTCGGCTGTGTCAAGGGATCGCTGTGCTTGCCCTTCGGG
>DATKTN010000314.1:0-9712 GCA_035531135.1 Anaerolineae bacterium
CCTGTGACGTCGCCGCTCCCGGCGACGATGACCGTGTCCAACTCGGTCACCGTCAGGTAAAAGTTGACGGGCTGCCGGGCGATCAGGGCCACACCGGGGCGACTCTTGATCTTGAGCAGGTCTCCCTCCACGTACGTCTGCAAGTACTCGACGAGATTATCCTCGGCCTTGATGCGCAATTCCTCCTTCTCACCGACCTCGATCGTCAGGTCACCAAAAGTCGCCAGTTCGACGCCGGTGAAACCACTCACCTCGCGCACCTCCTCGGTCACGCGGCCCGACCCACGGACACCCCCAAATTCCACCCCGGTCACCGTGCAGGCCAGGCTGCTGGCCGCGACGAAAACCGACACCAACAATATGAGTAACGCTTGCTTCTTCATTTCACCATCACCTCACTCAAGCACTCTGGACGCCCGAACGACTCGACTGAGCTCGCCGAAGTCTTGTTCGGGTCTTTCCCCTTCACGTCTGTCACAGAGCCAGGGGCAGCACCCCACTCACGCGCTCCGGACGCCCGAACTTGTTCGGGTCTTCCCTCAGCCCTACGAGGCCGGACGGGGCACCGGCGAGCGACGGACAAAGCCCCAGACGAGCAACGCCACCCCCGCCAGGATGAACGTAACGGGCCCAACCCACCTCCACAGCCACCACACAGGAAAGATCGCCGACAGCGACACGATGGCGAGCGACCCGAGCGCGCCGACCACGGCCAGCGCGCACAGCGTGACGCCCGCCACCAGCAGCCCCGCCGAGCGCCGCCTGACGTGGACCGCCAGGAGCGCCAGCCCTACCGACAGCGGCTCGATCGCCCACATCACCGCCCACACGCGCCAGAGTCCCGTGATCGCGCAGAACTGCATCAGCACCCCGTTGGCTCCCAAGACGATGGCCGGGATGAGCAGCCACACGTTCCGCATGTAGATGGCGGCGAACAAAAAGCCCAGCGCCAGCGCGAGCACCTCCTGCGGCCACAGCCACTCCCAGACGTCCCACAGGCGAAAGACGCTGGCAAAGAGCAGGAGCGTCCCGGTGGTCAAGATGGGCATCCCCGGGATAAAGAGCCCGCCCAGCCCGCGCTTGCCGCGCACGAGCAAGGGCGGCAGCACGAACAGCGCCCCGGCGGTGACGATGGCCAACGGCCAGAGTTGCCACACCCTGAAGCCGAATACAGGGCCAGCCAGGCTGAACACCAGCGCCAGCAGGCCCACCATGATCAGGACGATGCTGATCACGATCGAAAGTTGCTTGCTCATTATCTACCTCCCACACGCTGAATTGTCCATCTGGCCATACGATACCATGCCCCGGGCCGCATTGCCTATCGGACACCTAACAACTGCCTATCGAGTTTGCATCAAACCCGAGCACAACCCGGTGGAAACAGGCCGCCATTTGTCTTGCTCCCAGGGGATCGTTGGATCCCCGTCCGAAGCGCCGACTCTCACCGGATCGCGGGGCCTGTTCGTAGTGGGCGCTTCAGCGCCTCAAGAGCGCACCAAAGTACGCACTACGAACGCAGATCGTGAGTTGCTGGTTTTGCCGCTCGTGCCAGGCTCTCGCCGTGTAAGCCCGAGATCTGGCAAGCATAAAAGTCACACCCAAGTACAACCCGGTGGAAACAGGCCGCCATTTGCCTTGCTCCCAGGGGATCGTCAGATTCCCATCCGAAGCACCGATTCTGTCTTTCACAGCGGGCTCCTGCCGCGCCAGGCCGGGATCTGGCGATCCCTGGCGAGCACAAAGTCAAACCCGAGGACAGCCCGGTGGAAGCCGGCCGCCCTTTGTCTCGCTCCCAGGGGATCGTCAGATCCCCGTCCGAAGCACCGGTTTTGCCTTTCACAGCGGGCTCCTGCCTCCCAAGGCCGGGATCTGCCGATCCCTGGCGAGCATCCTCACAAAAGAGCACCCCCCGGATGGTTCCGGGGGGTGCTCTTCTCGCAACGCTCCCAGCGGGTCCGCGACCCGCTGCGTTGGGTTGGAAATCGCGGCTGACGTCCCAGGATGCAGGACTCGGAACTGCTCCGAGCTTTAACAGGCCCCGGCCAGGTCTGAGGGCGCGGAATAGAACGCAGATTGACGCTGATCCACGCTGATCCTTTGGCTTATCTGCGAGAATCTGCGAGGATCTGCGTCCAGGTGAGACTTGTCAGCCAGCATCGCCGCGTCACTCGGGAACAGGACCCGGCGAGGCCGGGCGGCGCACCAGGCTATGGACGAGCATCAGGACCCCGGCCAGCACCAGGATGGCGGGGCCGAGGGCGTTGACCAGCAGCCACCCGGGGAACACGGCCGTCATCCCTATCAGGCCGGCGGCCGCCACGACGCACAGGATCAACCCCGCGATGAACAGCCCTCGCGCTCGCTGCTTGACGTTGATGAGCAGAAACGCCAGCCCAATCGACAGGGGCTCGATCGCCCACAGCATGGCCCAGCTCTCCCACAGATCGGTCACAGCGCAGAACTGCAACAGCGCCCCGTTGGCCCCCACGACGATGGCCGGGAAGAGCAGCCAGATCGCCCGCATGTAGACCGCGGCGAGCAAAAAGCCCGCGGCGACCGCCAGGATCTCCAGCGGCCACAGCCACTCCCAGGCGTGCCAGGCGTCGAGAACGCTGGCGTACAGCAGGATCCCGCCGGTGGTCAGGATCGGCACGCCGGGGATGAACAGCCCGCCCAGCCCGCGCCGGCCGCGCACGAGCAAGGGCGACACCACAAATAAGAGCCCCGCGGCGACGACGACCAGCGGCCACAACCGCCACGCCCCCCACGCCCACGCGCGCATCCCCAGCCTCGGCATCACCAGCGTGAACGCCAGGGACAGACCACCGATCAAGATCAACGTAATCCCCACCAGTAACGAAAGTCGCCGGCCCATGTTCTCTCTCCCTTCGATAGTTTTTCAGACCCACGGAGAGGATACCACACTCCCGGGCGCGCTGCCTATCCACCGGCTATCGACTGGCTATCGAACCCCCGTCGGACCGGGCAGGGGAACGAAAAAAGCCGCGAAACGCGAGTCCCTCCCCACGTTCCGCGGCCCGTCCAGTTGCCCAGGTTCGCAGCGTGTGCTATGCGCCCTCCAACTGCAGAAAGTGCACCCGGCCGGAGCTCTCGCCCGCGACGATGCGCAGCCGGCCGGCGTGGCGACCGCTGTCCGGCGCGACGGCACAGGCTGTTAACGCGCCCTCCCCGGTGAAGCTAGCGATGAGCCTTCCACTCTCCAGGTCCCACACCTTCAGCATCCAGTCGTAGGACGCCGACACCGCCCGCTTCCCATCCGCCGTCACCGCCACGGCAATGACCAAATCCGTATGGCCCGCCAGCGTCCGCTCCTCCGCCCCGCTTTCCAGGTCCCACACCTTCAGCGTCCCGTCGGAGGACGCTGATACCGCCCGCTGTCCGTCCGCCGTCACCGCCACGGCCATGACCCAATCGGTATGGCCCGCCAGCGTGCGCTCCTCCGCCCCGCTCTCCAGGTCCCACACCTTCAGCGTCCCATCCCGGGATCCTGACACCGCCCACCTCCCGTCCACCGTCACCGCCACCACACTGACTCCAATCCCATGCCCAGTCAGCGTGCGCTCCCCCACCCCGCTTTCTAGGTCCCACACCTTCAGCGTCCCGTCGTCGGACGCCGACACCGCCCACTGCCCGTCCGCCGTCACCGCCACGGCCCTGACCCAATCGGTATGCCCCACCAGCGTGCGCTCCTCCACCCCGCTTTCCAAGTCCCACACCTTCAGCGTCCGGTCGGCGGACCCCGACACCGCCCGCTGCCCGTCCGGCGTCACCGCCACGGCCATGACCTCAGTAGTATGGCCCGCCAGCGTGCGCTCCTCCCCCCCGCTTTCCAGGTCCCACACCTTCAGCGTCCGGTCGTCGGATGCCGACACCGCCCGTTGCCCGTCCGGCGTCACCGCCACGGCATTAACCCTATCCGTATGACCCGCCAGCGTGCGCTCCTCCGCCCCGTACTCCAGGTCCCATACCTTCAGTGTCTGATCGAGCGACCCCGACACCGCCCGCTGCCCGTCCGGCGTCACCGCCACGGCTATGAACCTACCGGTATGGCCCGCCAGCGTGCGCACCTCCTGCCCCTGCTCCAGGTCCCACACCTTCAGCGTCCCGTCGTCGGACCCCGACACCGCCCGCTGCCCATCCGCCGTCACCGCCACGGCATTGACCCCGGCGGTATGGCCCGTCAGCGTGCGCTCCTCGGCCCCGCTTTCCAAGTCCCACACCTTCAGCGTCCCATCGCCCGACGCCAACACCGCCCGCTTCCCGTCCGCCGTCACTGCCACGGCCCAGACCCCACCTGTATGCCCTGCCAGCGTGCGCATCTCCGCCCCGCTCTCCAGGTCCCACACCTTCAGCGTCCCGTAGTCGGACGCCGACACCGCCCGCTTCCCGTCCGCCGCCACCGCCACGGCTATGGCCGAATCGATATGGCCCGCCAGCGTGCGCTCCTCCGCTCCGCTTTCCAGGTCCCACACCTTCAGCGTCTGATCGAGCGACGCCGACACCGCCCGCTTCCCGTCCCCCGTCACCGCCACAGCATAAACGCTATCCGTATGGCCCGCCAGCGTGCGCACCAACGGCCCGCCCGGCGGGATCAGGCTGGGCGTGAGCGGGCGCAGCCAGGGAGCGCCGCGCCACCGCCGGGCCCCCTCCAGCAGCGCCTGAAGCTCGCTCTCCTCGAAGGACGCCAGGCGCCCCAGAAGCTGACCGGCCAGTTGCGTTTCGTCCCGGGCCAGGACGTGGGCCGAGAGGCGAATCGCACCCTGGACCAGGCGCAGGGCACCCTCACCCCCTAACCCCCTCTCCCGCGGGCGGGAGAGGGGGAACGCATAGTCGGCGAGGAGGGCGTTGACGTCGGTGGTGTCCAGCTTGCCTGCAGCCAGTCAAAGTCGAGCAGCAAGGCGCGCAGTTCATCCTCCCGCCCGGCCCCGCGCAGGTGGTAGGCCAGGTACCGCCACAGGTAGGGCTCGTCCGGGGGCAGGCCGGCCCACCGCGCCACCCCGTAGGCGTCGAGGAATTGGGCGTGCCAGGCCGGCAGGTCGCCCGCCCGCTCCCGTGCCAGGTAGGCGTGCATGACGTCGTGCAGGCGGACGCTGCGGCCTGCCAGATCGAAGCGCAGGAGGAGCGAGAGCTGGAACAGCCGGTCGCACAGGTCCTCGACGTCCAGCCCGTCCAGCCCACCGGTCGCCCCCCACAGTCTCTCCAGCGCCGCCAGCGGGACGTCGGCGTCCTCGGGAAAGATGCCCAGCTCGCCGTAGCGGGCGCGCTCCTCCGGGCGCAGCATCTCCAGGCTCACGCCCAGCGTCCTGGCCACCGCCTGGTCGCGCTCGAGCGGGTCGCGGGCGTCGAAGGCGGTCAGGCCCCACCGGTCGAGCGCCCGGTGGACGTAGGCCAGCGCGGCGGGCAGCGGCTGGCGCAGGTCGCGCACGTGGTGGCGCAGCGCGCCGTTGGCCAGCTTGAGCAGCAGCGGCCACTCGCCCAGGCGGGCGGCCAGCGCGCGCAGTGATTCCGGGTCGGCGGGCGGCAGGCCCGCGGCCAGCAGGGCGAGCGCCTCGTCCCGCTGCATGGCGTCCACGTCGACCGTCCGGGCGGCGGGTGGCAGCGCCGAGCCGTCGCGCGTCGTCACCAGCCGGGCGCAGCGCGCGCCCCCACGCAGGAAGGGGCGCAGGTGGGCCGGATGCCACACGTCGTCGACGACCAGCAGGTACGCGCCGTCGCCCAACCGCGCGGCCAGTGCGCTGGCCGCGTCCTCGACGTCGACGAACGGGGGTCGCTCGCCGGTCAGCGCCGCGTACAGCTTGCGCAACCCGCCCAGCACGTCGGGCGGCTGGCCGAGCGTCACCCACAGTACCCCGTCCTTGAACGCGCGCCGCACCCGCCCGTCGTGGCAGATTGCCCGGGCGAGCATCGTCTTGCCGTAGCCTCCCGCGCCGCGCAGCGCCGCCGTGATGGCCACCGGACCCTGCCGTCGCTCGTCGAGGAGGTGGCCGATCAACCGCTCGAACTCGTCCGGGCGCGGCACAAAGCCCGCGATGCCCTCGACCATGAAGGGGGGCTGGGGCGGAGGGGTCGGAGGTTCCTGGTACACGATCTTGGCGCCGTACACCACGTCGCCGTGGACGTCCATCCGCACCTGCACCAGGAGCTGCCGGACGACGTCGTCGCCCGGCTCCGGGCCGCCGGCATGCTGGGCCTCGTGTTGGGCCTTGATACCGAGGAGCTTCTCTACGGTGTAGGTCTCGGGATGCTGGTCCACGACCTTGTGGTGGGCGGGGCACAGCAGGAGCAGATTATCGAAGCCGTGGCGCGCTTCGTCGCTTTGACCGGGGTCGTAGCGAGGGCCGTTCGGACGCTGGGCCTTGACGTGGCAAATTTCGCCAACGACGGTGCCGCTTTCGGGGTCAACCAGCGGCAGAGGGCAGCCGGGAAAGGCACACCGGTTGCCGGAGACGGCAAAGAGCCTCTTGATGGTCGCGGCGGTCGGGCTGGACACGGGTGTTAGTATACTCGCGTCGGGGATATGGGCAAGCCCGCCGGGTGCGTTGGGGGCAAATCTTCCCGAAAGCTTGAACAGGGACGAGCAATGCCACAGACTCCACCGAGAAGCATCCCCATGCCCGTCAGCCAGCCCGTGGGAGCTTTCGGGAAGATGGCCGTGGCTACCGCACGATCAACTCGCGCAAGCCGGTCAACAAGCCACCCAGGCCGACGGTCAGGGTGGCGCTCACGCCGACGACGGCGATCGCCCCGATCGCCACCAGGCTGAGCAGCACCGCCAGGATGCGGCTCAGCGCCCGGGCCAGGCGCCTGCGCCGCGCCACAAAGACCGGCACCACCATTGAGATGACGGCGATCCACACCTCAAAGACCCACAGAAAATCCCAATGCTGCCAGTTGCCGGTCAGCGCACTGTAGGCGAGCAGCATCCCCGTCCCGAGTGTGAGGCCGACGGGAACCAGCATCCAGATGGAGGAAGCGACGTACATGACGGCACACATCCCCCAACCGGCGAGCAATATCTCCAGAGGCCAGCCCCGCTCAAAGATGTGCCACTGGCCCGTCGGCATCTCCACCATGAGCATACACAGGTTGCCAGCGCCGACGAGCACGATCGCGCCCAGGACCGCCAGCCCCACCCCACCGCGCTTCCGTCTCGCTTCTGCCCGTTTCGCCTCCCTGGCCGCCCTCTCCGCTGCCCGCCGCTGACCCCGCGCCAGGCCGGCAACGCCGGGCGTCGCTCCGGGTGACATCACAAAAGATACGGGCTCTGGCGGCGGTGGCGGCTCGGGTGGCCCGCCTGGCCGTTCGCCCCCTCCCGTCCCCGCCTCCCCGGCTTTCTCCGCCGCCTCGACCACCCCGCGCAGTCCCTCAGCCGCCTTGCTGACGGCCACAGACGCCGCTGCACCCATCGCGCCCAGGAGTTCCCTCCCCGCCTCGCGGAGCGGTCGCCCCCCTCCCGCACGCTCCGCCCCGAGCCTCTGGCCCAGCGACTCGTCGGTGTCCTCGTCGGCGAACTCTACGTCCGCGATCTTTGACCGGGCCGTGCCGGAAAAGACGGCCACCGACTCGGCCGGCGCCTCGTCCGTCGTGAACGAGAGCGGCAACGAGATCCGCGCAGGCAGCTCGACCCCGGCCTCCTCAGCGGCCTTGCGCAGCGCCCGGGCCATCTCCTCCGCGCTCTGGTAACGGTCGTCCGGGTCCTTGGCCAGCGCCTTTAGCACGATCCGCTCAAAGGGCTCGGGGATGTCCGGGTCGATCGCGCGCGGCAGGGGGAGGGGATCGTTGACGTGTTTCATCAGCACGGCCAGCGGTGTGTCGGCCTCGAAGGGAGGGCGTTGGAGCAGCATCTCGTAGAGGATGATGCCCAGCGAGTAGATGTCGCTGCGCACGTCGCTGTGCCCCTCCAGCCCCTGCTCCGGCGCCATGTAGCTCAGCGTGCCCATCAGCGCGCCGGAGGCGGTGTGGCGGGTGCCGCCGACGATCTGGGCGATGCCAAAGTCGCCGAGGACGGCCTGCCCGCGCCTGGTCAGCAGGACGTTGCCGGGCTTGATGTCGCGGTGAATCATCCCCTCGCTGTGGGCGTAGGCCAGCCCGTCGAGCACGTCCAACAGGACACGCACCACCTCGCCCGGTGGCATTTTCTCCCCCCGCACGCGATAGTCGTTCAGTCGCCGCCTGAGCGTGTCGCCCTCGAGGAGCTCCATCACCATGTAGGTGAGATCGCCCTGCACGTCAAAGTCAAAGACCTGGACGACGTTGGGGTGACGCAATCCAGCGACCGCCTGCGCCTCGCGCCGGAAGCGGACGAGAAACTCCTCATCATCCACCAGGTCTGAACGCAGCACCTTGATCGCCACGTACCGTTCGAGCTGCGGATGGTAGGCCCGGTAGACGCGCGCCATGCCGCCGCGCCCCAGCGGCTCCAGCACCCGGTATTTGCCCAGCGTCTGCCCTTCGAGAGAAGCAGGTGTCATCTCTTTTTCTCCCTCGCGTGCCAACAGCGATTCCACATCCGCAGGGAGTGACTGTGTGTCTTCATCCATCGTTCACCAACCTGCGGCTACGATACCACACACCCAGTTGTGCTGCCTATCCGCCGGCTAACAATCGGCTATCGAATTCTCACCGGGGGTGAAACGTGAAACGTGATACGTGATGCGTGATACGTGATGCGTGATACGTGATACGTGAGGAGGACTTGGCCACGTGCTGCCCTGCCAGGGGACCCGAACTCTCAGCCCCGGGTGACGAGCTTGTAGCCCCGCCCACGCACTGTGAGCAGCAGTTGGGGATTGGCGGGGTCGAGTTCGAGCCTGGACCGCAGGCGACGCACCAGGTTCTCGATCTGGTAATCGTAGATACCCTCCTGGTACTCGGGCCAGACACCCTCGCCGATGGCATCCTTCGAACAGACTTGGCCTCGATGCTCGTACAGGTAGGCGAGCAACGCGAACTCTTTGGGCGATAGCTCGACCACGCGCCGGTCCACCCGCACGACGCCCGCTGCGACGTCCACGTCCAGCTCCGGGAAAGGCGTGTCGCGGTAGGTGATGTCAGGATCGTGAAAGACCAGCGTCACATCCCCGATCTTGATGCGATCCTCGTCGTGCAGCGCCAGCGGTGCCAGCACGCGCTCGTCGTTGAGGAAGGTGCCGTTGGTGCTGCCCAGGTCCTCGAGGATCACGCGCCAGCCCTCGCGCCGCACGCACGCGTGCTCGCGCGAGACGCGCTTGCTGGTGATGACGATGTCACTCTCGACCGCGCGGCCAATCGTCGTGGTCTCGCCGGTCAGGGGATGTTCTCGTCCGGTGGGGTCGGTCAGGAACGGCACTTGTTCAGCGGTCGCCTGGGTCGTCGGCATCGTGCACCTCCGCCTCCCAAGTCTACCCCAAGCGCTCAACTCTGTCAAACCGGCTACCAACCGAACCTTCCCGAAAGCTGGGCAACGATTAGCAATGCCGGAGACACTGTCGAAAAGCGCCGAAATGTCCGTCAGGTCGCTCGTGCAAGCTTTCGGGAAGGTTGGGTCTATAGCCGGTTTGACAGAGTTGAGCGGTTGGGGTAGACTTGGGAGGCGGAGGTGCACGATGCCGACGACCCAGGCGACCGCTGAACAAGTGCCGTTCCTGACCGACCCCACCGGACGAGAACATCCCCTGACCGGCGAGACCACGACGATTGGCCGCGCGGT
>DATKTN010000315.1:0-4559 GCA_035531135.1 Anaerolineae bacterium
GGCGCGGGTGCCGGGCGAACCGCCGGTAGGCCAGCAACCCCGTCAAGGTGCGCAGCGGATGCCGCAGGGCGATGTCCCGCACAAAGATGCGGCCGTACAGGCGCGGCAGGCTGCGGAAGGAGAACTCCCAGATGGAGAAGCCGAGGAAACAGCGTTGATCGAGTGTGCGCAGGATGTGGGGCATCACGCCAACGCCAACAACCCTGCCAGCCCGACCAGCGCGACCGCCGCGCACGTCTGCGGGATGCCGAGCACCGGCACGAGGAACACGGCACTCACCAGCGCGCCCACGCAGCCCCCCACCAGGTCGGCCCCGTAGAGCAGCCCGGCCGCGCGCCCCGCGCTCCCCCGCGTCAGCGCCACCGCCAGCGGGAAGGCCATCCCCGTGAGTGCGCCCGCGACGAGCGCGAGCAAGGGGAACACGAGCACCGGGGCGGGGATGGGCAGCGAGAGGATGAGGGGAAAGACGGCGCTGTAGAGGGCGACGGCGGCCTGGATGGCGATCAGCGCCCGTCTGGCTCTCCGACTGCCGGCTGCCGACTGCCGCGTCAGCAACTGCTCCCCCGCCGCGCCCCCCAGCGCCAGCCCGCCCATGAAGGCGGTCACGATCAGGCTGACCCGGGCGTAGACGGTGCCGTGGAGCACCTGGAAGGCGAAGAGAATCACGACCTCCAGCGTCATCTCCGCCAGGCCGATGCCGGCGATGGCGAGCGGGACCGCTCCCCCTCGCCGCCAGCGGACGAGCAGCACGGCCAGCGCCAGCGGCACGGCTGCCCACCACAGGCCGACCAGCCCCGTCCCCTCGAAGACGGTTCGCAGAAGCGGGGCCTGCCCCGAGCTCGTCGAAGGGTAGAACCGCGACAGCCACAGCGCCAGGTCGTAGTAGTAGCAGATCGGCGCCAGGTCGCGGTTGAGCCGCACGCCTGCCGTCGCCGCGAGCGCCGCCTGCACGCTGGCGAAGCGGTCAGTGGTGAAGACGTACTCGACGTAATCCGGCGTCACCCACCGCGTCTCGACGCCGCGCCCGGCCAACCGGCCCGCCAGCACGGCGGGATCGGCCTCCAGCTCCGCACCGGAGGCGAGGAAAAAGTTGTGCTCGCCGGGGAGCACGATCACCTCCGGGAAGACCGCCCGCAGCGTGTGGTAGACGCTGCCGTTGCGCCGCGCCAGCTCCGGGCTCCAATAGTTCTCCGCCGAGGGCAGCCCCAGCGCAAAGATCCCGCCGGGATCGAGCACCGCGCGCACTTCCTCGAAGAACTCGCGGGTGTAGAAGCGGTTGAGCGCGCCGGTGGCGGGCTCGGGCAGGTCGAGGATGACGACGTCGAAGGCGGGGCAGGCCGCCCTCCCGGCGCGCCCGGCGCACTGCCTGACGTACAGCCGGCCGTCGGTGAGGGCCAGCGTGACGCGGGGGTCGTTCAGGACCGCGGCGTCCTCCGGGGGGAGGTGGGCCTGCGCCGCCTCGATCAGCAGCGGGTCGAGCTCGACGTAGGTGACGCGCGCGACGGGGTGCTTGAGGATCTCGCGCACGTCCCCGGCCACGCCGCCGCCGACGAGCAGCACCTCCTGCGGGTCGGGGTGTGCCAGCAGTGGGAAGTGGGCCACCTCCTCGGGGAACGTCCCCTGCGTCTCAAAGGCCAGCAGGCCGTTTTCGAAAAAGGCCCGCTGCCCGTCGCGGGCCTGCACTGTGAGCCGCCCGTAGGCGGAATCGGCGGCAAAGGCCAGGTCGGACCACTGCCAGCGGAGGGTGGCGGCGTGGAGGGCGGGACCTGTGAGGAGAGCGGCGAGGGTCAGCGGGAGCAGGCAGGATAGGAGGAGTTTCAGGTTGCAGGTCTCAGGTTGCAGGTTTCGGGTTTCAGGTTTCAGGAGTTGGGCGGCGACGGAGAGGTTTGCGGCGCTGACGAGGAGGGCGGTCTGGAAGGGGTCGAGCCAGCGGATGAGGGCGAAACTGAAGAGCGCGCCACCGGCGACGGCGCCCGCGCTCTCCCAGACGTAGGCCCGGCCGGCGGTGCCGCCCTGATCGACAGTCAACTGCGCCCCCAGCGTGAACAGCCCGCCCCCCAGCAGGCACAGCGGGGCCAGGATGGCCACGACCGCGACTACCATCGGCCCGAACTCGACGAAAGCGCCCGGCGTGACCCCCAGCAGCGTCCGCGCACCGCGCACGAGCGCGATCTGCGCCGGGAGCAACGTCGCGGCAATGACCAGCCCTGCCGCGAAAGTCCTCCTTCCCACCGCACGCCCCCCCTCCTTTCCTCCCCCCCGCTTACGGGGAGCCCTCTCCTTCGCTCCCCCCCGCACGTGGTACCCCTTTCCTCCCCCCCGCACGCGGTACTCCTTTCCTCCCCCCCGCTTACGGGGGGGACAGAGGGGGGGAATCCGGGCCAGCCCCCACGAACCGGCCGCCACCCAGGCCAGCCAGGCGGCCAGGACGAGCCCGAACAATAGCTCGTTGCCGTAAAAGGTGGCGACCAACTCGCGCATCAAGAGAACCTGCGCGATCGTCGAGGTGAAGCCGACGGCGGCGAGCGCGATCCGCATGCGCTCACCCCCTCCCGACGCTGACGACGTAGAGCACCGCCTCCTCCGCCCCGTCCAGCCCCAGCAGGTCGTTGAACTCGCCGTCGAGGAACGCACCGACGGCGCAGGCCCCCAGCCCCATCCCGGTGGCGACCAGGTAGAGGTTCTGCCCGACGTGCCCGGCCTCCAGCATCACGTAGCGGTAGGTGCGCTCGCGGTACCGCCAGCGCGTGCGCTGGAAGATCGCTGAGAGGACGAAGCAGGCGCTGGCCTGCCCCAGAAAGGCTTGCCCCAGCCCGGCCCGCGTCACCGCCGCGCGCAAGTCCCCCGCCTGCACGAGCTCGAGCCCGTGCTCCTGCACCGCATAGTGGTAGATGCCCGGCTCCAGTCCCGCGACGTCGTGCACGACCGCGTACAGCCCGATGGGATAGAGCGCCCCGGCCGAGGGGGCGGCGCGGAAGCCCGACCGGCGTTCGGTGATGCCCTGGGCGGCGTGGAGCAACCGCGACAGTTCCTCCAGCGACAGCGGGCCGGCGGCATAGCTGCGTATGGAGCGGCGCGCCTCGATCGCCTCCTCCAGGCTGAGCCCCTGACCGCCGTGGGGGTCGGGCAGCGCGACCCGTTCTGCGTCGGCATAGACCTTGGCACGCGCCGGTCGCCCGCCCCAGTCCAGCATCGGTCCCAGTGCCCCTGAGCCGCCGGGCTTGCTCCACTCGTGGTACAGCGCGCCGACGTCGCCGACGCCGGCCGCCTCGTCGGGGAGTTCCACCGGCCGCCGGCCCGGCAACAACCGCCCCAGGAAAAAGCCCCCGGCGGCCGCCAACGCGGAGACGAGAAACCCGCGCCGGCCCACGAGTGGCGCACGCGCAACTGGTGCGAGCGATGGCCGCTCCCGTCGTTCCGCCCGTCCCAGCCGCCGCCTGAGGTAAGCCACGACCCGTCCCCAGTTGAGCGCCAGGTGCAGCGCGATCAGCCCGGCGCAGGCGTAGCCCGCGTACCGGTGGAGCGCGAACTGGTGCAGGCCGAACAGATCGGTCACCACCCCGCTGAGCGTCACGTACAGCCCGCTCAGGAGCATGGCGGCGATGACCACGTAGTCCAGGTCCCTGCGTCGCATATCAACCTCCTGCAAGCCCTCACGTTCTTGCAAGCCCCCCACGTAGTGGGGGGTTCCGTGACAGCTTACCCACGGTATAGCAAATCAGCAAATCAGCAAATCGGCAATTGGCCGTTCGCACGTTCGCTCGTGTGCCGGGTCAGCTCTGTAGCTGCTGTCGCACCCGGCGGAAGAAGGCCAGGCCTTCCTGATCCTCCATCGGCCCGCAGAGAGCCTCCCCCTCCTGGCACAGCGCCTGCACGCGGGCGCGGTCCAGTTCACCAGTGCGCTCGGTCATCTCCAGGTGGAAGATGACGACGTTGCGCAGGCCGACCATTAGGTAGGGAATGATGCCCTGAACACGGAAGGTGTCCACGGCTACCTGGATGGCTTGTAGCGCCTTGTGCAGCCATTCAACCTGCACCTCTTCATCTTCCTCAACGCCCATCATGCCAAAGTAAGCCTTGGCAGCGTTGTTGAGGGACATCGCCAGGTCGGCGCGCAGCCCCAGGTCGCGGTACAGGCGGGCGGCCTCCTCGATGGCGGCCACCGCCTGCTGTAGCAACTGCCCCCGCCCCTCCCGCGTCTCTTCCTGCCCCGCAGGTCGCTGTACAGATTGGAGGCGTTGTTGAGGGACGTCGCCAGGTCGGCGCGCAGCCCCAGGTCGCGGCGAATGGTGACGGCCTCCTCGATGGCGGCCACCGCCTGCTGCAGCAACTGCACCCGCCCCTCCCGCGTCTCTTCCTGCCCCGCCAGATCGCTGTACCGAAGCGAGGCGTTGTTGAGGGACGCCGCCAGGTCGGCGCGCAGCCCCAGGTCGTGGTACAGGCGGGCGGCCTCCTCGATGGCGGCCACCGCCTGCTGCAGCAACTGCACCCGCCCATCCCGCGTCTCCTCCTGCCCCGCCAGATCGCTGTACCGAAGCGAGGCGTTGTTGAGGAACGTC
>DATKTN010000316.1:0-3563 GCA_035531135.1 Anaerolineae bacterium
GCCAGGAGGTGGTGGGCGGGTACTTGGCGTAGCCGCGTGGCCGGAAGGTGTCCGGCAGGCTCCAGCGCATCCCGTCAGGCCCGACCAGGTGGATGACGGTCTGGTACCGGGCGGTCGGCCGGGCGTGGGCGGTCCAGTATAGATCGACCCGCAGTGCTTCGTCGGCCGGGATCGCCGTGCGCTCCTGGTCGTAGCCGATGAGCGTCAGGCCGTCGACGTAGGGTTGATTCAGCGAGTGCTCAACACCGGGCAGCGTGCCGTCGGGCTGGAGCGCGGGGCGGCGGAGTGGCGTCTCTGCCCTGTCCACGACGAGAAGCTTGAGCGTCAACAAAAGTGCGGCCAGGAGCACGTAGGGTGTCAGGTTCCAGGCTTCGGCCTGAGGCTCAGCCCGAAGGGTTTCAGGTTTCAGGTTGTATGACAGCGTGACTGGGTGGCTGGTGGTGTTGGGTTTCAGGCACAGAGCTGTGATGGCGAGCGCAGCGATGCTGAGGAGAGAGATGGCCGTGAAGGCGGTGCGGGTGGGTGTGGTGCCGAAGCGAACGACGATTTCGTGGCGACCGGCGGGCACGTCGAAAGCGATGAGTCCCTCGGGGTCGGTAGCCGTCACCTCCACCGGTTCTCCGTCTATCGACACCCGCCAGCCAGGGAAGTAGAAGGCCAGGTAACGGGCGCGGAAGCGGACTGGGGTCTCGACGGCGACGCGGGCCCGGTTGGGGCCGTAATCGGCCTCGACGACGGACGCTCCTGCAGGCAGGGCGGTCTCGTCGAACCGGGTGACGGGACCGCCAGTAGCGTATTGCTCCTCCAGCGGCGATCCCTCGGGCCGCTGCTTGACCCAGATGGGGAAATAGGACCCCTCCGGGTCGACGCCCACCAGCCCGGATTGATGCTCGTAGGCGAACACGTCGTTGATCGTGGGGTGGGCGGCGCTGGGGCAGTAGCCCTGCGGCGGATAGGTCGAGGGGAAAGCGGACAGGATCAGTGCGCACACGATTACGTAATACGTAATACGTAATACGTGATGCGTGATGCGTGATGCGTGAAACGTGAAACGTGAAACGTGAAACGTGTTGCGGCCCCGACCTTGTCGCCGTGTTGCGGCCCCGACCTTGTCGCCGTGTTGCGTGGGAGCAGGGATGGCTGAAGCGGCTGCGCCCCCAAGCAGGGAGAGTGGCAGGAGGGCGCGGCCGACGAGGCGCCACGGAAACTGGACAAAGGACAGGAGCGGGACGTGCTCCCACAGCCAGAGGGAGGCGCGGGTGCTCATCCAGAGCATCACGACGGTGGCGAGCGCGAGAAAGATGATCGTGGCCCGCCGCTCTCGATCGCGCCAGCGGACGAGCCCCACCACGAGCCCGATCCCGCCCAGGATGGCCTGCGCCAATCCCAGGTGGACGCGCATCGGTGGGTTCATCAGCGAGGTGTCGACCGGTGCAGGGGGCGCGAATATCTCGGCCAGGCCTAGAAAATTATAGTGAAAGTCGTTGTTGCGGGTCACGCGGGACATGTGCAGTTGGGCATAGTCCCGCTCCAGCAGTGCTGGTCCCAGGAAGAAGGCGGTCAGCGCAAGCGCCAGCGCAAACGCACTGCCGGCGGTGATCCAGGCGCCCGCTGCGTGCGCACGCCCTCCCCGGCGGTAGACCAGCCACAGCACGACCAGGTAGGCCAGGAGGAACGGGGCAAAGAGCAGGCTCGAGATGTTGTGGGTCAGGAGCAGGGCGACGAGAGAGCCCACGCTGAGCAGAAACCAGCGCCGGTGGCCGGTCAAGGCCAGGCGGCGGAAGGCCCACAGGATGAGCGGCAGAAGCGGCAGCGCGACCGTTTCGGGCATGTTGGCGCGCAGGAGGGCGTCGAGGAACTGATAGGGGGCGTAGGCGTAGGCGACGGCAGCGACGACGCCCGCCCGGGGACCAAACAGGTCACGGGCCAGGAGGTACATCGTGAGCGCGGAGCCGACGATGCTCAGCGCGTACAGCAGGTTGAAGGCCACTGGGAGTGCCAGGCCGGTCAGGTGCAGCGCCAGCGCCAGATAGTACGAAAGCGCAGCGCGGTAGTTGAAGAATGGATATCCGTAGCCGAACGCCAGGTCGGGAAGGTAGCGGGCGAAGGCCGACCGCAGCGGTTGGGTGCTGTCCTGCAGCACGTGGCGCATGGCGGCGACGCGGTAGTAGTGGAAGGCCCCGTCGTGGGTGCAGGGACTTTCGCTGCGGAGCAATGGGGCGACGGCGACGACGCATAGCAGGGAAATGACCAATGACCAATGACCAACGGTGGATCTGGAGATTTGAGATTTGAGATTTGAGATTTGAGGCCTGGTCATTGGCGCCCCTCGGCGACGGTGATTTCGAGCGGTAGGATCGCCTGGTCATTGGGAAGGAGGTTCCCGGAAGGGTCGGTGATAGGCAGGCGGCCACCGCTGGCGGCGTCGTACATCCCGACGGCGACGTGATACGCGCCTGCGGGTGCGTCGGCGGCGACGGGGAGGGTGATTTCGCCCACGATGACCTGGCCGGGCGTCCAACTGGTGGTAGGAGCAGTACCTCCGGCAGGGAGGGCGTCCACCTGGCCGTGGGGTCGCCCGTCGGGGCCGACGAGGTGCACGAAGACGGTATAGTCCAGGTCGGTGGGACCGTCGGCCTGCCAGTATAACTGGATGGGCAAAGTGTCACCCTGTTGCAGGACTGGGCCTTTTCCCTCCTCCGCAGGGAAAGTGGTGAGATCGAAGCCACGCAGGTGGACGGTGGCACCCAGCGTCAGGTCGAGCGGGTGGGCGATGTCGGCGGGCAGTTCGAACAGCCGGTCGCGGGGAATGATATCGACGGCGGCTAACGTTTCATCCCCCGCCCACAGGGGACGCCCATCCGGCGCGAGGACGTTGAACGCCAGCCGGTAGCGGCCAGCCGGGAGCGCCGGGTCGAGCCACAGGTCATAGCGCGCCTCGAAACTGTCGCCCGCACGCCAGCGGGATGTGGCGTAGGGGGAGAGGTCGGCGATTTGCTCCAACGCCACGGAGCCGGCGGGTTCCAGAAGCTGCCATCGGACGCGATAGTCGGCCTCCGGTGGGGCCGTGGAGGACCAGGTCAGCGCCAGTGTGAACACGTCGCCGGAGGGAATGGCCTGCGGTGGCACGTCGGGGACGCAGGCCAGGAGGGGGCCGGCGGCGAGCGTACGGCCTTCCGTGCACGGGACCGGTCCTGTGGGCTCGGCGGGCGGGGCAATCTCCACGTCGCCCAGGCGCAGCCGCACGCCCTGAAACTGGCCGCCGGCGTCCCAGGCTCCCAGTTGCGCGCCTGCCGCGTCGGTGACGGTGAGTTGGACGGCGTAGGTGCCGGGTGGGATGCGCTTTGGCAGTTTGGGTTTCACACCATTGTCGGCCCACTCACCCGGAGTCCAGGCGGAGGTGGGGAAATCCACGTCGTTGAGCACCAGTTGTCCCACCTCGCCCCACAGGTGGCCGGCCTCGTCCCGCAGCGTGAGCGAGGCGTTCAGGTCTGTGGCCGTCGGACCCACGACCTGCCAGCGCAGGAAGACGGGGAAGGGGACATCCACGGGTGCGGCTGGCA
>DATKTN010000317.1:0-5016 GCA_035531135.1 Anaerolineae bacterium
ACCTGGACGAGGGCGGGTACGTCCTGCACAAGGAGATGATGGACGGGACCTGCTTCTCGCTGATGTACGCCACGGTGCGCTTCGACGATGACAAACGCATCGTCTCGCAGGAGATCGAGGGCGGGGAGTTTATCTCCGAAGAGGAATTTGCCAAGACCTGACAGGTTTAGTAATTCTCGATCACTTGTTGTTAGTCTGTTATGCAGGCGCACCTTGTCTTCGCTGGTTCTCGCTAAAACCTGTCAGGTCTGGCGTATGGCCACGAAGGGAGAGAGACCTGTGAAAATCGGGACGACGACCATTCCCCTGGCGGGGTGGGAGGTGGACCCCCGGCGGCCCGAGGAAGGCCGGGCGCGTCGCCTGGCGGCCATCCGCCAACTGGATGGACTTATATCCTGGAGAACAACAGCCAGGCGGGTGTTGAGGAAAGCCTGGGCCGGGTGAGGGCTTTCCTGTAAGACCTCGTTGATGCCGGTCTTGAGGAATCTGCTGTAGCGAGTAGTAGCCACAAAGGAGGCTGGTTATGACAATCGTGATTGGCCTGGCACTCGTCGTCCTGGGGATTGCCATCGGGTTCATCGTCACCTGGGCCTTCCACGCAGGGGCCACGATCACGCTGTTCGTCGGCGTGCTGCTCGTCGTCACCGGCGCCATCGTCGGCTTCGTCGTCGAGTGGCTCATCGATTTGGCATATCGCAGGAATCGAGAGCTGCGGCAGCAACTGGGCCAGCGCGGGGGCACGGCGCTGGCGCTGGCTGGTGTGAGCGGGGAGGGCGGCGATTCGGCTTCAGAGACGCTGGCCGACTTTTTGCACCGGCGCGAAAAAGAGGTGGGGGAGCTGCGCGATCAGCTCTCGGCGACGCACGTGCAGTTGGACGGTCTGCGCGACGACTTTGAGGCCTACCAGCGGACGCATCCGGACGACATGACGGTCGTCAAGGGCATCGGGCCGGTCTACCAGTGGAAGCTGCGTGACGCCGGCGTGAACACGTACGCGCAACTGGCGGCAGCCGACCCGGACCAACTCCGGCGTATGCTCGACATCAAGGACTGGCAGCGGGTGGACATCGAGTCCTGGATCGAGCAGGCCCGCGACTGGGCGCAGAGAGAGCCGTAATGTTCGACGAGGATCTGCTGGAAGAAGAGGAGATCAAGAAGAAAAAGCGGCGCGTCCTGGTCGTGTTGTTCGCACTCCTCTTGCTGGCGACGGCGGTGGCGCTTCCCCTGGCTGAGTTGTCCCCTCCCGCTGCGACGCCGGTCTCCGAAGCAGGGACGGGGACGCCTGCCCGTGCGGCCACAGTTGCTGGACAGACGGTGGCGGCGGCAGGCACGGCCACCTGTGCACCCTCGCCCGGCGTGGAGGCCACAACCGCCGTCCCCTCGGAGGGCACACCTCGCCGGACGGCGACGGCTACCAGTGCGGGTGCGACGCCTGCCGTGGCAGAGGGGACACCCGGTGAGGTCGGTGGTGGGACGCCGGAGCTACCGCTCGCGACGGAGGGGACACCCGGTGAGGTTGGTGGTGGGACACTGGAGCTACCGCTCGCGACGACGGGCACACCTACCGGCACGTCCCAGACGCTGGCGACACCCACGCTGGCGACGCCAACGCTGGCGGCCACGGCTGCGGGCACACCAGCGCCGGGGGTCGAAGCCACGGCCACCCGTCCGCCCGAAGCCACGCCTCAGGCAGCAGCGACGGCCACGATTGCCGGTACAGTGCCTGCTGTGGCAGAGGGGACGCCCGGCGCGGCCGGCGACGGGACGCCGGCTGGCCCTCCTGCGGCAACAGGCACGCCTACCGTCACGTCTCCGGCGCTGGCGACACCCACGCTGGCGGGGCCGGGCCAGTTGCCCGCCAGTGGGGCTGACGGCGGCTGGGAGTTGGGTTGGCGGATGTGGGGATTGGTGGCAGCCTTGCTGGGGACGCTGATGCTGGGGGCAGGGTGCGCGCTGCGCAACACAGCGCCTGGGTAACCAAGCATTGACTTGGGCGCCAGGTTGGGCTATAATGGACATGCGCCCGAGGGACAAGCGCGCCTCACATCGGCCCGGGCCAGCGTCGCCGACGCTTAGCTTACTTTTCGCACCTCGCGGCGATGAACGGATGCGCCAACTCGTTGGCGTCTTTGGTGAGCGTGCAGCCTCATGCGGGCAAGCGACGTCGCTGCCGAGATCACCGAAACAAGTTTCGGCTTCCATCTCGGCGAAGAAGTGCGAAAAGCAGGCTTGCGCCGACTTTAGTCGGAGACTCTTGCCAATAGGAGGTGCGTCCATGGGCAACGAAAGCCGCTCACAAATCCTCGACCGCGGAATCATTGAACAGGTGATGCCGGCCGTCGTTCAGATCGTGGCGCTGCGCCAGCGGTTCATGGGCAATCTGTCTCCGGCCTGGACCGGTTCCGGTACCATCGTGGACCCCAGCGGGATCATCTTGACCAATTGCCACGTCGCTAACCCGCGCGCCATGGGCATGTCGGCTCCACCGGCAGACCGGCTGGCGATCGCCATCACGCAGCGGTCCGACGAGCCACCGGCGCTGACGTATTTCGTTGAAGTCGTCGTGCAGTCGCCCGCGTTCGACCTGGCGGTGCTGCGTATCGTCGCCGGGTTGGATGGCAGGCCAGTCTCGGGCCTTCACTTGCCCTCCGTTCCGGTGGGCGACTCTGACGCGCTCGAACTGGGCGACACCATCAGCATCTTTGGCTACCCTGGCATCGGTGGTGAAACGGTGACCTTTACCAGCGGCAGCGTGGCTGGTTTCTCCAAGGAGCCGGGGATCAGCGACCGTCGCGCCTGGATCAAGACTGACGCCACGATTGCCGGAGGCAACAGCGGCGGCGCCGCTCTGAACCGCAGTGGTGAACTGGTCGGCATTCCGACCCAGGCCGCGGCCGGCAGCGGTGTCACGCCGGTGGACGCACGACCGGTCGTGGATACGAATCTCGATGGGCGTGTGGACCAGCGTGACACGCCGATGGCGGTCGGCGGGTTCATCAACGGGCTGCGACCGGTCAAGCTGGCCAAGCCCCTGCTGAAGAAGGTCGGTATGTCCGTCGCGGGCGCGGGCGCTGCTGCGCAAGTGCCTGTGAAGCCCCCACCGCAGCCCAAACCCAGGCGCCAGCCTGGAAAAACCGGCGGTCCGACCATCACCAACCTGGTGTTCAGCAGCCGTGTCACCCGCGACGGCCGGCCGATCAATCCGGCGGCCGTGTTGCCCAGTGGTGGCAAGGAGATCTTTGTCACCTTCGAGTACGACGGGATGCGGGACGGCGTTGCCGTGGGCCAGGTATGGGCGCGCGACAGCCAGATGCTCGCCTCTGAAGAGAGCAAGTGGAGGGATGGATCCCGGGGCCGCAAGACGCTCCATCTGGGCAACCCTGACGGTCTGCCCGACGGTGAGTACCACCTGGTGCTCACCGTGGCGAATCAAGTCATCGCCGAGGGCGCGGTCGTCGTGGGCAGGCGCGTTGATGACACCGATACGGGGGTCTCGGGCCAGATCGTCGACGTGGCAACCGGGCGCGGCATTCCAGATGCGCTGGTCATCGCGCTGCACCCCGGCGTGCGAGTCCAGGATTTCGTGAAGCAACAGCGCCAGGAGATGGCCTACACGTCTGCGCGTACCGATCGCAACGGCCAGTTCACGTTCCCCAGGCAACTGCCGAAGGGGCAGGCGTACAGTCTGGCCGTGGCCGGCCAGGGCTACCGGAATCTGGCGATCCAGAGCGCGCTGCGCATTGGCGCTGACGCACCGGAGCACGCCCAATTGAACCCAATTTCTCTGGCGCGGGAATAGGCAGCCCAGTTTGGGGTGCGGTGGAAGGCGCGGGTGCCCACCGCTCCAACCCAATCCCAACGTTCTGCAACCAAACGCAAAAGTGATTTCAACCAAATCCGTAGGCAAGTGGTTGGCTTTCGTGTTATACTAAGCCCACAGACAGACAAGGGCACCCGCTGCACACGCCATGTTCTCCAGGGACACGGGCAGAAAGGGGGTGGTGAGCGGCAGGAGCGGCTTGCAGTAAAGTGATTTGTACGAGATAGGATGGCCCCATGCACGGCGGACAGGAGGTTCGTGCCTGGGGAGTTAGGAGGTAAGTATAGACCATGAACCAATCACCACTTGATCTCAGCGAGCTGTTTGGTGCCGCGTTGCAGGCCGTGACGGCGCATCGCCAGGAGATCAACGACCTCGACGGTTACAACGGCAACCACGGCGACAATACGGTCGAGAACGTGCGCATGATCGTCGATGCACTCAAGGAAAAAAGCTCGCAGACGCCCGCCGAGGCACTCGGGTACGCCAGCCAAAGATTGCAGTCGAATGGGCGTGGTGGCACCAGCCAGTACTACGCCAAGGGCCTGGGCCAGGCCGCCGACCAGCTCCAGGGCCGGTCCACGCTCGAAGGCAGCGACGTCGTGTCCATCGTTCAGTCGATCCTGGGCGCGATTCCGTCCCAGCACGCCCCGCAGCAGCCCCAGGCCGGCGGCGGCATTCTTGAGCAAATCCTGGGGGGCGTCGGGGGCCAGCAGCCCCAGGCCGGCGGCGGCATTCTTGAGCAAGTTCTGGGGGGTGTCGGTGGACAGCCGCCCCAGGCCGGCGGTAGCGTTCTTGAGCAAATCCTGGGGAGTGTCGGTGGACAGCCGCCTCAGGCCGGGCCTGCCGGGCCGCAGGACGACGGCCTGGACCTGGGCGACGTGTTGAATGCCTTGTTGCCTGCCGGTTTGGCCTTCTTGCAGGCCAGGCAATCCGGCGCGGACACGGCTAAAGCCGCCGGCCAGGCCCTGATCGGCGCCTTGATGGGCCGGGGGCACATGAATCCGCTCCAGGCTGGCACGTCACGCACCGCCGCCGGGGGCCTGATCGCCCAGAGCATACTCCAGGCGCTGACCGGCAGGCGCTGACCGGCAGGCGCTGACCGGCCGGAGATAGCGCGGTTTCGCCAAACGACCGAGACACAAACTGAAGGGTGGAAAAACCCATGGCCAAGAAAAAGAAGAGCATTTTCGACA
>DATKTN010000318.1:0-8287 GCA_035531135.1 Anaerolineae bacterium
TCGTGCATAGCGAACTTGACGATGAGATTATCAAGGGGATCGGCGCCACGAGTGGCCTGCACCGGCAAGAGATGTACAGTGTGATGCGCGGTGAGAGCGCGGGCGCGGCCCGCCTGATCCGCAATATCCGTGCCTTCCGCGTTACCATCCACTCGGACTGGCGGGAGCTTCTGGCCAACCCGCTGGGCATCGAGGAGTCCTTCTCGCTGTCGGCAGAGGTCATGTACGGAGCGCTGCGCGGCCTGCTGGACCGGGCACAGGGCTTTGAGGGAGAGGCCGAGCCGCTGGTTGCCGTCTACGAGGAGACGGATGACCAGGACCAGGACGAGGACCGCAGCGTCTACGGGGGCAGGTTTGTCAACGGGAGGGTAGACCTGGCCGGTGCGGCGCTGGTCGTCATCCACCCCGACCTGGCCACGTACAGCCCCGACGTCGGACTGCTTCTGGACCGGGGCGGCGTGTGGGAATGCGCCCTGCCTCAGAAGGTGCAGCGAGACGAGAGCGATTCGAATGGCTACAAGTATCGGCTGGAGTCCTACCAGGATCACGTCCGGCTGGTGTGGCGGGCGTTTGAGCACATCGCCTGGCCGGAGGTGGCAGCGGCCGCCTCCCGGCTCGAACGCGCCTTGAGGTGGTCGGAGGGCAAGGTGCGCCGCGCGGCAGAACTGGCTGTGCTGCTGCACGACGTGGGGAAGTTGAGCGTCGTGTGGCAAGGTCGTGCCCACGAATGGCAGCAGATTGCGGCCAATCCCCAGTGTGACGATTTCATGATCGCTCACACCGATCGCTACCTGCCCCAACATGAGCGACTGCGCTGGCCCAGGGCAACTCATGCGGGCGAAGGCGCGTATGCTTCCCTGATGATAGTCGACCGCTATCTAGGTGACATTCCAGGCCTAGCGCGGGCGGCGTGCACCGCGATTCTGCGCCACCATGCGCCCTTTGCTAATGATCGCCGCGACTATGAGCTCACAAAACAGGCCCCTGACATTGTGGCTGATACGCTGGTGAGCCTGGGCGAGTGCGAAGCCCCTCCCGCGCCCTTCATAAAGCCTCGGCCCGGCATTGAGCTCGGCCAATTCGTCAGCCAGCCCGAAGACGAACCCGAGTTTCTGGCTTATGTGCTCTTAGTGCGGGTCCTGCGCCGTGCCGATCAGATCGGGACGCGATGGGGGTCACAAGCAGCCGACTAGCGCAATCTGGGCAGCAGGGAAGCGTTCAGGAGAAAGGAGTATCTCATGCATCCACTGGGCACATGCTTTCTGGACAAGTCCGGCGACCCTTTCGCCGACGCGCTGGCGGTGCACGGCCTGGCCGCGCTGCTGCGTGAAGTCCTGACGCGGGCCTACGACGACAGACGTACCAGCCCATCTGTGCGCATCCAAGACCAGGGCGCATACTACCGTCTCGACTGCAACCCCGTCATTGACGACGGCGCTATCGCCGGAGCGACCAGCATGTCCCTTTTCCGGGCCATCCGCACCGCCAAAAACGCCGGAAGTCTGGCTGACCTCCCTCACGGCATGTGCCTGGACTACGAGGATGTCCGAGACCGACGGGCAGTCTACTTCGAGTGGCTCCAAGCCCTGCCCCGCGAGCAGCGTGCTGCCGTCGTGCGCGGCGAGCTCCGGCCCGAGGAGGCACCCGACCCGCCACACCCCCACTGGGATACCTTGCGGGCCGTCAACCCGGCGGCCCTGGCGGGCCACAACGCTCTGGCGCTCAACTGGTGGAAGGCACAAGAGGCCCTGCCACAGGTGCTGAGGATCCTGCTCGATATGCTCAGCACCGTGCCAAACGACGTGGAGCGCGCCCTACAGCAGTGGGAGGCCCTTGATCGAGAGAACGGTTGGGGCATCCAGTCGAAGAGGAACACGCTCCAGTTGTTCAACCCAGCCCAGGGCAAAGGCCAGAACCGGGCCAAGGCCAACGCGCTGAGCATGGACAACGTGGACGGCTTCTGGCTCCTCGAATGGCTGAAGGTGGTCGGTTTCTACCAGGTGGGTGTGACACGACGGGTCGCTGGTGGCGACCGCAAGAGCTACGCTCTAGCTCCCCGCACCATCGAAGGCGGCCACCTGGGCGAGATCATGAGCCGGTTCAAGCGGGACATGCTCGGCTCCGAGACCGCCATCCGGCTCGACATCCTCGCCGCCGTGCGCTTCACAAAGGCCCTACTGAAGTATGCACAGGAAAACCAGGCCACCGAGCTGTCGCAGCAAATCATCCTGCGCAGCGCCCGCCCGCGCGACATCGTAGGAGGCTTTCACGCTGCCTTCTACAAGAACCTGGGCCGGTCCTCTGCTACGATGAACCTGTCGTTCATCGCGTTGCCAGGCTGGGTGTGGGTGCGAGACGCGGATGATGTGAGGAGCGTTATCGAGCTGCTTGACGAGCATGAGCAGATCGTCCGACAGTTTGACGAGAGCCACAGCAACGAGGTCTCGCTACTCCAGACCTATCGGGACTTCCTGAGCGGGGATGACCTGGATGCGTTTTTCGCGTTCACCACGCAGTATGCAGGTTTTGTCATGGGGCGGCGGGAGAGCGGCCTGCCTGCCCGTCAGTTGACGACGGAAGGAATGGAGAGGTTGCTTATGAACATGCAAACCAATTTCTATGAGATCGTCAAGAACAAGGGCTTTCAGCAGGTGGCGTACGCCATAAGGCAGAGCACAGTCACAGCCCAATACCGCAAGCAGCAGGGCGATCGGCGCTACGACGTGCGCTACGGCCTGCACCACGAGCTGGCACGGACAGCCCACCAGCCGGAGCGATTGGTCGCAGCCCTGGGCGACTTCATGGCCAAGTATAACGCCGAGAACGCCCAGGTGATGGAAACGAGACCGGGTCCATATCGAACTAGCCTGACCACGTCTGACATCGAGCAGGTCATGTGGCTGGTTGACCAGTATGCCTCGGAAGTGGTCTGTAATCTGCTGATCGCTTACGGCTACGCCCGTGTGCCCCACGAAGAAGGTAGACACGAACAGAGCGCTTGATTCTAGGGAACAGGAGGAGTGAAGATCATGACTGACCTATACTCTCTCTCGATCTCAGCCCGTGCCACCCTCGACATGCACAGCCTCAACAACGAGGGCGGCGAGGGCAACCAGATCCAGACTCGCATGGTCAACATCGTCGGGCAGGATGGCCGTCTGCACAACACGAATGCCGTCTCCGGGGACATGCTCAAGCACATCCTGACGGAGCACTACTTCCGGGTGGCAGCGCGCAAGGGGTTGCCGCTCTGCGCGGGCTGCCGTGAGTTCAACGCCAACCGGATCGCCGCCGATGATGGTTATCGCGCAATGGTCGTGGACAAGACCAATACAGACGTCATGCTTACCGACGAGTTACTCCAGCGCTGTGCGCTGGACGATGTGGCGGGAAATCTGATCACTGAGGGCGGACGCTCGCTGCCGCGCAAGAGTGTGGTCGAGTTCGGCTGGATGGTGGGCTTGCCGGAAATCACCGTCACCGATAGCTACTTCCACGTCAAGTACGCCAGCGAGCGCAGCGAGGCACGGCGGACCAAGGATGCCAGTGAGGAACAGCGGGGCGCGAACCTTCAGCAGGCCATCTTCCACCGCCCGGCCTCGTCCGGTGTCTATGCCATAGTCGCCCACGTCGAGCTGGCCCGCATCGGCTTCAACGACATCACCCAGCAGTACGTGATTGACCGCGAAGAACGGGGGCGACGCTATATCGCGCTGCTGGAAAGCCTGCTCTACTCGTTCCTGGAGCCTAACGGCGCGATGCGCGGCACGCAGAACCCGCACATCCTGAACGTCGAAGGGGTCGTGAGTCATAGCAGCAGCACCACGCCAGCGCCAACCATCAGCCCGCTGAACGACGAGTACGCCGCGCAAATTAGGGGCATCGCCGCTGCGCTTGAACCGGTCAAGCCGGGTGTCATCGGACTGGAGGAATTCGGCTCGCTGCCTGACCTGACGGGCATCTTCACGCGCCTGATCCAACAGACCGCTCCCTTTGAACTGCGCTACGCAGGAGGATCCTGACATGTGGGTAGTGGCTGATTACCTGGCGACGGCACTGTTCAGCCTCAAGCCAGCGTGGGCCACATCCTCCGGCGGGAAGACGCTGCTTGTGCCGACGCCTTTTGCGATCAAGATGGCCCTGGTGGACGTGGTCTGCCGGACGGAAGGCGTCGGCAGCGCGGAAGCGAACTGGGAGTGGCTGCGCGACCTCACCATCGCGCTGCGCCCCGCCCGGGAGGTGGTGGTGAACAACACGTTCACCAAGATCCTCAAGCCGCGCCGCAGCGAGGCGAGACAGGGCAGCGCACACGCCGGGCCATACTACAAAACCATCGGCTACCGCGAGTATGCACACCTGGACGGTACGCTGGGCATCGCGCTTGGGGTGGACCGCGAGGAGGACGCGGCGCGCGTGTCCGACTGGCTGATCGGAGTCAACTACCTGGGCAAGCGCGGCGGATTCGTCCAGATCGCCGCGCCCCCCCGGCAGACCGACACCCTGCCCGAGATGTTCGTCGTCGTCCTGAGGGAGCCCCCTGAGCGCATTCCCAACCCCAGTCTGATGCAGCAACTTGACGAGTGCGGCCCCGCGCTGACCTTCGAGCAGGTGAACGTCTACACCTCGGCGCGCATCAGGCCGGGCAAAGACCGGCTAACATGCCTCGTCGGGCTGCCCTATCGGGTGGTCGCTAGCAGCCGGGGCTACACCCAGTACGAACTGGTCACGAATAGGGCCGGACGGTGAGTGGTCTCAAGACATACCACCTGCGCATCACCCTGCGGACGGAGACGCGCGTGGTGCTGGGCGAGCACAAGGGGGCCGCGCTGCGCGGTGCGTTGATCAACGCGCTGCGCAGGCACTACTGCACCGCGCCGTTGCTGTCGGCGGGCGACCCGGCCCGACAGGCTCATACCGCCGAGTGCCCTGTGTGTCGCCTGGTCGCTGCCGAAGACCTATCCCGCACCCGGGGAAGCGACATCCCGCGACCCTACGTCTTAGAGCCGCCGCTCCACAGCCAGACCACCTACATGAGGGGTGACTTGCTTATCTTCAGGCTCGGCCTGTTCGGGGACGCCGCCGACCTCTACCCGTTTTTGCTTACGGCCGTGCTCCAGATGGGGCATGAGGGGCTGGGACGGCCCATCCATGAGGGGCGGCGCGGCACATTGAGCGTCCGGCGGATCGAGGCCGTCAATCCCCTCACCCGCGAGCAGGTTATGCTAATGGGCGAAGCCGACCAGCCGGTCACGGCGGAGCCTACCCTCCCCGTGACACACGAACTGGTGCAGCGCGAGTCGGCGCGCTGGCCCGCTGACCGGATCACGGTTCGCTTTTTGACGCCCACGCGCATCACAGCCAATGGCCGGCTGGCCCACTCGGCGCAGTTCCAGCCGTTCTTTCAGCGCCTGCTTGAGCGCATCATAGACCTGTGGCGCGCCTACGCCGGCAGCGACCCGCCGCTGGACGCCCGGACGCTGATCGAGCACGCGGCTCACATCCGGCTGGTGGCCGACGAGACACGCTGGGTTGAGCTCGAGAGCACCTCAGGGCGGACAGGCAGGCGCATCCCGATAGGGGGCTATATGGGCAACGCCACGTACAGCGGCGAGCTGCGGCCCCTCATCCCCTGGCTGCTATGGGGCACCTGCCTGCACGTAGGCAAGAATGCCGTCAAAGGTGATGGATGGTTTGAGATGTTACCGCAAGACGAAGGGGGGCAGGCATGGCCATTGTTGAGCACCTGATTGCCGATACTTTCGGCACGCACATCGGCAAATACCAGGGGCGGCTCAAGATCACCAAACGCAGGGAGGTGCTGGCTCAGGCACCGCTGCTGCACCTGCACAGTGTCACAATTGCCAGCACGGGCGTCAGCATCTCGGCGGATGCGCTACGGGCCTGCTGCGAGCACGGCATCCCTGTGCACTTCGTTAGCGGGCGGGGCCAGGTCTACGCCAGCCTGTACTCGGCCGGGCTGACGGGGACCATCCTGACCCGCCGCGCCCAACTTGAGGCCTATCGCGATTGGCGCGGCAAGCATGTTGCCATCGCGTTTGCGATGGGCAAGATCCGCAACCAGGCTGCCACGCTCAAGTACCTGGCAAAGACGCGCACCGGCAGCGCGCCACAGGCCGCGGAGGAGTTGCGGCTCTGCGCCGGCGAGGTGGCAGACTACGAGGAGAAGCTGCGTCGCATTGAGGGCCCCACGTGTGATGACGCGCGCCCGACAGTCCTCACCGCCGAGGCGCACGCTGCTAAGAAGTACTGGGCCGCCGTGCGGGCGATCATCCCGGCGAAGTACGGCTGGCAGGCGCGTAAGGGACGGGGCGCAACCGACCCGGTCAACAGCCTGCTCAACTACGGATACGGCATCCTGTATGCACAGGTCGAGCGGGCGATTGTCCTAGCCGGCCTGGACCCCTATGCGGGTTTCATTCACGCCGACCGGCCCGGCAAACCCAGCCTGGTGCTCGACCTGATCGAGGAGTTTCGGCAGGCAGCCGTTGACCGTGTAGTGTTTGGGCTGCTGAACCGGCAGTTTGCCGTAGAACAGGATGAGAGCGCGAGGCTTTCGCAAGAGACGCGGCGGACCCTGGCCACCCACATTCTGGAGCACCTCGAGGCGGGGGTGCGCTATGAGGGCAAGCGCCAGCCACTCCGCGTCGCGCTGCAAAGCCAGGCGCGTCACCTGGCCACCTTCCTGCGCGGGGATCGCGAGGGCTATGACGCGTTCCAGGCAGGATGGTAGCCATGCGCGCACGTCTGATCCTCATGTATGACATCCCCCACGACGGGGTACGGAGCAAGGTCGCCGACATCTGCCTGGACTATGGTCTCGACCGCGTCCAGTACAGCGCGTTTGTGGGCCAACTTAGCGGCACGCACTGTGACGAGTTGATGTTGAAGATCGGCAAGAGGATGGGGGACAGGCCGGGCAAGGTATGCCTGATCCCGATCTGCGAGACCGACTGGCGTGGCCGAAGGGAGATCAATCAGGATGCTGGAGGCAGCGGTTGACCTGCTCATCGTCACCGACCTGAAACAATACGCCTACTGCCCGCGCATCTTCTACTACAACCACTGCCTGCCCGATGTGCGGCCGACTACCTACAAGATGGAGGCGGGTGCCGAGGCTGGCCTGGAGGAGAAGGAACGCGCGCGGCGGCGGAGTCTGCACGCGTACCATCTGGACGGCATTGACGGGCACCGCCGCTTCGACGTTCCGGCCACTTCGGAGACGCTGGGGCTGACGGGCGTCGTCGACGAGGTGGTGGAAGTCACGGCCCCGAAGGCCGAACTGATCCCGGTGGACTACAAACTGGCACGCCAGCCAGGTTATCATTTCAGACTCCAGTTGGCGGCCTATGCACTCTTGTTGGAGGAGACCTACCACCTGCCGGTGCGGAGAGGCTTCATCTATCTGATCCCGTTGCGCCGCGTGGAGGAGGTGCCAATCTCGGCCAGGCTACGCAGGAAAATCGCCGCGCTGCTCCACCAGATGCGCCTGATTGCGCAGACCGAGCGGATGCCACCACCGAACGAGTGGCCGTCACGCTGCGCCGACTGCGAATTCAGGCGGTTCTGTAACGACGTGTGAAGCAGGGCGTGTCGCAACTCCCCCCGGTTTTGGTGCAGCAGACGACTTTCGAAAAGCAGTCACTTTCGCCCATTTGTCATCGCTTCGACGGGGGAGCAATGAACGCACACGAAGCCCCAGGACGCGTTTTCGCTGGCAGCGACATCATAAATGACCTACACTCAGCGAAGACCGACTGAGGTTTCAGGCCAACGACCCGATGAGAGGGTACTGAAAGTACCATTACCCAGTACGGCCCCGCATACGTCGCCACAGTTTCAGGCCAACGACCCAATGAGAGGGTACTGAAAGATCATCTTCGACGACACTGGCAGGGTGGCCGCAGGGGAGTTTCAGGCCAACGACCCGATGAGAGGGTACTGAAAGACTAGGTGAAGATAGGGCTATGGCCTCGACCATTGGTTTCAGGCCAACGACCCGATGAGAGGGTACTGAAAGATGACAGACGCCGAAGTTAAAGCCGTGATCGGAAGGGTTTCAGGCCAACGACCCGATGAGAGGGTACTGAAAGCACAAGGTGGGCGATGACCTGGAGCATACTGAGGAAGTTTCAGGCCAACGACCCGATGAGAGGGTACTGAAAGCCTAGTCCTCGATGATCATGCGACTCCTCCCTCGAGGTTTCAGGCCAACGACCCGATGAGAGGGTACTGAAAGGCCATTTGCTGGTCTGGCTCTTCTTATGGT
>DATKTN010000319.1:0-2023 GCA_035531135.1 Anaerolineae bacterium
TCGTGTCCTCGTACGGCTGATCGTAGAGCACTTCGGTCTCGGCCCGGCGGGCGATGGAGGCGTCGATCTCCTGCTGCCGCTTCCGCCGCAGTTCCCACCACTGCTTGAGCAACTTGCCGGCCTCGTCGGATGCCTTGACGCCCAGTTCCTTCCAGCCATCCGCGTCGTCGGGCACACGGGGCACTTCCCACTCCTGCCATTTCTTCTTGAACTGCCGGCCTAGTTCCTGCAGCACCGGCTCAAATTGCCCCTGCCACTTGGCGTGGATGGCGTCGATTTCCTCGTTGTGAGCGATGGACTTCAGCGTAACGTGCGGTACGCGGCGGTAGACTAAGTAACTATCTCAGAAGCTCCAATCGGTGCTGACGGCGGAACCAGAGCAGGCCGCAGCACAGTTGGATCAGGCCGAGGTAATTGCATGCCTTCTTGGCGTAACGAACCAGGATCGCCCGGCACTTGCTCATCCAGCCGAGCGTTCGCTCCACCACCCAGCGGCGGGCCGGGTACCGCTTGCGTTTCTTCTGGTCCAGCTTCTCTTCGCCGATTCGCCGAATGTGCGGGAGGTAGTTCGCTTGGACCGTCGCCGTTCGGCCGGTGGGATTGTCGTAGCCTTTGTCCAGGCACAGATGCTGGGGGTCCTGTTGGGTCGGCTCCGGCCGACCCACCACGATCGCGTCAATGGTCTGGGCCAGCAACTTGGTATCGTGGACGTTCGCCCCGGCCACTACGACGCCCAGCGGGCCGCCGTCCGCCTCGACGATCAGACTGCGCTTGCTGCCATTTTTCCCGCGATCCGTGGGGTTGGGGCCGACCAGATCCCCCCAAAACGCGCCTTGCCCATGGCCCCGTCGGCGCTCTGCCATTGCCAGTCGACGCCACCGAGTTCCTGGCAGTTCTCGACCAGCCGCGCCCAGAGGGCTTGGAGCACCCCTTTGCCAACCCATCGCTGGAAGGTGCGATGCACCGACGAGTCGTCGCCGAATTTCTCCGGCAGCGAGTTCCACTGGCAGCCGCTGCGCATCTGGTAGATGATGCCGTTGAGCGCCGCACGCTGGTCGATGCGGTCCCGGCCCGTCCAACTGGGCGGGTCCAGCTTGTTCAGGATCGGTTCGATGATCTTCCACAGTTCGTTACTGACTTCCCAAATGGTTGCAAGCGGCTTCACCTGGCGTTTTGGTCTGGCCATCCGTGGCTCCTTGGTAGGGGGTCCTACGGATGGTTATCGGCAAAACAGGGCCTTTTGAGATAGTCACTAACCGCCGCCGGGTGAAACCCGGCGCGCTAGCCCTCTCCCGCAGGGGGAGAAGATTAAGGGTTGCTTCTTCCGTCAACTCTCTGTAAGTTCTTGCAGCTTCAACGGCCTATGCGGCAGGTCCAGGCTGGCGGCGACGTTGGTGTTAGCGACCTGGCCGCCGGCCATGTTCACGCCCATCGCAACGCCCTTGTCACGCCGGGCGGCGTCGAGGTAGCCGTGCGCCGCGATCCGCCGGGCGTATGGCAGCGTCGCGTTGCACAGGGCGTAGGTGCTGGTCCGCCCGACGGCCCCGGGGATGTTGGTCACGCCGTAGTGCACCACGTCGTTGACGACGAAGGTCGGGTTGCTGTGCGTGGTGGGCCGGGTGGTCTCGACGCAGCCGCCCTGGTCGACGGCCACGTCGACGATGACCGCGCCCTTGGGCATGCAGGCGACGTCGGCCTGGCTCATCAGCCTCGGCGTCCGCGCGCCGGGGATCAGCACCGCGCCGATCACCAGGTCCGCGTGCGGCAGGGCGGCAGGGATCGCGTGCGGATCGCTGTAGATCGTCGTCACGTTGGCGGGCATCACCTCGGCCAGGTAGCGCAGGCGGTCGAGGTCGACGTCCATGAGGGTGACGTTGGCACCCAGCCCGGCCGCGACGCGGGCGGCGTTGGTCCCGACAACCCCCCCGCCGAGGACCAGCACGTTGGCCCGCGCGACGCCGGGCACACCGCCCAGCAGCACCCCGCGCCCCTTCATCGGGCGCTCCAGGGACTTGGCGCCTTC
>DATKTN010000320.1:0-39301 GCA_035531135.1 Anaerolineae bacterium
CCGTGACCTGGTAGACGAGGCTTTCCTGCGGCGCATTCGGCACAAGATCGAGATCAAAGACCCCACGTGGGACGAGTATCGCGAGATCTTTCGCCGGATATGCGAACACAAAGGTGTGTCCTACAACGACCAGGGATTGGCCTACTTGATCCAGGAACACTACCTCAAACCCAACCGCCCCAGGCGGGGCTGCCATCCCCGTGATCTCGTCGATCAACTGGTAGACATCGCCCGCTACCTGAATATACCCGCCGTGTTGAGCAAAGACCTGATTGACCGCGCCTGCGAAGCCTATTTTGTGGAGATATGATCCATTGAGCTTTCTCGACCACGAGCACGTGCTGAACATTGGTCATCGCGGAGCCAGCGCTGCTGCACCGCCTAACACATTGGCCGCCTTCGAAAAAGCCGTAGAGCTGGGCGCCGATGGCATCGAGTTCGACGTCCACGTCTCAGCCGACGGCGTGCCGGTGGTCATCCACGACTTTATCGTGGACGGCACCACCGATGGCAGCGGACGGGTGGCAGACCTGACGCTCGCCGAACTCGAGCAACTTGACGCTGGCTCCACCTTTGATCCGACGTTCGCTGGCGAGCGTATCCCTACGCTGGAAGAGGTACTCCAGCGCGTCGGGAGCCGGCTGCTGTTGAACATCGAACTGAAAACCATCAGCCTGCACGACAACGGGCTGGAGCGAGCGGTGATCGCCCGGGTCGAGCAACACGGCCTGGGTGACCGCGTGCTTCTCTCGTCGTTCAACCCGCTCTCGCTGCGCCGGGCCAGAAGGATCGCCCCCCACGTACCTGTGGGCTTTCTCTACGGCCCCGGCCTGCCGGTGCCCCTGCGACAGGCATGGCAGGCCCTTGCACCTCCCCACGCGGCACGCCATCCTGAGCACGAGATGGTGGATGCGCACTATATCGCGTGGGCGCGACGACGCGGCTACCAGGTGAACGTCTGGACTGTCGATGACCCGGACGAGATGCGTCGCCTCATCGGCCTGGGCGTGGACGGCATCATCACCAATGTTCCCGACGTCCTGCGCAGCGTCCTCGAATCACAACAGTGACCTCCAACTATGCCACCATCTGATCCAGAATACGGCGCTGCCTCACGCTACAATCCGCCCGGCTACGAACCTGGCCCGTTGCACATTGCGCTTGTCCTCACCGACCTGGTGGGACATATCCATCCACTCGTACTCACGCCCGCCTGGATGACGCTGGCCGCCATCGCGTGCTGGCCGTGGGGGACACTCCGCATCCCAGTTGCCGTGCTGTCGCTAGCCTTCACGATCACCGACGGGGCCGGGCTAGCGCTGCTCCCCCGGATGGAACGGTCCTTCGGCCCCGTCACCCCGCCGCTGCTGGCACTGGCTCTGATTCGGACAGCGCTTGCCCTGGTGACCGGCCTGCTGTGGGCCACTGTGCCCGGCCTACTGCTGACCGGCGCGGTGAGCCTCGCCATCTCCGGTGGCTTCCTCTACGCCACCTGGATCGAGCCTTTCTCCATCGGGGTCACCCAAGCCGAACTGCGCTGCCCCAAACTCACCGGCGACGCCCCGCTGCATCTGCTCCACATCAGCGACATGCACGTCGAGCGTACCACCGCCCGCGAGAAGAGGCTGCTCCGCCTGGTCGAGGAACTGGACGCCGACGTCATCGTCCTCACTGGCGACTACCTCAATCTGACGTACGTGTACGACACGGAAGCCCAGGCGGACGCGCACGACCTGCTGGCACGTCTGTGTGACATCGCTCGCGGCCCCATCTACGCCATCACCGGCAGTCCCCCAGTGGATCGCACGGACGTCGTGCCGATCATCTTTAAGGATCTGCCCATCACGTGGCTGCTGGATGAGGTCAGAGAACTAGACGTCAACGGCCACGCCCTACAGATCGCCGGGCTGCGCTGCACCCGCCAGCGCCGTGTGGACGTGCCACGCCTCCGCCGCCTGCTGGGGGCCAGGCCCACGCACAAATTCACGCTGCTGCTCTACCACTCGCCCGATCTGATGCCGGAGGCGGCAGAGCTGGGTGTAGATCTCTACCTCTGCGGCCACACCCACGGCGGACAGGTCCGCCTACCTCTCTTCGGCGCACTCATCACGAGTTCCGATTTCTGGAAGCGCTACGAAATGGGCCGCTACAAGGAAGGCGGCACGACGCTTTATGTGAGTCGCGGGCTAGGGATGGAGGGATTGGGTGCCCCGCGCGCCCGGTTTCTGGCCCCGCCCGAAATTGTCCTGTGGACGCTATCCTCGTAAGCGCCCCACCCTACGTTTCAAGGAGTCCTCTCAGCATACCCAGGCCCTCCTCGATTTGCTTGCCCACCAGCCCGGACGCTATGCCACCACCGGGAATATCATATTCGATAGTCAATTTGATCACCGATTGATCACCCCGGTCAGAAAACGCAAACAACCATGTACTGGGAACGCCGTGAGTCTGTACTTCGAAGCGCCTATTGGGAATGAGTTTGATAACTTCTCCCGTGCCACTGAATGCAGGCAATGGCCCAAGCTTGAATTCCCAGTTATAGGTGGTGCCCATACCTGACCCTGACAAGTTGGACACGCTGGTCAGGGGAGGAACCCACTCAGGCCAGCGACTGATATCAGCGATCAGGTTGAACGCCTTGTCCACGGGGACACTGAACTCTGCCGTTTTTTCCGCTGTAGCCATCTTGATTTCCCTTTCGTTTGAGATTTCCGGGATCGCCATCGTTCCCGAATACAAGGTGGGATAACTACTTTGAGCAGTCCGGTACCGGCAGGCAGATTGGTAGAGAGTCCGTCATGCCCGCCCGGAAAGCACACGTCGCATTTTGCCACCCCCACGTGTGGAGGCAGACGACTTCAGATATGGATTCTCTTGTGCCCGTGACGGACTCCCTGATGGGGGCAGGGTACAGCCGTACCCATCATCTTGTAGTATAACGTGAATTGGAGAAACCCACAAGCCGATTGGCAAGCCCCCATGCATCGTGCTTGCCCAAGCACCCCGCTGTGTTATAATCCTGTCTATGTCGCCAGTATTGATCATCTTTATCGCCACAGCCCTGGGGTTTGACTTCCTGAACGGCTTTCACGATAGCGCCAACATCGTCGCGACCATGATCTCGTCGCGCGCTATGGGGCCGCGCCGCGCGCTCATGCTCAGCGCGTTGGCGCACTTTACCGCTCCGTTCCTCTTCGGTGTCGCCGTGGCGACCACCATCGGCCAGGAGGTTGTGCAGCCTCACGCGAACACAATCGCGGTCGTGCTGGCAGCGTTGCTGGCGGCGATCGTCTGGAACCTGATCACCTGGTTCTTTGGCATCCCATCCAGTTCCTCCCATGCGCTCGTCGGCGGGATGGTCGGCGCGGCCATCACGGGCTATGGGATAGACGCCGTCCAACTCCACGGGCTGATCAAGATCGTCGTAGCATTGCTGCTATCACCACCACTAGGATTGATCGGCGGCTACTTGCTCATGAAACTGGTGCTTTTCCTGGCTCGGGCGGCCTCACCGCGCATCAATTGGTTTTTCAAGCGCGCGCAGACCCTCACAGCGTTGGCGCTGGCACTGAGCCACGGTACAAACGACGCACAGAAGACGATGGGCATCATCACGATGGGGTTGGTAGGTGCCGGATTCTTGAGTGAATTCCAGGTACCAGTATGGGTCATCGCCGCCAGCGGTGGGGCCATCGCCCTGGGAACGGCGATGGGCGGCTGGCGCATCATCCGCACGCTGGGAAGGAAATTCTACAAGGTCCGCCCCGTGCACGCCTTCACAGCGCAGGTTACGTCAACAGCGGTGATCCTGGGAACCGCGCTGCTGGGTGGCCCTGTGAGCACCACCCAGGTGGTCAGTTCGGCCATCTTGGGTGTCGGATCGGCCGAGCGGCTGAGCAAGGTACGCTGGGGAGTTACAGGAAACATCCTCCTCGCCTGGATATTGACGATCCCCTCCTCAGGGCTGTTGGCCGCGTTGGCATTTGTGGTTATACGCCATTTCGGGGTATAGGAGCAGAGTCGAGCATGGGATGGATACAACGCCTTTTCAAGAAGCAGCCGAATCGGTTCGTTCAGTTGCTGATCCAGCAAGCCGAGTACACGCTCAAAGGGATGGAAGCACTGACAGCGTACATGGACGATCCGTCCAAGGAACGGGCACTAGTCATCACGCGGATGGAGAAGGAGGCCGACGAAGTACGGCGTATCCTGATTGACGAACTGAACCACACATTCGTCACACCGATGGATCGTGAGGACATTCACGCGCTCTCACGCGCGATTGACGACATTATTGACTATGGCTACACGACGGTAGGTGAAATGGATGTCCTCGAAGTGGAACCCAACAACTACCTGCGGCGCATGGTCTCGCTCCTGCGCGACGCCGCGCGCGAAATCCACCTGAGTGTGCTGCGGCTGTCCGACCACCCCGGCGTCGCCGAGGACCACGCCGTGCGAGCCAAAGCGCTGGAGAACCGCGTGGAAACCGTCTACCGGGAGGCCCTGGCCGACCTGTTTCATATGCCACGGGACCTGGAGCACGTGGTGGAGATGCTCAAACTGCGCGAGATCTATCGCCACCTGAGCAACGCTGCCGACCGAGGGGACGAGGCAGCCAACGTGTTGACCGACATCGTCGTCAAGATGACCTGAAGGGACAATGCCTGAATACGGCGAACCCCTCTCCGAACGTGAGAAAGAGATCCTGCAGATGGTGGCGACCGGCGTCACCAACCGCGAGGTCGCCTATCAGTTGAGCATCAGCGTCAATACCGTCAAGGTTCATCTGCGCAACGTGTTCAACAAACTGGGGGCCGAATCGCGCACCGAAGCGACGATGATCGCCGTGCGTGAGGGCTGGGTGTCGGTGGAAGGCGCAGGGGAAGCGACAGACTCGGAAGATGAGAGCACCACGGCCCGGCCCCACGTCCTGCCGGTTGCCGCAGAGCCCCCCCTCCCCTGGCTCAAACGGATGATGTTGATCGCTGCCCTGCTACTTGCGGTGTCCGGGATAGCCGTGACGTGGCCCCACAGTAGGCCGCAGGCAGGGAACGGGGCAGACCTGCCGTTTGACCAGTCGCCAGAGCAGCCAGTGGCTGCGCTGGTGAAGGGCACAGAATCCGCCTGGCATGAGCGGGCTCAGATGCCGACCCGCCGTGCCCACATGGCGCTCGTCGTAGCCAAAGGCCGGATTCTGGCCATCGGCGGCCGCACCCCTGAGGGAATCACGCCAGCAGTGGAGGTATATGATCCCGCAAGCGATACGTGGACCACGGGGAGCGACAAGCCCACATCGGTAGCCTACGTCTCGGCCGCTGCAATCGGAGCGGAAGTGGTCGTGCCAGGCGGCTGCGACGCAGAGGGCACGCCGACGCAGGTGGTCGAGGTGTACGATATCCTGTCCGACGCCTGGCGCCAGGTCAGCTCGCTGCCGGAACCACGCTGTGCCTACGCACTCGCCTCGCTAGGCACGAGACTTTATCTCTTCGGAGGATGGGACGGGGAGCAATACGTTGCCACGGCGTACGTCTACGATCTTCAGACGGATACCTGGACCAAGAGCACACCACTTGATACGGAACGAGGCTTCGCTGCCGCTGCCCCTCTGGGAGGCCACCTCTACATCGTGGGTGGGTACGATGGTGATCGAGAACTGACCACGTGCACTGTCTACGACCCCGTAACGGGTACGACGCAGGAATGTGCACGACTAGTGGTGGGGCGAGGGGGACTGGGTGTCGTGGCACTGGGCGGCCAACTCTACGCCATTGGCGGAGGTGGCTGGACCAGTTACCTGGGTTTCAATGAGCGCTACAGCCCGGGCGACGACACCTGGCTCCCCGTTGAGACGCCGCTCGTAGAAGAGTGGCGCAGCCCAGGTGTGGTTGTGTTTGAGACCTCTATCTTCGCTATCGGGGGCCGGAGCAGTGACTACCTCAGTCTGAACCAGGTCTACGAGCCACTCCCCTTCCGCACCTTCATCCCGCTGAGCCACCAATAGCAGAGGCAAACCCCTCGGGAACCCCCGCATCTTGACCGTCAAACCCCTCCAGTCGCCCCTTAGCCCACAACCCATTCGTAACACAACCGTAACCCAAAGCGAAAACAGGGTATGATAAGATGATTGCGCTTTCCTGAGGAGTTACAGTGGGCGGAGAGCCGAGGCCGCTGAGGGCCCCTGGCGAGGCTGCGACCTGTAAGAGATCACGAATGGACAACGTAGCAATCGGACGGCATAGCCTGAGGTCCCGACCCGGCTTGCTGGCCGGTCAGGGCCTTGCGTTGTTGTGCTGGGCGGCGGTGGTAGTGCTGGCCTACGCCGCTTGGAGGCGTAGGCGCGGGGATGATGCCACCGATCTGGTCATCGTCGGCGGATTCTGGCTGGCGGTCCGGCTGGGCCTGCTGGTTGCAGGCCTGTCGGGGTCAGGGCAGCCCGGCGACGATTGGCTGGCTGCCGCGCTGGACCTGGCCGGGCTGGTATTGCTGGCGTGGCCGTTCCTCGCGCCGCCGCTCCCCGCCCGCTGGGCCGACCGGCTAGCTGGCGTCGGCCTGCTGGCCGTGGCGCTGGCGTGCGGAATGTCGCTGTGGCAGCGGGTACGCGGCGCGTTGGGTCTATCCCCGACGCTTCGGTTCGCCATCACGTGGGCTCATAGCGCGCTGGCGCTGGCAGCGTTGGCAGCATTCAACCTGTTGCACGTGCGAACCCGCAGACGGGCCTGGCTGACAACCGTGGTCGGTGCGTTCTCGGCCGGCATCAGTGGACTGGTGATCCCCCCGCCGGCGGCCTCGCCATCTTCTTCCATTCTCACCGCTGCCGCGGCGACCATCGCCGCCCTGTGGCTCAACTGGCTGGACTACCCGCCGCGGAAGGCCACACCGGCCACGCCGGGCAGCGCAGTACGTCTTGACCCATGGCCTGCATCCCAATTGCTGGAGGCCACCAGTTCGCTGTTCACCGCGACCGACCTGGCACAACTCCTCAAGACCGCGACAGCAGCGCTGACCCAGGTTCTGGAGGTCCGATTGACCGCCCTTCTCTTGACGCAGGATGAATCAGCGGAATATGGGGAAAAACTCCGCTTGCGGCTGGTCGCCCGGTGGCCGCCGGCGGATGGTCGGCAGACGTTTCCCCCCATACCTCCCGCGCTCAGTCCGATTCTGGGAGATGCACTAAGGCGAGGCCACACGTTCAATCTGATCCACGCAGTCGATGAGCGGCGCCTACAAGCTCTAGAAGCCATCCTGGGAGGGAATCTGGAGGCAGCACTGATCTTGCCGCTCCTGCCTCCCCCTCTGCAGAGAGGGCTGGAAACGGGGCAGGGGTTGCTGGTGGTGGGCCACGATGGCCCACCGCCAAGTGCTTCTCAATTGCAACTGTGCTGCATCCTGGCCGACCAGGTCGCCATCGTCACCCACTGCATCCAATTGCGCGCCAAGACAGGACAGCAGTCACGAGCCCTGACACGCCTGGTCCGCCGCCAGAAACAGGAAGCCGGGCGGTTTCGCGCCATCCTGGAGGGCATCGCTGACGGCATCATTGTATCCGATGCGAACGATCAGGTAATCCTGGCCAACAACGCAGCCCTCGACACCCTGGGGATGGAACGATCTGACGTCCTCGGCACCCCTTTTGGGCAAATCATGAACTCCATGGCGCCGGCGGGAGAAGTGGGCATCGTAAGGACACTGGCGGAAGACTCACCATACGGCATGCAGGCAGTATTCGAGGTATCGGACCGGGTCGTGCAGACGAGCATGGCGCCATTCCAGAACGACGAGGGGCACCAGTTGGGCGTGGTGGCAATGCTGCGTGATATCACCGGGTTGTCCAGTGCTGAAGTTGAACGAGAGCGGCTGCTGGGCGGCCTGGAGGAGCACAGCCGACAACTGGAAGAGGCAGCAGAGCAGCTACGGGAGTTGGATCGGCTGAAATCCCAACTCCTCGCCAATATGTCCCACGAGCTACGGACCCCGCTGAACTCTATCATTGGCTTCTCTGGCGTGATGTTGAAGGAAATCGATGGCCAGATCACCGAGACGCAGCGCGAGGACATGGAGGCCATCCACACGAGCGGCAAGCACCTGCTGGGGCTGGTCACCGACATGCTCGATATCAGCCAGATTTGGGCTGGCAAGATGGACTTGACGTTGAGCGACGTGAGCGTGCCAAAAATGGTCGATGACGCAATAACCATCGCCGCCCCCCTCATTGGCGACAGGCCCATAGAACTGGTGCAGGCGCTCGATCCTGACCTGCCAGCGATCCGGGCCGACAAAACACGGGCACGCCAAGTGCTGCTCAACCTGTTGACCAACGCCATAAAATATACCGAACAGGGGCACATCATCGTGTCAGCATCGCGTGACCAAGACACGGTAGTCATCAGCGTGGCTGACACCGGCATCGGCATCCCGCCTGAGCACATTGAGACCATTTTCGAGGAATTCTGTCGGGTGGCTAATTTCAGGACGCGGAAAGTGAGCGGCCTGGGGCTGGGGCTCGCCATCAGCCGCAAACTGGTTGAGCTGCAGGGCGGGCAGATCTGGGTGGAAAGTGAAGTGGGGGTGGGATCCACCTTCTACTTCAGCCTGCCCATTGAGGGTCCCCCGTCAACCTCTATGGGCCGGAAGATCACCTACCAGCGGTTGGAGGCGGCACTGGCCCGATGGCAGTGATACGGGTCTCACTATGACCACCGACAAGAAAGCAGAGCAATGGCCAATCCAGACAAGGTCCTGATCCTGGATGATAATCCAGAGATGTGCGATCTGCTGGCCGAATGCCTCAAGCCACTGAGGTACGCCGTCGTCAGTGCCAGCAGCGGCCCGCAAGCCATGGAACTGATCGAGACGGAGCGGTTCGACGTAGCGATCCTCGACCTCCTGCTGCCCGACTGTGACGGAATGGAGATACTCAGGTGCATCCGCGAGAGGCGCCCAGACATCGAGATCATCGTGCTCACCGCCTACGCCACGCTGGAGACCGCCATCGAAGCATTGCGGCTGGGGGCCTACGACTATATCACCAAGCCTTTCCGCGCTGATACCATCCGATCAACGGTCAAGCGAGCGACGGAGAAACATCATCTGGCGACGAGACTGGCCGCCATCTATAATCTGAGCCGCGAGATGGCCCTCTCGCTGGAGGTGGATCGGGTAGCCAACGCCGTGCTGGACATTGTCGAGCAGGTACTGGAGTTCGAAACCTGCGGCTTACATCTAATCGACGAGGAGCACAACGAACTGTACCGGGTGGCGGCACGTAGCCGAGCGCAGGAGACAGCGTCCAGGCTCTCGCTGAGCGGAGAGCAGGAGATCGCTGTGGCAGCGGCGCGCAGCGGCCAACCGCTTTACGTTCCCAACGTCCGGGAGGCCCCCGGGGGCGCGGCGGGGGAAACAGCAAGCCGGTCGGAACTGGCCGTGCCGCTAAAGACCAGCGTCCACGTGATCGGGGTACTAAAGGTCGAGAGCACCGAGGTGGATGCGTTCAACCAGGGCGACACAAGACTTCTTTCCACTCTGGCCGCCCAGGCAGCCGTAGCGATTGAGAACGCCCAGCTCTACGAACAGGCACAGCAGGAAATTGCAGAGCGCAGACGGGTAGAGGAAGAAGTCAAGCAACGCAACCGGGAACTGGCGGCGCTCAACAAGACCGGCAGGGTCATCACCTCCACACTTGACCTGGACAGGGTGCTGACACTGGCCATGGCCGAGGCCAGGGCGATGCTAGACGCGGAAGGGGCATCGGTGTTGCTCTACCAAGCCGCTGACAATGAACTGGTTTTCGCTGCCACCGTAGGCCCCGGCTCTGAGGAGCTCGTGGGCACTCGCATGCCGGCCGGGGCTGGCATCGCAGGCTGGGCTTTGCAGCAGGCGCAGCCGGTGTTGGTTCGGAATGCGCAGAACGACCCACGCTTCTATGATCGTATTGACAACCTGACTGGCCTGACGACGCAATCGCTGTTGGCTGTACCCCTGATATGCAAGGGAAAGGCCATCGGCGTCATCGAGGCAATCAACAGGACCGGCAAAGCTTTTGGCGAACACGATCTCCACTACCTGAGCACAATGGCAGGTTCGGCCGCCATCGCGATCGAGAACGCCCGCCTGTACGAGGCAGAGCGAGAGCAGCGCAAACTGTTGGAGCAGTCGCAGGCCCAACTGGTGCAGAGCGAGAAACTGGCTGCCACCGGTCGCATGGCTGCCTCGCTGGCCCACGAGATCAACAACCCACTCCAGGCCATCCACAACAGCCTCCAACTCATGCTCACCTTCCCGCTGGAACCCGACGAGCAGCGGGAGTATCTTGAGATGGCCAACGAGGAAGTCAAGCAGTTGATCAGCATAGTGACGCGCACCCTCGATTTCGCTCGACGGCCTCTGCGAAAGAAGAAGCCCACGCAGAGTAACGCAGTCATTGAACAGGTGCTGGCACTGGCCAACAAGTATCTGCAGCACCGTCGCGTCGCACTCCGGCGGGATCTGCCCCCCGCTCTACCAACCATCCTGGCAGCCCCCGACGAACTGGGGCAAGTCTTTCTCAACCTGGTGCTCAATGCGGTCGACGCCATGCCCGAGGGAGGGACCTTGAGCGTTTCGAGTCGCCTGGCCGAAGATGGGCGGCTGGCGATTTCCTTCGCCGACACCGGCCACGGAATCGATCCCGAACACCTCGAGCACATCTTTGAGCCTTTCTTCTCGACTAAAGAGGAAGGCACCGGGCTGGGACTGAGCGTGAGCTACAACGTGGTCCAGCGACACGGGGGAGAGATCACGTTTCAGAGCAAGGTGGGAGAAGGGACGACGTTTACCGTGTGGCTGCCAGCGCTGTCGGAGTGAGTGCGGAGTTGCACAATGACGAATCCAAGAATCGCAGGCGATCCCGTCTTACCCGGCGCGCACATCCTCATCGTGGACGATGAGCAGGCGATGCGCCGCACGCTGGCCGGGCTGTTCGAACGCATGGGCTACCGGACTGCGGAGGCCAGCTCCGGGCAGAGAGCCCTGGAGTATATCGCCCGCCAACGCTTCGACCTGGTGCTTCTGGACCTGCAGATGCCGGGGATGGACGGCACCGAGGTACTGAAGGCAGCACGTCCACTGGCACAAGACACGGTGTTCATCATTCTGACCGCCCATGGCACGCTGGATTCGGCCATTGCCAGCATCCGACACGGGGCCTTCGACTACCTGCTCAAGCCCAGTCCCGTGAAGGGAATCGTCAATGCGGTGGAAGCCGGTCTGGCCGAGCGGCAACGCCGTCTGCGCCACAAAGACCCGGTGGCGCTGTTAGAGCAGGCTTTGGCCAGCATCAAGGCTGCGACAGAGCAACCAGAGACATCCCCCTCCACCGGGCGCTTTCTGCAAGCACCGGACATCACCGTGGACACCCTCAGGAAACTCGTCCTCGCGTACGGCCAGCCGGTTGATCTGACGCCGACCGAGTTCGACATCCTGACCTATTTGATGCGCCATCAGGACCGCGTCGTGTCCTGTCGCGAGTTGGTGGTCCACGTGCGCGGCTATGACCTGGACGAGCGGGATGCCCGCGTGTTTCTGCGTTCCCACGTCCACCGGTTGCGACACAAGTTAGAGCGCGATCCCGCCAGACCACGCCTCATACACACGGTACGCGGTAGCGGATACGTCATCTACGCCGAGGCTACCGAGGCAGAAAGCCTGCTGCCCCGCTGAAGAAGGCAGGGGCAGGCTGGATTCCAAGCTCCCCACCCCATCTGTCAGACAAGAAGGACAACGGTTGGCATGCAACTGACACAGGTTTGGCACTTTCTCGCAACCCACAACCAGGTCATCCTGTGCTAAGATAGTCATCGATGCACAAGCGGTGCAGAGTTTTCGGTTCATCGCTTCATTGGTGAAGGAAGGAGAATACAATGAGCGTAGAGAGTATGGATCAGGGCATGAATGCCAAAGGAAGCACTGTGACGGAGGGCGAGGAGATGGAGAGCAAGATGCTGGACCTCCAGGCGGTTGCCAGGGATCTGTATCAGACGGGGCTGGACCTGGGCCTGACGCCCGCTGAGGCTGCTCTTCTGATAAGCGAGATGGCACTTCCACTACTCGTCTGCAACGAAGCTGAGGAAGAATTTGCGGCAGGGTGAATCGAGAGTCCTATGAGCGACAATCCACGCCAACCAGCGGTGTTTATGCCCACACCTATCGAGCGAATCCTGCGCGAGATGAACCAGGCCGGGCAATTCCCGGCCTCACTGCTGACATCCGCAGAGGGCTTGCCGATTGCCACAGACCCCGCTACCTGCGACGGCGACACAACGGCTGCGATGGTCGCACTCGTCCAGAGGGCCAGCAGCGACGCACAAAGCCAATTGGGGATGTCAGACGTGGATGAGGTGACCATCCGCGACCGTGATCGCATCCGCCTGGTCTGCCGCTACATCCCCGTTGGGAGCGAGAGACTGATCCTGGTCGCGATGGTCCCACCAGGGTGTTCCTACCGTCGCGTTACCAACCTGACGGTCAGGCGAATCAGACGACTGCTATCCTGACCACCCGCACCAACACGGTCCACCTCGCAGATCTCACGAGTGTGCGTCACGTCACAACGCCGGCCTCGCCAGCCGGGTAATCTTGACCCCCACCTCGCGCCAGGTGATCTTTGAGATCCCCAGTTTCTGACGCAGTTTATCGGCCGGCATCCCGGCCTGGTGGTCACGCACCGCGCAGGTCCAGCGCAGCATCTCAAAGGAGAGGCCGTGAGCAAGTTCGGCCTGCCGGGCCACGCTGGCCAAGACGTACTCCAGATTGCGCGCAGTACAGGGGAACAGGGCATCCTGGATCTGGTACTGCGCCCGATACTCGGCCAGCACCGTCGGCCACCACACCGGAAGGCGCAGCTTGCGCTCTTTGTGGCGGCGGCGCGGGTTGGCGTAACGGATCCACAACACGGGCTGCGCAGGGTCGCTGAAGTCAAAATGGTTCATCACAATGTTCATGCACTCGCTCTTCTTGATGCCCGTGTGAAACAGCAACGTTATCAGCAAGTGGGGGCGAGCGTCGGGATCTTCCGCGTGACGCAACGCCTGCGTCACGCCCAAGACCCACTCGGCCTCAGCATCGGAGAGGATCCTGGGCAGTGGCGTCATCACCGGCTTGTGAACCACAGGGGCAGCGGTATCGGAGGAAAGCACCCCGGCCTCGGCCAGCCAGCCGAAGAAGACTTTGAGCGTAGTCACGCGCCGGGCCAACGACTTGGGGTTACAGGGCACGCCACGCTCGTGCACTAGCCAGTGGGTGAAGCGATTGAGGTCCTGGGTGGAGATAGCGTTAAGCGCAGTCCCCACCCCAACGAACTCGGCCAGGATGTTGAGGTCGGAGAGGAAGGCCTTGATCGTGTTTTCGGCAAAGCCCTGCTGCTGCATGTGAAGCTCGAAGGCGCCCATGGCGGTGCGCAGCGACGAGTGCGCGTTCAGGCCCGATGGAGTGGCGGTTCCTGGAGACTCCTCTGTGAGAACGCCAGCATCGGGCAAAGGCAGTTGTTCAGCCATCTCACCCTCCTTTTCGTATAGCCAGCCGTCTGGCGCCATTCTACCCTCAACCAGGAACAATGTCAAACACCTTCCGGAGCACGTAACGCGATGGGCCGTGACGTGTTCTATCACCTGGTGATCCCAGAGAATCGAGAGGATAGGAGGGAATCGTGGGGCCGATCAAGATCATACTCAACCCGGCCGCAGGCCGGGGGTACGGCGCGAAGGCCGAGATCGAGTTGCGTCAGCATCTGAGGGCAGAGGGGCTCGACTTCCACCTAGTGCGCACGGAGGGCCCGTGGCATGCGGCGGAACTGGCCGCACAGGCGGCGAGCGACGGTTTCGAGCTGGTCGTCGCTGCGGGCGGCGACGGCACGACTAACGAGGTAGTCAACGGCTTGATGTCAGCGTCGGAGAACGGGCTAGTCAGCACGCTGGGAATCATACCCGTCGGCTCCGGCAGCGACTTTGCCCACAACGTCGGTGTCCCCGCCGGGTTGCAGGACGCGTGCCGGAGATTGGCACGCGGCCAGACCCGGGTCGTGGACGTGTGCCGGGTCACAGTGCAGGACCAGCCCTCCCGGTACTTTGACAACACGGTGAACGTCGGCTTCGGCGGCATCGTGACGGTCGAGGCCCTCAAGGTCAAGCGGCTGCGCGGGATGGCGCTGTATCTGCCCGTCGTGCTAAAGACGGTCTTCCTGGCCCAGAACCCACGGGTTACCATCGAATACGACGATCAGGAACTGGCTCTCTCAGCGGTGATGATCTGCGTGGGCAACGGACCGCGCGAGGGAGGCGGCTTCTTCTGCACGCCCGACGCCCAACCCGACGACGGGCTCCTCGATCTGTGTATCGTGCGGGAGATCAGCCGGACAGCCATGCTGGGCCTGGTCCCCCACTTTATGAAAGGCACGCACGTGGGCCGCGAACCGGTCACGATGGCACGTGCCCAGCGCGTGACCATCTCCTCGCCGGACGACCTGGTGGCTCACATGGACGGCGAGGTGCTGTGCACCGACGCCCACCGCATAGCGTGCGAGATCCTCCCCGGACAGTTGCAGGTGCGGTGTTGAGTGGGGTGCCGGGGGTGATCCAACTGCTCCTGGCCGGGGTGTGGGGATACCTGGTGGGAGCGGTGCCGACGGGCGTGCTGGTGTGCCGGGCGCTGCGGGGTACGGACGTGCGCCAGCAAGGCAGCGGCCACACTGGTGGGCTGAACGTCTCACGCACAGCCGGTATTTGGGCCGGTGCATTGACCGCCATCGTCGACGCTCTGCTGGGAGCCGCCGCCGTCGCCGGGGCCACGCTGATGACAGAAAACCCCTGGGCGGCGACCGCGGCCGGGGTGATGGCGGTGGCTGGCCACGACTGGTCCATCTTTATCCACTTTGACGGTGGCATCGGTCTGGCCAAACTGTCCGGCGCGATGCTGTGCCTATCGCCCCTGCCCACGCTGAAGGCGCTGGCCATCCTGGTGCCCGCCTGGCTGATCCTGATGGGACCGCTGCGGGTCCACCGCGCCCGGTCCACGATATTGGTGTTGGCGGTGGTCGGGCCGCTCCTGTGGGCACTGGGGCTGCCGCTGCACGGGATTTTGCTCGGCGTGCTGGGCGGGACGGTAGCCATCGTCAAGACGATACCCGACTGGAACCGCCAGTACGGGCATGGCACTGGCAGCGCCAGCAGCAGAGAGACATAGGGTCACTACTACGGCAACATCAGCGCGGCCGTGTACGCTTCGACGAAGTGGGGATGGGTCGTCAGCTCGACGTACTCGATGCGACGGGCGATATCGTCAGTGATCCCACGGCAGCGACGGGACACCAACACCAGTTTGGCACCGATGCCCGCGGCGTTGCCCACCTGGACGAACCGCTCGCGCGGCAGCGATGGGAACATCCCCACCGCCAGCGCGCTGCCCACGTCGAGGTAGGTGCCGAAAGCGCCCGCCACGACCACCCGCTCGATCTGTCCCTCTTCCAGTCCAGCCTCCTCGAGCAGCACCTCGACCCCGGCGCGGATGGCCGCCTTGGCCAGTTGAATCTCGTTCACGTCCTGGCGGGTGATGACCACGTCGCGAGGCGCGCCCCGCTCGCCGGCCGGGACGAGCACAAACTCGGTCTTTGCACCGGTCCCACGGACGCAGGGATGGCCCTCCGACTTCATCGCGCCGTTGGCCTTTAGCACGCCCACCCTGCGCAGTTCGGCCACACCGTCCAGCACGCCGGAGCCACAAATGCCCACCGGCGGCGCGTCGTCGATCGTCTGATACTCGACCCGCCCGTCAACCAGCCGGACCCACTCGACCGCGCCCGGCGCAGCTCGCATCCCGTCGCGGATGTGGGCGCCCTCGAAGGCCGGGCCGGAGGCACAGGAGCAACTCAGCAGTCGCCCATTCGCCGCCAGGCTGATCTCGGTGTTGGTGCCGATGTCCAGCCCAACGGTGACCTCGTTGGTTTCGTGGATGCCGGTCGCCAGGAGCATGGACACGTGGTCCGCGCCGACGAAGCCGGCGATATTGGGCAGAAGGTGCACGTACGCGCCAGAGGCCAGCCGCAGCCCCAGCTCGTGCGCCTTGAGGTCGTACGGGTCAGCAAGCGCGGCCACGTACGGCGCCAGACCCAGTTGCTCTACCGGAAGCCCCAACACCAGGTGGTGCATACAGGTGTTGCCGACCAGCACCGCTTCAAAGATCTCGGCACGGTCGCGCCCGACCTGCGCGCACAACTCGCCGGCCAGGTCATTCAGCCCATCGACGATCGCCCGCTGCAGCTCCCGCGCCTGGGCCTCTCCATCCATCACGTAGGCGATGCGGGCCATCACGTCCTCCCCGTAGGCGATCTGGGGGTTCATCACCCCAGCGGCCGCCAGCGTCTCGCCGCTCTCCAGATCCATCAGGTAGGCGGCCACCTTGGTCGTGCCGATGTCGACCGCCAGCCCCAACGACGAGGTTCCGGCCGGCGCGACGGCGATGACCTCGCCATCGCGAATGACGACGCGCGCGTGCCACCCGTGCTCCCGCAGCAGCGCGGGGAGTTGGCACAGCGCCGCATGATCGCACCGATCGACCACGACGCCGTGTTGCTCCCGGAGTGCCTCGCGCAACCGGGTCGCGTCGGCCCGCAGGTCGGTCAGGCTGGGCGGATCTGGGGCCACGTCGAAGCTGCGCACAGCCGGGTCCAACTCGACCGGCCGCTCACGTCCCTCGACCTGCGCCCGCTGTGGGGCGGTGATCGAAGCCGGCGGCACGTCGACCCGCACATCGTCGGACACGCGGGCCTGGCAGGCCAGCCGGAACCCCTCGGCCAGGCTGTCCCGCTCCGCCTCGGTAGGAGGCGTGACCTGGCCGGCGACGACGCGCACCCGGCAGGTCCCGCACGTGCCGGCGCCACCACAGACGGCGTTCAACCCCACGCCGGCCTGGCGCGCAGCCTCGAGCAACGTCGCCCCCCGTACGACGCGCGCCCGGCGGCCGAGGGGCTCGAAATCCACAGTGAGCTTGTCATTGACTTTGATCATTCGCTTCGATCTTTTCCTCTTCGATGACGGGGAGCAGCAGGAGGAAAAACGCCGCGCCACCCTCGGCCAGCGAATGTAGCCCATCGACCCTACCCAGATAGTCATCCAGAGCGGCGGGTCTGTGGCGGTAGACGCGGCCGTTCAGCTTGATCTCGGCGACGTATCGATCCGGGCCGACGCGGTGGCTATAGATCTTGCCACTATCCAAGTGGACCTGGCCCAGGTACTCGTCGGGGCCGTGGCGGTGGCTGTAGACCTTGCCACTGTCCAGTTCCACGCGGCCCAGGTACTCATCGGGGCCAGGGCGGTGACGATAGGCCTTGCCGCTCTCCGGGTCAATCCGGCCCAGGTACTCATCGGGCGCACAAGGCCTGTGACGGTATACTTTTCCCATGGGGTATCCTCCTTTCGTCGGTGCAACGGCAGGGATAGTACAACAAAGCCCCGGTTTGGGCAAGTCACATCGGGGAACGGACCTCCTGAGCAGGAGCGCTGCGGTCACTCCGATGCAACCGGCTGGGCCGGGCTCTCGCCGGTGGCCCAATCCCTCACCCGACCGGCGCGCCGCCGGGCCAGCTCGGCCTGGATCTCCTGATGACGGGTGCGCGTCAGCGGATAGGTCCAGGCGATGACGATGGCGCCAGCCAGAATGATGGCCGGCACGACCGCGATCAGTAGCCTGATCGCCATCAGCGCCTGTGGGGTCTGCTGCGATGCGTTCTCGACGTAACCCGACCACGCCAGCACCGGTCCAAATACCGCCAGCACCAGCTTGGTCGAAAGCTTGCGGACAAAGACCTCGAAGCCAGCATAGATGCCCTCCTGGCGCTTACCACTGGCCAGCTCATCCACCTCGAGCGCATCGGCGCTCATCGCCGTCGGCAGGACGTGAGCAGCGGCAACCCCTGGCCCGACCAGGAAGGCGACGACGTAAGCCAGCGCCCTCGCCCCCCGCGGCACAAGAAGCAGACCGATCATCACGATCGCCCAGGAACCGATCGAGATGATGAAGGCGGTCCTCTTCTCCCAACGGCGCGACATCCACGTGATCAGCGGCAGACACACCGTCGCGCTGGCGAGGATGATGGCCTGTACCAGCGAGGCCCCCATCTCGTCCATCTTGATCCAGTAGATCAGATAGTAGGCAAACACGGCCGAGGCGATGTCGACCGGGATCCAACTGGTGAGCCGCATGCCGAGCGTGTACCACCACTCCCGGTTGCGCATGACGAACCGCAACCCCTCGAGCGGGGGCAGTGGCGTCTCGGTCTGAAACTCGGCCCGCTCGCGGATGCCGAAGAAGGTGACGAGGACCGTGGGGACGAACAGGCCGCCGCAGACGAACCCCATCACGAGGAAGGCGGTCTGCCTATCGGGAGCGGCGTCGAAGACGAGCGCAAACCCGATCGCCGCCAGCAGCCCGGTGACGATCGAGACAGCCATACGATACGTCGTGAGCGAGGTGCGCTCGTCGTGATCGAGCGTCAATTCCGGCGTCAGCGCGGTGTAGGGACAACTGACGATCGTGAAGGCGGTGTCAAACAGGATGTAGATCAGCGCGAAATACAGGCACAGGAGCACCTGGTTCTGGATAGGCGGGATGATCCACATCAACGCGAACGTGACGCCGTAGGGCAGCGCGCCGAACAGCAAGTATGGCCGCCGGCGTCCCCAGCGGGTGCGCGTGCGGTCTGAGAGCAACCCCACCAGCGGGTCGTTGATCGCATCCCAGATGCCGCCGATGAGGACGGTGAGCCCGGCCAGCACCGGGTTGAGGTGGGCCACGTCGGTGAGGAAGAAGAGATACCAGAACGGGACGATCGTTCCCGGCCCAACCGAGTTCGAAAGGTCGCCCATGGCATAGGCGACCTTTGTCCAGAAGGAGAGCTTCTCGCTGCGCGATGTCGCGGGCTGGACTGTGCTTGCGGTTGACATGTTGTACTCCTTATCTCATCAATTGGGCCGGCCAAAGTCCGCGATGAAGTAGTAATAGTCCCAGGCGGTGGGAACTACCGCGATTCCGATCTCTGTGACCCAGGTGCTGAGCAGCGTGCGCCGGTGGGCGTCGTTGGGGGGTACCTCATCCATCCACCAGTCCACGGCCTCCTGAGGTGAGGAACTGTACACGATGCATTCCGCCCACCCGGCGGCGTCGTAGCCCGCGCGCAGGATGCGGGTCTTGACGTTCGAGCCATCGGAGCCGGTGTGGCTGCACGATCCGCGCTGCAGGCAGTCCTGGCCATGAAGCTGGGCCGCCCGTGCCAGCGTCTCGTTGTAGGCGTAGGGGGAAAGACCGTGTTCGGCCCGCACGACGTTGATGAGCCGGAACACCTCCGCCGGCCACGCCGCAACGTCGGCAGGCAGGGGCTCGGGGGGTGGCAGGGGCAGCGGTTCCGCCGTCGGCTGGGGTGACTCGAGCGCCTCCGGCGTTGAAGGAGGCGTGGCCGTCGGTGGTACCGGGGTCGGCGTGGGCACCGGCGCGCGTGCCACCTCGGCAGGTGCCTCCAGGGGCAAGATCAGAGACTGCCCCACCCGCAGCAGATTATCGTCGTCCAGGCCATTCGCCGCGCGGAGCGTCGCCAGGTCCAGGCCGTACACCGCCGCGATGCCGCTCAGCGTCGCCCCCCCTGGCACGAGGTAGACCACCCAGAACGGAGATGCTCCCTCCCATTCGGCCGCCGTCGGAATGTCCAGCACCTGCCCTGCTTGCAACGCCGTTTCAGCGCCCAACTGGTTCTGCAACTGAATCGCCGCCATGGGCACCTTGTACTGGAGCGCCAGACCCAGCAGGGTTTCCCCAGGCTGAACGGTGTGCTCGACACCGTGAGGCGTGACGGGCACCGTTTCAGTCGCTATGGGCTCCCCGGCCACGGGGGGCACTGCCGTGGCGCCACCCACCGGCGTCGGGAGCGCATCCACTGTCGGGACAGGAATGGGCGAGACCGCAGGCGTGGATGTCGCCTGGACCGCCAGGGAAGAAGGTGGGGTCCCAGATGGCGACGAGCAGGACACCAGCGCCAGGAGCAACACTCCCAGAACCATCCACCGAGCAATTCGGGAACTCATATCCCCGGATCACTCCAACGACTTTTTGCTGCGCGTTCTCTGCAGTTCGTTTTCGGGGAGCCGGCGGTCGAGGAGGTCGAGCGAAAGCTCGATCACCTCGCGAGCCTCGTCCGGGGTGGTCGTGCCGACGGTGACCATGTCCTCGTCGCGGATCGTGTTCCACACGAACGCCAGCCCGACCACAGGCGGCAGTCTGCCTGCCGCCAGCGGCTTGATCGTCATGACCGGTTTGTGCGCATCGCGGATGATGCGCATCACCCAGTCGACCTCGACCTGCATGAGAAAGCCAGCCGCGTTGTAGAGCTGAATGTACGTCTCCACATCGGCCCCCGTCTTATCGGCGATGACCACCGTCTCCGGCATGTGGGTCGAGAGCCCCGGGACCATCTCCCGCTCGCGGATCATCTCGGTGTACCTGTCGATATCGCGGATCACGTGGTGCATCCGATCGACGAGCGCATCGGTGACGCACTGGTGGGGGAGACAGAAGGTAGCGCCGAGCTCCCTGCATCGGTCCAGGGCCGCCTCGGGGTCGTCCTTGGGTGGTCCACCAAGCCGGATGTTGAAACTGGGCGTCAGAATACGGATCATGCGCCGGCCGGTGCGGTCCTCCGCTTTACGGATCGCGTCCTCGAGGTGCTGCGACAGCGGCCCCATCACCGCGTCGATACCGTGTTCCAGGAAGACGGTGAGAATCTCAGCGATGCGATCTCGACTCTGATACTCCTTGATGAAATTGTCCCTGGCGAGGCTCGTGTGCGAATAGCCAAGAAACCAGTTGGAGCCAACAATCATACGAGGCAGACTCACGCCACCTACCGTGGTCCTGGGGAATTCAGCCATGTCATCATCTCCTCACGATCCAGGCTCAATAGATTTCTTCTCGCTCCTCGGTGGTGAAAAACAGATGCTGGCAGGCAGGCGTGCACGCCGCCACCGGGAGCTCGACCAGTTGCATCTCGGTCATATTCCGATCCCGAATCGCCCGTTCCTCCAACTGCGCCAATTTGTCAGGAATGCCAGACTCGTCGACGAGCCGCTTGATGCGGGCAAAGAGCTCCTCGCTGCCGTACAGGAGTTCGCTTTCGTGCAAAATCTTGCACGCGACCATGTGGCGGAAACTGTCGAACGACAACTGGGCCCGAACTTTGGCCACATCCTTGATGACGTAGTCGATCTCCTCCCGAACCTGCGGCATCACCAACAGATACCATTTCTCCTGATAGATCGTTCCGTCGAGCTCTTCACGCTCGGATTCAGAAAACTCCTCGTCTGAGACAACGACCACGTCGAGGTCAGAGCCACGCACGGGCCGCCCGGTGCTCGGCTCAGGCCGCTCGACGGTGTGGGCCATGCCGTACGTCACGTCGCCAGCGATCATAAAGCAAACGCGCGCCTGCAGTCGCTCCCGGTTGGGGCTGGATTCGACGGTTCGCCGGATCACATCCCGGGCCAGTTCCCGTTTGTACTGGCTGACGCCGACGAATCCACGCTGCAACTCCAGGCAACGCGCCGTAATTTCGCCCATCTGCCCAGCTAATCCAACAACCGTGTAGGTAAGAAACTCGCGGCGAATGGACGGTGACAGGCGCGCATACCCTTCCACCATTCTGTCAAGACGCAAATACCGGCGACCGACGCGTCGCATCACAATGCCAGGTTGCGTGCAGCACGCTTTCCAGAGAGGAAAGACCTCCACGTCCACCAGGTCCAGCAACTCTGCGCCGGTACAAGGACCGTGGTCGGCCAGGAGATCACCGATTTTCAAGCGGAATCTCTCTTGCCCCGCTGCCTCTGTTGTTAGAGATCGAGGCGGTAGCGACACTTTTGCCGTTCTCCCTCTTGATACATGTCCGTATCTTTTGGCAAGTCGACGATTTCGACCAGTTCGGCACCTAAAATCTCGCAAGTCCTCCTCGACGCGATGTTGTCAGGATTGCACGTGATCCACAGGGTCTTAAAACCGTGACCGCGTGCCAAAGGCAGCAGCAGTCTGCCGCCCCTGGCCGCATATCTGTGTCCCCTGTGCTCTGGATCGACCCCGTAAGCGATGTGGCCTCCATACATGACGATGTGCTCTGTATTCCCAACCCTGAGCTCAATGTTGCCAATCTGCTTATCTTGACCGACAAGTGTCATCTTGAACCTATAAGCCGGAACGTAGCCGATGGTCGGGTCGCCTGGATACTTTTCGACCAGGATGAGTTCAAGGTCATCGTCAATCAACTGGCCCGGATCTTGAAACTCGAACATAGGTTCCTCCTATTGAGCAGGTGCTGGATCCCCACGCGCCCGATTATATCTCATCGACTGGGCTCATGCAAACAAACGCCCACGAGGTTTCCAAAGCAGGTCAACATCCGGTGTCCAAAAAACGCCTCGATGGGCCACTTTGTGAAGGTTCCTCGGAATCGCCCACCGCCGGGCGGCTGACATTGGACAAATCGGCTGGTTGGTGGCATAATCGGCCCTGCTTCGATGCACCGTTTTCGCCGTCGGACTCCGCCTAGTGTACATCTCACGCCCTGTCGTGAGGAATGGACGCGCCCAAAGGAGACAAAATATGACTTTGTTATATCATTGCGACTGGAACCGGCAAGAGATTTTGAGACGTGTTGGACATATGGATCAAGTCGCGGAGATCAAGCTGGTAGAGGCCGCCGATGGATTGGGGCGGGGGTGCAGAATGCTCCAGGTGTGGACGGGCAGTGGCCTGGAGTTCACCGTCGTGGCAGACAGAGCGCTGGACATCTCCGCCTGCCGGTACAAGGGTATTCCGCTGGCCTGGACTTCGCCGGTCGGCGTGGTGCATCCGGCCTGCTACGAACCGGAGGGCCTGGGCTGGCTGCGTTCTTTTCCGGGTGGATTGCTTGCCACTTGCGGCCTGGATTCGTTCGGTGCCCCATCAAGCGACGCCGGTGAAGAGTTCGGCCTGCACGGGCGTATCAGCAACTTGCCCGCTCGCTCCCTGGGCTACCGCGCCTACTGGGTGGAGGACAACGGTGACCAGACTCACTATGAACTCGAGGTCACGGGCGAGGTGCGACAGACGCGCGTGTTCGGCGAAAACCTGGTGTTGCGACGACGTATTTCGAGCCGGCTGGGGTCCAATAAAATACGGATCGAGGACGTCGTGACCAACGAAGGGTTCGCACCGCAGCCCCACATGATTCTGTACCACTTTAACCTGGGGTTCCCGCTGGTCAGCGAGGACTCCCGGCTGCACCTTGAAGCGGAGTCGACTGTCCCCCGAGACGCAGACGCAGAAGTTGGGCTGGCGGAATGGAACAAACTCCAGCCCCCGACCGCCAGGTATCGCGAGCAGGTGTTCCGGCACGTGCTCGCGGCCGACGAGGGGGGAAAAGTCCACGTCGAGCTGGAGAATCCGGCGCTGGGCATCGGGCTGCGCTGGACCTACGACAAGGCCAGCCTGCCCCACCTGTTCCAGTGGAAGATGATGGGGGAGGGAACGTACGTGCTCGGGATCGAGCCCGGCAACTGCAGCGGGGTCGAAGGCCGGGCCATAGCCCGGCAGCGCGACGATCTACCCCACCTGGAGCCCGGTGAGAGTCGCAGTTACACGCTCGAAGTCGAAGTGATCGAATATCCGCAGCCATAGCTGCTTGATCCCTGTGCACCTTGTACGGTACTGGCCGGGAGGTATCGGCGGGCATGACAAAATCAGCGCTCATGTTCGGCGCGGGGAACGTGGGGCGGGGCTTCCTGGGCCAGCTCTTTTCCGAATCGGGCTACGACGTGGTCTTTGTCGATATTGACGAAGCGCTCATCGCCGCGCTCAACACCCGCCGTGGCTACACGATCCGCCTGGTGGAGGACGCCTGGACTGAGGAGGTCACCGTCGCCCCAGTTCGGGCGTTGCGCGCGGAGGAGGCCGACGCCGTAGCCCGGGCATTGGCCGAGGCGGATCTCGCGGCCACCGCCGTCGGCGTGCGGGCGCTGCCGAAGATCGCCCCGCTCGTCGCGGCGGGCGTCGCCCGGCGAGCCGTGGGCAACGTAACCGCCCCGCTCAACATCATCGTCTGCGAGAACCTGAAAGACGCCGCCGCCATCTTCCGCCGCATGGTCGGCGACCATCTGCCTGCGGCCCTCCACGCCTATCTGCGGACCCGCGTTGGCTTCGTGGACACCGTCATCGGACGCATGGTCCCGCCGCCCACGCCCCAGATGCGGGCGCAGGACCCCAGCCTCATCGTCGTCGAGCCATACAAGGAGCTGCCCATCGACCGCCGCGGCTTCGTCGGCCCCGTCCCCGAGATCGTAGGCCTGGAGCCAACCGACAACTTTGCACTTTACACGGCACGAAAACTGTACCTTCACAATTGCGGCCACGCCATGCTCGGCTACCTGGGCCACCTGCGCGGCCACGATTTTGGCACCCAGGCGCTGGAGGACGCGGCGATCCGTCCGTTGTTCGAGCGAGCACTGACCGAGTCGAAGCACGGCATCGCCACGGCCCACGGCGTGGACCCGGCCTGGTTAGAGGCACACATCGGTGACGTCAGCCGTCGCCTCGCCAACCGCGCGCTGGGCGACACCATCTTCCGCCTGGCCCACGATCCGCTTCGCAAACTTGGCCCTGAGGACCGGCTGGTGGGCGCAGCGCGGCTGGTCGAAAAGGCAGGGGGGACGCCCGATGCGCTGAGTTGGGGCATCGCGGGCGGCTATTGCTTCGACGACACCGACGACCCGCTGGCGGTGACGCTGCAGCAGCGCATCGCCGCCGAGGGACTCGCCGCGGTGCTGGCCGACGTGAGCGGCATCGGGCCGGACGAACCACTGGCCGCACTGGTACGAGAGCGGTATCGAAGGCTGCAAGCAGGGGCGTGGCCGTGATCGTCACTGTGACTCCCAACCCCGGGCTCGACCGTACGCTGACCGTGCCGCGCATCGTGTTCAACCAGATGATGCGGGCCACGGCGTCGCGGTTGGACTGGGGCGGCAAGGGCTTTAACGTTTCCCGGGCGCTGCAGGCGCTGGGCGTGGAAAGTGTGGCCACGGGGTTCATCGGCGGGACGACGGGGCGCATGCTGGAGCGCGGGCTGAGCGACCTGGGAATCAGCACCGATTTCGTGCCGATCGCGGGCGAGACGCGCACCAACACCGTCATCACTTCGGCCCCGCTCAGCGCAGGCATCGACGCGGACGCACAGCGGTACGTCAAAGTAAACGAGCCTGGTCCCACGGTGCGAGCGGAGGAAGTGGCGGCGTTTTTCGACCGGGCCCGCGAGAGGGTCCGCCCAGGTGACATCTGGGTTCTCTGTGGCAGCCTGCCCCCCGGCATGCTGTCCGATTTCTACGCCCGGCTCACCGCGCTGGTGCAGGCCAGGGGGGCACAGGTGCTCCTCGACTCCAGCGGAGAGGCGCTGCGGCTGGGCTGCGCGGCCAGCCCCTACCTGGTCAAGCCCAACGTCGTCGAGGCGGAACAGGTGACGGGGCAAGAGATCAGTTCGGATACCGACGCGCTCGCCGCGGCACAGTTTTTCCTGCACCAGGGAATCGAGTTGGTGGCGCTGTCGCTGGGCGCCGACGGCTTGATGCTGGCATCAAAGGAGCTGGCGGTGTGGGCCAGACCACCCCGCGTGCAGGCCCGCAACCCCGTCGGTGCAGGGGACGCGCTGCTGGCCGGCATCGCAAGCGCGCTGGCGGGACCTTCGGCTCCGGACTGGGCAGGCCCTTCGACAGGGCTCAGGGCAGGCGCTGAGCGGAGCCGAAGGGCTTGCCCTGAGCATAGTCGAAGGGAACACGTGCTGTTCCTGGAGGAGATCGCCCGCTGGGGCGTGGCCACCGGCACAGCGGCCGCCGCCCGAGAGGGGGTCAGCTTCGGCACGCGAGCTGAAGTAGAGGCCCTGTACGAGCAGGTACAGCCAAGACCCGCGATACCCACCGGGAACCCGCAACAGGTTGAAGGAGAACAATCTGGAATCAACACCTCCTGACGTCACCTTGCCGCCGCCGTTGATAACATCCGAACCCGGCTCCTTCGCCCGCCGCACGATCGCCGAGCGAAAGCCGCAGATCATCCGCCAGGCCATCGCGGACAACGGTTATCCGCCAAGCATCGTAAGGGCGCTGGAGGCTTTTCGCGAGGAGGTTGCCTCGCGGCCGATGCGCCCGTTGCGCGAGCAAGCCCCGGACGTTGCTTTCTGGAACCGGGAGCTGGCCGCGCATCGTGGCAAGACGTGGCTGGAGATACCCTGGTACTTGGCCGAAAGCTACTTTTACCGCCGCCTACTGGAGGCGGTGCGCTACTTCCAGCCCGGCCCGTGGAAAGGGCACGATCCATTCGGAAAACGGAAGCGAAAGCAAGAGGAACTAGCTGTGGAGCGGCTGGTGGAAGGCTGGGGCCCACTCGCTGACGTCGAGCCAGAGGTCGCCTTTGAAGCGCTGCTGCACTCTTGCCTGTGGGGTAACCGGGCCGACCTGAGCAACTACACGGTGGAGATCCAGGCACGCGGCGGGCTGGCGGCCAGCGAGGAGCGTCGCCACGTCCTGATTGACCACACGGACGCAGTGCGGGGTCTGCTGGCAGATGGCCTCGAGCGGGTGGACTTTAGCAACGACAACGTAGGCATGGACCTGCTCTTCGACCTGGCGCTGGCCGACTTCCTGCTCGTCCAGGGCTGGACGCGAGCGGCGGTCTTTCACCTCAAGGACCATCCCTTCTTCGTCTCCGACGCGATGCCCAAGGACGTGCAGACGACAATTTCGTTGCTGCAGGCGGCGTCCGACCCGGCGGTGCGGGAACTGGGCACGCGGATGCAGGGCCATGTAGAGGCAGAGCGGCTCATCTTGAAAGACGATCCGTTCTGGACGAGCAGCCTGATGTTCCGCGACTTTCCGCCATCACTGCGGGCAGAGCTGGCACGTTCGGACCTGGTCATCCTGAAGGGGGACGTGAACTACCGGCGGCTGCTGGACGACCGCCACTGGCCGCACACCACGCGCGTGGAGGAGATCGCCGGTTACTTCCCCGCGTCGTTCCTCGTGCTGCGGACGCTGAAGGGGGAGATCATGGTCGGGCTGGAGGCAGGGCAAGCGGAGGCGCTGGCCGCTGAGGACCCCACCTGGCTGATCAACGGGAAGCGGGGCATCATCCAGTTGGTGACCGGGCCTGGTGGCTGAGCTGTCACAAATAATCACCGATTTCGAGCTCCAGGGTCTTGACAGCGATATTTTTTTGTGGTATAATGTGACCGGTCACGGGAACGGTCACATAAACAACAAGGTAAGAACTATGGACAAAGTAACCATCCGAGACGTGGCAGCCGCAGCCGGGGTGTCCTACCAGACGGTATCCCGGGTGATCAACGACAGGCCCGACGTGGCTGAGGAAACCCGCCAGCGCGTGTGGCAGGTGATCGAGGAATTGGGCTATCAGCCCAGCGCCATCGCCCGCGGCCTGGCGTCGAAGCGGACGTACACGCTGGGGCTGATCACGGCCGATTTCAGCGACCCTTTCTTCACCCAGGTCATCGTCGGGGCCGAGGTGGAGGCCAGGAAGCACGGCTACTTCTTCATGCTGTGCAGCACCGAGCGGAACCCCGACGACGAGCCCGAGTACCTGAGGTTGCTGACCGAGAGACAGGTGGACGGCATCCTCTTCGCCCGCCCCAGCACCGAGCAGGACAGCCGCCACATCGTGTCGCTGCTACGCCAGGGCGTCCCGCTGGTCACCACGGCCTATCACGTACCTGGCGAGAGACTGACCGTCGTCGACGTGGACAACGTGGACGGCGGCCTTCGGGCCACGCAATGTCTGATCGACAACGGACGCTGGCACATTGGGATGATCACCGGCCCACCCGACTGGAAATCCGTGAAGGATCGGAGCCAGGGCTACAAGCTGGCGCTCGAACGGGCGGGCATCCCGTACGACGGATCCCTCATCGAGCACGGCGATTGGTCCTATGGGAGCGGTCACGAGGCTACGATGCGGTTGCTGGAGCGTGACGCTGGTTTCGCCGCGCTCTTTATCCAGAACGATCGGATGGCCACCGGGGCCGTGCAGGCACTGGGCCAGGCAGGGCGCAGCATTCCCGACGACGTCGCCATCGTCGGATACGACGACATTCCCGCGGCGGCCTACTGCCATCCCCCTCTGACGACGATCCGCCAGCCGATGCAACAAGTGGGGGAAATCGCTACCCAAAAACTGATCGAGTTGATCGACGATCCGGATGCTGAGCGGCAGGAGATCCTGCTCAAGACGGAGCTGGTGCGTCGAGGATCCTGTGGTGGCTGACCGAGACCCTCAAGTGGGGCAAGGAAGGAGGTGATGGGGAATTTGGAACAATACGCCGAAAGTCGTATAGGTGTGTACAGGTCATCGCTCCTGATGTGGCAGAAAAAGGATGACCTGTACAGCAGGGTATGTGGAGCAAGCTCCACACGAGCGATAGTCTACCAAGTATCTCCACAAAGTCAAGGAGGACAAAAAAATGAACGGCAAGACACTTAGTCGACGCGACTTTCTGCGCATGAGCGCTTTGACCGCCGCAGGCACAGCTCTGACTGCGTGTGCCCGTCCAACACCCGAGGCCACCGAAGCACCAGCCGTCGAGGAACCCGCCACCGAAGCACCCGCGGCTGAGGCACCCGCGCCCGCCGAGGCGGCGAACGTCGTCATGATGCACCAGCGCAACGAGCTCTCCGAGGACGAGGAGGCCCAGTTCGAGGCCGACTACCCCGGCGTCACGATCGAGCTGATCGAGGGAGACGACAATGCATTCCTCGCCAGGATCGCGGCCGGCTCCCCAGTCGACCTGAGACGCACGCAGGCACCCGCCGTCCCCCAGTTTCTGAACCGGGAGCTGACGTATGATCTGACGCCCTACTTTGAAACCAGCGACGTGCTGAAAATCGACGACCTGGCGCCCGCCAACGCCTACTACATGGCCAACAGCCCAACCGCGATCGGCGAGGGGAATATCTATGGCATGTGCAAGGACTGGTCGCCGGACTTTACGCTGTGGGCCTTCACAGATGCATTCGAAGAAGCGGGCGTCGATCTCCCGGACGACACCACCGTCCTGACCTACGCTGAGGTCGCCGACCTCGCCGAGAAGTTGACCGTGTTCGAGGGTGAACGGATCGCGCGGTGGGGGTATGCGTACGCCGACGGATGGATCGACCGCATCTGGATGAGCTTGCTGGACGAAGTGGGTCAGAGCCTGTACGCGGAGGATTACTCCTCCATCAAGCTGACCAGCAACGACGATCTGAAGGCAATGGCGCAGTACTTTTTCGACCTGGCCAGCAACAACTTTGTCGCCAACCCGCTGAACCCCAGCACGTCCTGGATCGGGGATGACTTTGCGCGCGGCCTCGTGGGCGTGATCCAATACGGCTACTGGTTCGGCGGCATGGCCGAAAGTGACGTCACCGCCGGAAAAGTGGTCATGCTGCCCGCGCCCACGTGGTCCGGCAAGCGGCTCGACCGCACGATCACGGCGACCGGCATGTTCATGGTGAGCAAGACCGAGGTGCCGGACGCGGCCTGGCAGGTGTTTGAGTGGTACAACGGCAAGGAGCCGGCCGAGGCCCGCGCGGCCAGCGGCTGGGGCGTTCCCGCGCTCAAGTCCATGTACGATCTGATGCCGAACGAGACCGAGTTCGAGCAACAGAAGAGGCGTGTCCTCCAGGACGAGATCGATCTCGAGACACCGCCCATGCAGTTCAACCCCTACATCGGAGCGGAGGTCGTCGCCCAGACCTGGAACCTGTACCTGGAGCAGGCGCTGTCCGGCGATATGACGCTGGACGAACTGCTCGCGACCGTGGAAGAGGAAGTGAACGTCGCCATCCAGGAGGGCCTGGAGCGCACCGAGTAGCTGGTCATTGCTGCTTGGAAGCAGGGAGGCAGGGACGTCCTAGTCCCTGCCTCTGCTACCCCTAAATCAGTGAGCGGGAGTTGTGGAAATGGCTAACAACCAACAAGCTGAAGGGCAGCGCGGGGCCCGGTGGCGAAAGTCCGCGAGGGGGCGAAAGTCCGCGAGGGCTCGAAGAAGAACAATCTCGTTCTATCTCTTTATCGCTCCCTGGCTGCTCGGCTTCGTGCTGCTGTCGGTGGTACCACTATGCATCGGCTTCTTTACGTCCCTGACCAATTACGATGGGTTTGACCCGGCCGATTCCAAGTTCGTCGGTCTGGACAACTACACGCGGGCCTTCTCCGACGATCGCATGTTCCTTTCGCTCAGTCGGACCCTCTTGTGGGCCGCGATCAACACGCCGCTCTGGCTCGTCGTCACCTTCTGCATGGCGCTCGTCCTGAACCAGAAAGGCATCAAGGGCCGGGGATTCCTGCGCACGCTGTACTATGTGCCCAGCATCGTGCCAATCGTGGGGGTGGTGTGGATCTGGAAGATCATTCTTGACAACAACTTTGGCCTCCTCAACGCCATCATCAGCATCTTCCGACCGGGCACAGCTATCCCATTCATGTCGCAATACGCCCTGCAAAGCCTGAGCGTGATCGCGCTCTGGACAGGCCTGGGCTCAGGCATGGTCATCTTCCTGGCGGGCTTGCAAGACATCCCCGAAGAACTGATAGAGGCAGCGCAGATCGACGGGGCCAACGCGCTGCAGCTCTTCCGCCACGTGACCCTGCCCATCATGACCCCAATCATCTTTTTCCAGCTCGTTCTGGGCCTGATCAGCGCTTTCCAGCAGTTGGTCCTGCCCATGCTGCTGGCTCCTGGACAGGAGGCTGGAGGCTGGAACCCACCCAGGGGTTCGTACCTCTACATGATCCATGCCTACCGCCAGTTGTTCATCTACCAGAGGTATGGGTACTCGACTGCTCTACTGTGGCTGCTGTTCATTGTGATCATGGCGCTGACGCTCATGGTCTTTAGAACGGCGCGCTACTGGGTGTTCTACGAAGTAGAGATTGAAGGAGGGGGACAGCCATGACAGCTCGAACCCACACGAGTCCTGTTGCCGCCACCACCGGGCGGCTTTTGAGACGTCTGGTTGCATACGGCAGCCTAGCCCTATTCGGCTTGCTGGTCGCAGTGCCGCTGGTCTACTTCCTCGTCACGTCGTTCAAGCCGATGGAGGAGTACCTGACCTATCCGCCCCGTTTCTTTCCCACGCGATGGCGCCCGGAGAACTATGAAGCAGCCGTGACGATGTTCCCGTACTTTAGGTATGCCGGGCATTCCCTGTTTCTAGGCCTGTCCAACACGATCCTGACCGTGGCAACCAGCGCCATGGCGGGCTTTGCCTTCGCGCGGATCAACGTGCGTGCACGCGACAAGCTGTTTACGATCATCATCGCGATGCTCATCGTCCCCGGAATCGTGGTGCAGATCCCCCAGTTCATCATATTCGCCCGGCTGAAACTGACCGGCACCTGGTGGCCGTGGATCCTGTGGGGGCTGGCAGCGAGTCCGTTCTTTGTCTTCATGTTCCGGCAGTTCTTTGCCGGGTTTCCCAGGGAGTTGGAGGACGCCGCGGAGATCGACGGCTGTGGCCCATTCCGTACGTTCTGGGCTGTGTTTATACCCAACGCCAAGCCGGTGATAGCCACGGCGTTCATCTTGAATTTTGCGGGCGTATGGGGCGACTATGTCAATCCCTTCCTGTTCTTGAAGGACGCCAACACCACACTGGCAGTCAAGTTGCAGATAGGCTACCTATCGCCCCACGGCGAACTGCTCACCACGATCGTCCTCGCCGGGGCCATGCTCTACGTACTGCCGCTGGTTATCGCCTTCTTCCTGGGGCAGAGGCACATCCTTGAGGGTGTGGTGACGAGCGGACTGAAGGGGTAAACATCTGGCGCAAGACAGGGATCGAGCAGGTGGGTGCATGAAAATCGGAGCCTGGGTTCACGACTATGACGATATCTCGGTCGGCGAGCAAATCGCGCTGGCAGCGGAGAGGGGGCTACAGACGATCCGTTCCTATCACGTCGAGTATGCCGAAAAGGTGGCACCTGCGCTCAAGCAAGCGCGGACAACAAACGTCCGTGGGGCGCGGACAAGGGACGTCCGGGGGATGAGTCTGTTGGCCGGCATGCACGTTGACGCTGAGGCGCTGGTTCAAGACTGGCGCTCGCAGGTGCGACTGGATGAACTGGAGCGATATCACCGACTGGGTGTGCCTCTTGAAGCCATCTGCGTGGGCAATGAGCTGCGCGAGGGCAGCGACGAGCCGGGCAAGAAGCGTTTCACAGCCCGCCTTTCATTCGGCCTGGCCAACCTGATCACGACCTACCGCCAGTGGCTAGACGAGCGGGGCTACGAGACGCCGCTGACGTACGCGATGGAGGAGATCGTCTTCGATGAGGAGGGGTATTTTAACGAATGGCTGTGGCCGTTGATCGATGCCTGTGACGTCGTCTCGCTCAACGCCTATCCGATGGGACATCGTGCCTGGTTCACCTTTGACGCGTTTGAAGAAAGCCGACGCTTCCTACACGAGTCAAGGGCACGCAACGACCGCCTGGTGCTGTTCGAGCTGCGCCTGCGCCGGGCGTTGGGTGAACTGGAGCGCGTCGACAAGCCGGTGTTCCTGAGCGAGACGGGGTTCCCCTCGGCGGTGGGCTATCACATGGCAGGCGATCGCCTGGTCGTACCGGAGAGCGATAACACGCGGTACGGCGAGGCGATGCACGAGTTCGTCGATCTGATCCGCCGGGTGAACGCCGACTACGACGGCCGCATCCAGGCACTCTACTTTTACGAGTGGCGCGATAATCTATATCATCGTAAAATATGGAACGTGGAGCAGAGCCCCATTCACGTCGCGTTTGGACTGTGCGACCGCTTTGGCGTGCCCAAGTTTGACGTCAAGGAACTCGTCGTCGAGTGAACAACGGGCCAGGACTGCGCACATAGTCGACATAGTCGGCAGTTCCATCCGTGGCCCCGGCTGTTGTCAGGACCGCGCGGACAGCAGACGTCCGGTGGCCGATTCCTGACGATGGCAGCGTTGAAGGCGTCGCTCTGACGGGACCGATCCCGCCTGTCCCGGCCGAGAGCGGCGACCAGGTCTCCCACACCACAGTAACCGGGGGTGAGCCTATGCGCCTTGGAGTGAGCCTTGAGACACACAGCGACGATCCCGAGGGGATCGCACGCGCCTACGTAGAGGCGGGGTATGCGGCGGCCGTCTGTCCCCCGGTGTCGCTGGACCAGCCAGAGCGCATCCGTGCGATCCGCGCGGCGTTCGCCCGGCACGACGTGATGCTGGCCGAGGTCGGCGTGTGGAACAACATGCTCGATCCCGACCCGGCCCGGCGTGCGGCCAACGTGGAGGCCAACGTACACGCGCTGGCACTGGCAGACGAGGTAGGCGCGGTCTGCTGCGTCAACATCGCCGGGTCGTTCCACCCCACGCGCTGGGACGGCCCGCACCCACACAACCTGTCCGAGGAGGCATTCGAGCGCACGGTGCAAAACGTGCGGCACATCATCGACGCGGTCAAGCCCAAGCGGGCGTTCTACACGCTGGAGACGATGCCGTGGGTGATCCCCGACAGCGCCGACAGTTGCCTGCAGTTGATCGAGGCAGTGGAACGACCGATGTTCGGTGTGCACCTGGACCCGGTGAACATGATCAACTGCCCGTCGCGCTATTACGATAACGCCAATTTCCTGCGCGAGTGCTTCTCCAAGCTGGGGCCGTGGATCGTCTCGTGCCACGGCAAGGACATCGTGATGCGCGACCAACTGACAGTGCACCTGGACGAGGTGCGGCCCGGCCTGGGCGTGCTGGATTACCAGGTGTTCCTGCAGGAACTGAGTCGCCTGCCCGGCGACGTGCCCCTGCTCCTCGAACACCTTCCGCGAGTGGAGTATCCCGCTGCCCGCTCGTACGTGGTGGGAGTGGCAGCGCAAGCGGGACTCGCGTTTCACGCACCGAAGAGAGAGGCTTGAACGGAGAAGCCAATCACACACCAGAAAGGAATAGCACCGTGGATATACTCGTACTGAGTGCAAGTCCAAACAAAGATGGTCTGACGGCTGCCTGTGCGGCCGCCGCGGTCGAAGGCGCCCGCCAGGCAGGCGGGCACGCCGAAGAGATCCGGCTCAACGACCTGCAGATCGGGATGTGCCAGGCGTGCGGCAACGGCTGGGGCACGTGTCTACCGGATCACGAGTGCCAGGTAGAGGATGACTTTCAGGCCCTGCACGCACGCGTGTGCCAGGCCGACGCCTACGTCCTCGTGACGCCCGTCTATTGGGGCGAGATGAGCGAATCGGCCAAGGCGTTCACGGATCGCTTGCGCCGGTGCGAGGCGACGCGGGGCGACGAGAGCGCCCTATCGGGCAAGCCTGCGATCGCCGTAGCGGCAGCGGGCGGCAGCGGCAACGGCACCATCACATGCCTGTTGAGCATGGAGCGCTGGCTCCAGCACGTCCAGGCACGCGTGTTTGACCTCATCCCGGTCAAACGCTGGACGAGGGCGCACAAGCTGGCGGCGATCCGCGAGGCAGCGCGGGCGATGGCACAGGAAGCGCTGCCGTAAAAGGAAAACTCTGGGATGACGAACCAGGCTCACCGAAGGAACAGGGCACACGACTGCTCGTGCGACAAAGATCGCCAACGACCTGACTCCTCGCACATACATCATACCATCTCCCGGCGGGAATTTCTCCAGAATATGGGAGCGGTTGCAGCAGGGCTCCTGTCTGCTGGCTGCCTGCCCAAGCAGCTTGGAGAAACGCTTGAACCTTCTCCCACTGTCGCGCCCACCATCCCACCGACCAGTGCGCCGACGAGTGTACCAACCAGCACGCCAACTCCGTCATCGCTGGCCCAGGTAGCGATTGCGCGGGCTGAAAACTATGACAGAGACCTCGTGCGCCGCCAAGTCCAGGCATTGCTCGACGGGCTGGGCGGGCTGGACGACGTGATCCGTTCCGGGGATCGGGTCGCGATCAAGGTGAACCTGACCGGCGGGACCTACTTCGATCCACCGGCTGGCCTGTCCGCGACGGAAAGCTACCTCACCCACCCCGAGGTGGTCCGCGCGGTGTGCGAGTTGCTGCGCGATGCAGGCGCTCGCGAGCTCTTCATCGTCGAGGCGGTCTACGACGCGGAATCGTATCCCTTGTTCGGGTACGAGGAGGCGGCGGCGGCTCTGGGTGCCACGCTGGTCGATTTGAACGATCCGTATCCCTACAGCGATTTCGCCTCTACGCCGGTGGGAGAGGGCTGGTTCATCTACGAGGACTTGTTTCTCAACCCCATCCTGCAAGAGGTTGACGCGTTCGTGTCCGTGGCCAAGATGAAGTGCCACTACAACTGCGGTGTCACGCACTCGATGAAAAACCTGATCGGCCTGGTGCCGGTCAGCCACTACCGGCTCAGCGAGGAACACTGGTGGCGCTCCGCCCTTCACGGGCCTGGCGACGAGGCGAAGGCCCGGCTGCCGCGAGTGATCCTGGACCTCAACCGGGCGCGTCCCATCCACCTGGCCCTGATCGACGGCATAAAAACCGCGGAAGGGGGCGAAGCGCCCAGAGGAAGCTTTAACCCGGTAGCACCGGGCGTGCTGATCGCGGGCAAGGATCCCGTGGCGACAGACGCCGTCGCCACCGCGGCAATGGGCTTCGACCCGACCATCGAGCCGCCCAACGCGCCTTTCCTGCGCGGTGACAACTACCTGAACATGGCCCATGAGCTGGGGCTGGGCACCAACCAGTTGGATGAGATCGACCTCGTTGGCGGTTCGATTGACGACGTCCGCTACGAGTTTGAGCCTAGCTGGCGGATGTGAGAGCACGCTGGCGAACGATCCCCACGAACTAGACAATTTGACACGGATTTGCAGGATTAAGACGGATTAGGAGTTCGGACACGCCTGAGACCAGGCCCTTCGGCTGGAACCTGACACGGATTTGCAGGATTAAAACGGATTAGGAGCTCGGACACACTTGAGAGCAGGCCCTGCATATCCAGAACCTGTTTTCACGATGGAGAGAACTCGGATGACTGATCACGAATTGCATAGCATCCCCGACCCCTACACCTCTCACTTGCATCTCGGCGCGGCGTATTACCCTGAGCATTGGCCGGAGGATCGCTGGCCCGAAGACGTTCGCCTGATGCGCGAGGCCGGGCTGACGGTCGTGCGCATGGCAGAGTTCGCCTGGTCAACGCTCGAACCGGCGGAGGGGGAGTTCCATTTCGACTGGCTCGAGCGCGCAATCTCGCTGCTGGCAGCCGCCGATATCGTCTCCGTCGTCGGCACACCCACCGCCGCGCCGCCGGCTTGGCTGGTGCGCCAGCACCCCGACATGCTGGCCGTGGATGAACGCGGACGCCGGGTCCAGTTCGGCAACCGCTGCCACTACTGCGTCAACGCGCCAGAGTTCCACGCCGCGACGCGCCGCATCGTCGAGGCCATGGCGGAGCGTTTCGGTTCGAACCCGCACGTCGTCGGCTGGCAACTCGACAACGAGTACAACCGCGTCTGCTATTGCGATCGTTGCCAGCGTCTCTTTCAGCAGTATCTGGCGGAAAAGTTCGGCTCGCTGGACGCACTCAACCATCACTGGGCCACCCGCTACTGGAGCCAGACGTATTCCGCGTGGGAGCAAATCCCGCTCCCCATCGGCCCGCACAATCCTGGACTGATGCTGGAGTTCAAGCATTTTGTCACCGAAAGCTACCGCAAGTTCCAGCGACTGCAACTCGACGTCCTGCGCCCACACCTGCCGCCCGGCGTGTGGGTCACACACAACTTTATGAACTGGTTCGACGGGTTTGACCATTACGCGCTGGCGGAAGACCTGGACCTGGCATCGTGGGACTGGTACGTGGGCACGGGACATCACGACTACAAGACGACGGGCGCGGCCCACGACCTCGTGCGCGGTTTCAAGCGCCAGAACTTTTGGCTCATGGAGACGCAGCCGGGCAGCGTCAACTGGTCGCCGGTCAACAACACGTTGAACAGAGGCGAGGCGCGGGCCATGGCCTGGCACGCGGTGGCCCACGGCGCGGACGCGGTCCTGTACTGGCAATGGCGCTCGGCACCCAGTGGACAGGAGCAGTATCACGGCACGCTGGTGGATCAATCGGGCCAGCCCCGGCCGTTCTACGAGGAGGTCCAACAACTGGGCCGCGAGTTCGCGACTGCCTCGCCCCTCCTCGCCGGTTCCAAGACCCCTGCCCGCGTCGCCATCCTCAATTCCTATGACAGTCGCTGGTCCATCCAGTGGCAGCGCCACCATCGCGACTTTGACTACGTGGCGCACCTGACCCATTACTACCGCCCGCTTGCCGCGCGAAACGTCGCCGTCGACGTCATCTCCACCGACGCGCCGCTCAAGGGCTACAGGCTGGTGATTGCACCCGCTTTGTTGCTTTTGAACGAGGGCCGCGTCGAGCAACTGAAGGATTTCGTCAGACGGCGTGGGCACCTGGTGCTGACGATTCGCTGTGGGATGAAGGACGAGTACAACGCCCTTCTGCCCTCTCGCCAGCCAGGGCCGCTTGCCGACATCGCCGGCGTCGAGGTGGAGGAGTATTACGCCCTGCGGGACGAGGTTCCCGTCATAGGGAACTGGTTCTCCGGCGTCTCACGGCTCTGGGCCGAGCGACTCAAGGTGCTGAATGACGTCGTCTGTCCCATCGCCCGGTATGGCCCATCGAACGGCTGGCTCGACGATCAAGTCGGCATCGCGGTAAACTCGTATCGCGGGGGGCTGGTGTACTTTGTGGGAGCGTACCTCGATGAGGCCGCTCAGCAGGTGTTCATCGACCGCATCCTCAAAACGGCAGGCATCCGGCCAACGATGGAGACGGGCCAGGGGGTAGAGGTCCGCAAACGGGTGAATGCCGCAGGCAAGGAGAGCTTTGTCGTGATCAACCACGAACGGGTGGCGCAGGTCGTACCGTTGCCCTGGCCCGCGCACGAGCATCTCAGCGGGCTGGCGGTGACGGATGAGCTAAGGCTCGCGCCCTACGGCGTCGCGCTTCTCACCCGAGAGGAGTAATTATATGTTCCATTTCGGCGTAGACTACTTTCCCGAGCACTGGCCGGAGGACCGCTGGCCGGAGGACGCGCGGTTGATGGCCGAGGCAGGCTTTAACGTAGTGCGCCTGGCCGAGTTCGCCTGGGCAAAGATGGAGCCTCAGGAGGAACAGTACGACTTTGACTGGCTGGACCGCGCGATCGCTATCCTCGCCTCTCACGATATCCGGGTCGTCCTGGGGACGCCCACCGCCTCGCCGCCGCCGTGGCTGATGGCCCAGAGTCCCGAGTTCTTTCGCGTGCGCGAGGACGGCCGGCGTGTGACGTTCGGCAACCGGCGCGAGTACTGCCCAAACAACCCGGTCTATCACGAGTACACCCGGCGCATTGTGACGCACATGGCCAAACACTATGCGAACCATCCGGCGGTGATCGGGTGGCAAATCGACAACGAGCTTGGCGGCCGCTGCTACTGCCCCATCTGCGCTCGCGCCTTCCAGGAGTGGCTGCGAGACCGCTACGGCTCGCTGGACGCCCTCAACCAGAGGTGGGGCACGATTTTCTGGAGCCACACCTATACAGACTGGGACCAGGTTCCCCTGCCGCTCACGACCGGTGGTTCGCCCAACCCCGGCCTGGCCCTCGATTTTCTCCGCTTCTCGTCAGATTCGTACGTGGCGGTTCAGCAGATGCAGGTGGAGATCCTGCGGGACAAGTGCCCCGCGCATTTCGTCACCCACAACTTTATGGGTTTCGGCTACGACCAGATCGATTACTTTGACATGGCCCGGGATCTCGACTTTGTAGCCTGGGACAACTATCCGCGCGGGTTCTGGGATATGCGGGCAGACGTCGATCCGAGCCAGGCGGCCCTCTCCTGCGACACCATGCGCGGCCTCAAGCGCCAGAACGTCTGGGTGATGGAGCAGCAGGCCGGGCCGAGTGGCTGGGAGACGGTGAGCACGGCCCCACGCCCCGGCGAGCTGCGGCTGTGGGCCTATCAGTCCATCGCGCACGGCGCAGACGGTATCGTCTTCTTCCGGTGGCGGACGGCGCGCTTTGGCACGGAAGAGTACTGGCACGGTCTGCTCGACCACCACGGACGACCCGGCCGGCGTTACGAGGAAATCAAGCGCATGGGAGGCGAAATCAAAAAGGCCGGCGAGCAGCTTCACGGCTCAACCGTCAAGCCCTCCGTCGCCATGATTCTCTCGTACGACTCGCGTTTCGCCTTCCAGATTCAAGC
>DATKTN010000321.1:0-9481 GCA_035531135.1 Anaerolineae bacterium
AATATCAGTCGCTCGATTCACCTGTAAGAACAAAAGCAGGATAGTGAGTGGTTACTCAATGTCATTAAGTTAAGGATTATGTAGAGTTGATTTTGGTCACCAAATGCCAGTTTTTCCACCGTCGAAGCAGGATTTGTTACCATAATGCGCATTTTCTGACCATTTTCAGCACTGATTCAGACTTGACATAAGCTTAACTTAACGACATTGAGTGGTTACTTGCTTCCGAGTACCCTCCGCGAAGGGTCAGGTTTTTGCTTCTACGGCCCCACCGTGATCAGATCCCTGAGCCCCTCAAACGTCGCCGGGCCGATGCCCGGCACGTCCTGAATGTCCTCGATGGCTGCAAACGAGCCGTTGGCCTCACGATACGCGATGATGCGCTGCGCCATCGTCGGCCCGATGCGCGGTAGCGTCTCCAGATCCGCCGCCGTGGCCGCGTTGATGTCGACCAGCGCTCCCGCCGATCCCCCGCCGCCCGGCGCGCCGCCAGAAACCGGCGGTGGGGGATTCGCCTCCCCCTGGCACGGCACGTGAACCTGCTGCTGGTCGCGCAGTTCCAGCGCCAGGTTGATGCCGTTCAGGTCGGCGTCGGGGGACGGACCACCGGCGGCGTCGACCGCGTGTTGGACGATACTGCCCGGCGGCAGTTCGTAGACAGCCGGCTGGCACACCGCGCCCGCGACGTGGACCCGGATGGGGGCCAAAGTGGGGGCAGGGAGCGGCGTCGAGGTGGAGTCAGGCGTAGAGACGACGATGGGCGCAGCCTTCTGGGGATGCGGGGTTAAGTAGCCGACCACACCGCCGACGATGAGACCAAGCACTGAGCACAGGACGATGATCCCCCGATATTGCGTCGTTCCCTGCATCGTCTTCCCCCGTCTAAACTGGACAGATCACGCCGCCTGCAACACCTCCAGCAACAACTGCACGCTGTGCTCCACGTCCTCCTCATCCACCATCTCCGAAGGAGTATGGATGTAGCGGCAGGGGATGGAGAGGCAACCGGACGGTACCCCGGCGCGCACCAGTTGCATCGCCGCCGCGTTGGTCGTGCCATACTCCAACACCTCCAGTTGGTAGGGGACGTTCGCCTCTTTCGCCCGTCGCACGAGCAGGTCCCGCACCAGCGGATGGGCAATCATCCCTCGATCCTGCACCTTCACCGCCGGCCCCTGGCCCAACTTTACCGCCATCGGCCGACACTCGGGCGTGTCACCGGTGCCCGTCACGTCGACGGCGATGGCCAGATCAGGCTCGATGCCATAGGTCGAGGTGCGCGCCCCCGAGAGCGTCGTCTCCTCCTGGACGCTGAAGACGAAGTAGACGTCGTGCGGCGTGTGCTCCAGCCGGCGCAGTGTCTCGACCAGCACAGCACAGCCGATGCGGTCGTCCATCGCCTTGGAGATCAGTCGCGTTCCCTGCGCGAGGAAGGGACGCACGAACACAGCCGCGTCACCCACGCCCACAGGGCAATCGTCGCCGCTCGTCGCTCCCACGTCGATGTACAGTTGCTCGAACCTGGGAACCTTTTTGGTGTCCTCCCGCTTCTCCTCGACGGCGATGACGCCCACCGTTCCATCGGCAAAGGCCACCCGCCCCCCCACACAGTTGAGCGGGTTCACGCCGCCGATGCGCGTGAAGCGGACGAATCCCTTCTCGTCCACGTACGTCACCATCACGCCAATCTCGTCCATGTGGGCATCCAGAAGAATGCGCTGTCCACCGCCGCCGCCACGCTTGCGGACGACCAGGCTCCCCAGCGGGTCCACCCGCAGTTCGTCGGCCAGGGGCTCGACCTCGGCACGGATGACGGCCCGAATCTGATCCTCGACTCCCGAAGGACCGTGGGTTCCCACCAGCTTGCGGATCAGCTCTCTCATCAGTTCCTCCTCAACGTACGCCACGTGATGCGCGAAAGGGCTTGGCGCATCAACTGCACTGTGTTTTCAAAGTCATCCATGCTCAACAACGCCACCGGGCTGTGGATGTAGCGGCAGGGCACCGCTACCGTCACCGAGGGCACTCCCTGGCGGGCCAGGTGCAGGGCCCCGGCGTCGGTGCCGCCGATACCAGGCTGCTTGAACTGGTAGGGAATTTTAAGTTCTCGGGCCGTGTCAGTCAATAGCCGCACCAGCCGCCGGTCGGCGATGAAAGAGCGATCCATCACCGTGATCGCCGGCCCCTTGCCCAGTGCGGTCGTGGGGCTGGCATCCTTGTCCTTGGGTATGTCATCGGCGATGGTGCCCTCCAGCGCAAAGGCACAGTCCGGGGCGATGGCGTACGCCGCCACCCGTGCCCCCCGCAGCCCGACCTCCTCCTGGACGGTAAAGGCAGCGTGGAGGTCAAAGCCAAAACGGTCGCCCTTCAAAAGCTCCACCAGTACCGCGCACCCAGCCCGGTCATCGAACGCCTTGCCGCTGACAGTGGGTCCGATTTCGCGGAACTGCGTGGCGAAAGCAGCGTAGGTGCCCAGCGGAGCCAGCTTGCTGGCCTCGTCCTTGCTCGCAGCACCAATGTCCACGACCAGGTCCTTGAGCTGGGGTACTTTCTGGCCCTCGCCTTCCTCAAGCAGGTGGATCGGCTTGACACCGATGACGCCGGGGATGCGCTCGGGGCCAACCTGAAGGAGCGTGCCGGGCAACAGGCGGGGATCGATACCGCCGACCGCCCTCACCCGCAGGAAGCCGTCGCTGTCGTGCCCCACGACCATCAGGCCAATCTCGTCCATGTGGGCGTCCAACATCACGCGCAACCGCTGCCCTCCAGACTCTGGCGAGGCACTCGGCTCATCTGTCCCACGCTTGAAAACCAGGACGTTGCCCAGTGCGTCCACTTTGAGCTCGTCCACGTGCTCACGCACCGCCTCAATCACGACGGCCCGCACGCTCCCCTCGTCCCCCGAAACGCCAACCGCTTCCGACAGTGCTTTCAATAAGAGTGCTTTCAGTATCATCGCGTGTCTACTCGCCCTCCACCGTCGTGTCCCAGGCCAGCCTGTCCAGGAAATCCGCCTCCAGCCCGGCGATGAACGCCGCCAGCAGCCGCCCGACCCGCTCGACGTCCTGCGCGGCCAGCGTCTCCACCGGCTGATGCATGTAGCGGATCGGGACGGAGATGAGGCCCGTAGGCACCCCTTCGCGGCTGACCTGGATGGCCCAGGCATCGGTGCCACTGTGGCCCGGGATGGGTTCAATGTGAACCGGAATCTCGTGGATCTCGGCCACCTCCTTCAGGCGCGCCACCAGCGCTGGATGAAAGTTCGGACCGACCCCGATCGCCGGGCCCTCACCCAGGGGGAAGGCATCCACCTCCGAGACGCCCGGATGTTTGCCGAAGGTCACGTCCAGCGCCACAGCCAGGTCCGGCGCGACGCCATAGGCAGCGGTGATGGCCCCCTTCAGCCCACTCTCCTCCTGCACCGTCGCCACGGCGAAGACGTCCCAGGCGTGACGCACGCCAGCCAGTTGGTCGAGCGCGAGCGTCACGGCAGCCACACAGGCCCGATCGTCCATCGCCTTGCCTGCCACGCGGCGATTCTTCAGTTCCACCATCTCGCGCCGGATGGAGATCAGGTCACCGACGGCGACCAATTGCTCGACCTCCTCCGCGGGCAACCCCACGTCCACGAAGAGCTTATCCCAGGGCACGACCTCGTTGCGCTCCTCCTCCGGCAGGACGTGCGGCGGGCGCGTGGCGACGATGCCAGGCAGGTCGCGTCGCCCGTGGACGACCACTTCGAGCCCCAGCAACACCCGCCGATCCGTCCCCCCGACCCGGGCGACGCGCAGAAAGCCTTTCTCGACGCCGGTCACCATCAGCCCGATTTCGTCCATGTGGGCCGCCAGCATCAATTTAGGGCGTGGGACTTGACGCGCGGCCGAGCCGTCAGCCCCTGTGCCCTTCTTGAGGGCGATCAGGCTGCCCAGCTTACCCTCGCGCATTTCATCCACGAAGGGCTGCCATTTCTGGCGCAACAGTTCGCGCACTGGCTCCTCATAGCCAGCAATGCCATTGGCTTCCGAAAGTTGTTTCAACAAGGGAATTACTTCCACGCGCGGCTCCTCTGTAGTCAGCTTGGACTACCGCTCAAGACTCCAGCGTCGCAGTGATGCTCGCCGTGGGCGTCAGCGTGGGCGTTGACGTCACGGTGGGTGTCTCGGTCGGCACCACCGTCGGAGGGGGTGTCTCGGTCGGTGTCGCAGTCGGTACGGGTGTTTCGGTCGACGTCGCCGTCGGGACAGGTGTCTCCGTCGGGGTGGCAGTATCGGTGGGCGTAGGCGTGAATGTGGAGGTCACCGTAGGTGGCAGGGTCGGCGTGGCCGTCGGAGTTGGCGTGGCCGTGGGCGTCGCTGTGGCGGTAGGTGTAGCGCTGAGCGTAGGGGTGTACGTGGGCGGAAGCCACTGGGTAGGGGTTGGGAGCAGCGTCTCCGTCGGCTCTAGCGTCTCCAGAGCGGGTGTGGATGACGGTGACTCAGTGGCCGTACCCGTGGGCGTGGGCGTCGGTACGCTGACCTCCGGCTTCAGCACCAACATCGAGATGCCAATGCAATAGCACGGCAGCGTCAAGAGGATGATGCTGGCCAATACCCAGTGAATAGGACGCCACTCAACCATGTCACGCATTCGACAACTCCATCGCATGAGGCTGCGCTATGATAGCACTGTTAATAAGGTTTGTCAAAACGCCAGTCCGTCTACACTGGAGCGGAAGGGCCAGCCATGACTTGCACAACTGGCACTGCCAGATTATACTTGGGGCCATCATCATCCGAGGGCAAAAAGACGTGCCGAGGTGGTTTCGTCTCACGATGGTAGGCCTGGCAATCATGATCGCTGCGTGCCTCGTGGTAGGGGCCGGAGCGATGGTTTACCCGATCGCCTACAGCGATCGGGTATATCCGGGCGTCTCGGTGCACGACGTGGACGTGGGACGGCTGACGGTGGAAGAGGCCACGGTCGTGCTGATCGAGAGCCTGCCTGACTCGCCCCTTCAAGGGATCGGACTGCGCGCGGGAGAACACTTCTGGCGTCTCAGTTGGGCCGACACGGGGCGGGCGTACGACTACGCGGGCACAGCGATCGCAGCCTACCAGGTCGCCCATGGAGACCGGTGGTATGAGCAGATCCTGCCGGCCTGGCGCGTCAGGCTGCAGGGACATTCCGTCGAGCCGTTCATCACTCCGGCGGATCCCGAGCGGGTCAGGGCCGCGCTGGAAAGAGCAGCCACACTCATTTCTGTACCACCGACAGATGCCCAACTGCGAATCGGCCCAGCGGGCGCAGCTCCCGCCCCTGGTCAGCCCGGGGAGGCGCTTGACGTGGAGGCCAGCACTACACGCGTGCTTCGGGCCCTGGCGAACAGCGCGCCGGAAGTTGAGCTGGTGCTGACGGCCGTTCCGCCTCGCCTCTCTGAACCCGAGCCAGCCCTTACGCTGGCCCGGTCGCTCCTGGCCCGGCCCTTCTCGCTCGTCACCGACGACCCGTTGACCGGTTATCACGCCGAGTTCCAGGCCTCACCGGAGCGAGTGGCGACCTGGCTGCGGGCGGTCCCGGAATACGCACCGCAGGGGGCCCGCATGGTGCTGGAGGCAGAAGAAGCAGCGGTGCGGGCCTGGCTGCTTGAGGTAGCGCCGCAGTTGGAACCAGAGCGGCTGCTGGACGTCGCCCATACGGTGACGCGCACAATGGCCGCACTGACCGCCGGAGAACACCAGGCTGAAGGCCGCATACGTCATCCCCAGGGTACACACGTGGTCGAGCCCGGCGACACCTTTTTTGACATCGCCTATCGCTACGGCTTCCCCCAGTGGCGCTTGGAGGAAGCCAATCCCGACGTGGACCCAGAGGCTCTGGCCATCGGGATGGAGTTGGTCATCCCCTCCATGGACGTCCTCTTTCCCGAGCCGCTGGTGAGCGGCAAGCACATTGAGATCAGCCTGCCGGAGCAGCGGCTGCGTGCCTACGAGGATGGGCAGTTGGTCTACGACTTTGCCTGCTCCAGCGGGATCTCGACCACACCCACCATCGCCGGGCAGTTCCAGGTGCTCTTCAAGGAGCCGAGCGCCTATGCCTCCCGCTGGAACCTGGAGATGCCCTACTTTATGGCCGTCTACCAGGAAGGACCCGAGTTCTTCAACGGCATGCACGAACTGCCGATCACAGCCAGTGGACGGCGGCTGTGGGCTGGTGTCCTCGGATGGCCAGCATCCTACGGCTGCATCATCCTCAACGTCGGAGACGCAGAGGCGCTCTATGACTGGGCTCCGGTCGGGACATTGGTGCGCATCACGGGCGTAGCACCAGGGACGCCGGTCTACGAGGAACAGGATGCGGAGTAGATGTGACCAACGAACAGACTGCGACGGTCTCTTCTGAGAAGAGTGCTTGTCAATTGGACCCCATGCGGGTACAATAGCCCCCGTGAATCCGAGGCTTCTAACCCGCGTCCGTCTGACCGTCATCGTCGCCGTTTACGTCACGATTGGCGTGCTCTACGCGGCCCTCACCCCCACCTGGCAGGTCCCTGACGAACCCGCCCACTACAACTATGTCCGTGCGCTCGCGGAGGGCCAGGGCTTCCCGGTCATGGAGGCAGGCGACTATGACCAGGATCTACTCGACCAACTCAGGGACCAGGGCTTCCCGCCGGAACTCTCCGTCGAGCCGTTGGAGTACGAGGATCACCAGCCGCCGCTCTACTATCTGCTGGCGACCCCGACCTACTGGCTCTTTGGCGGCGCGGTGCTGCCGCTACGGCTGCTGTCGGTGCTGGTTGGTGCTGTGTTGCTGGTCGTCGCTTTCAGGACGGTGAACGCGATTTTCCCGGCGCGGCCAGGACTGGCACTGATGGCTGCGGCATTCATCGCGTTCATCCCCCAACACGTGGCCATGACCGCCGGGGTGAACAACGACGCACTGGCGGAACTCGTCGTGGGGGGCACGCTGTGGGCGCTGGCGGTCTACGTGGGTGGAGGCAGCGACCGGCCCTGGCCGGTCGGGTTGCTGCTGGCAGCGGCGCTGCTGACAAAGACGACAGCCTACGTCGTGGCGGGGGTAGCCGTGGTCGCGGTGCTGATCCGCTGGCAGCGGGAGCGCCAGCCGTGGAAGTGGGCGGTGGGCCAACTGGGCTGGGTCCTCGTCCCAGCGCTGCTGGCATCGGCGCCCTGGTTTATCCGCAATGGCCTGACGTACGGTTGGTATGACCCCCTGGGGCTGGGACGACACAACGGAATCGTCGAAGGACAACTACGCTCGTCCGAGTATCTGGCACTCCACGGCTGGTGGGGACTGCTAAGCCAGATGGCACGCACGACTTTCCAGAGTTTCTGGGGACAGTTCGGCTGGATGGGCGTGGTACTTCCGGCCCGCATCTACCAGGCGCTGGCCCTGCTCTCGGGTCTCCTCATCACCGGGTTCCTGTGGTGGTTGTTCGAGCGGCGACATCTCCGGTTGGCTCCCGCCCAACGCACCAGCCTGATCCTGCTCTTGACCTCATCTTTGCTCACATTGCTCGAGTTCCTCGGGTACAACCTGACCTTTGTCCAGCATCAGGGCCGCTACCTGTTCCCGGCCCTCATTCCCATCGGGACGGCGGCCGCGCTGGGGCTGAGCGCGCTTTCGCAAGTCCTGCCACGGCGAACACGCGCCTGGGCGACAGTCGCCCTTTTCGCCGGGCTGGCAACGCTAGACGTGTACTGCCTGTTCAAGTTCATCATTCCATTCCTAGCGAGGTGACCGATGGACAAACTTGCACCCGGATTGACCGGTGAAACAGAGACGGTCGTGACCGAGGCCGATACGGCTGATCGCTGGGGCAGCGGGCTCGTGCCCGTCTTGGGAACACCCGCGTTGGTCGGGCTGATGGAGGGCGCCGCCGTGCAGGCGCTGGCAGGTCATCTCCCGCCGGGCCAGACCTCCGTGGGTGGACGGATTGACCTCCGGCACATGGCTCCCACGCCGGTTGGCATGCGCGTCCGTGCTCGCGCCAAGCTGCTGGAGGTGGAAGGACGCCGGTTGGTGTTCTGCGTCGAGGCGTGGGACGAGGTCGAGCAGATCGGGGAGGCCACCCACGAACGGTTCGTCGTTGGCGAGGAGCGCTTCGTCGCAAAGGCGCAGGCCAAGGGAAGACTGGAGGGTGAGGACTAGAGATTGGAGATTAGAGATCAGGGATGGAACTTCCAGTACCGCTCCGCTGGCACCCCACCGCCGGTCCGTTCTGCGAACGTGCGCACTGACGTCGCCATCTCCGCCTCGCCTGGCCAGAATGTGCCGAGTTGCGAGCGATAGCAGGCAATGGCGGCGATCTTGGACGCCAGCGCCTCCTCACAGAGCAACACCAACCTGGCCTGCGCGCGCACCTGCGCCAACGCCAACTGCACCGCCCGCTGGTCTTGCGCGTAGGGAAAGTCCTCATAGTAGGTCAGTGGGTGCCCAGACGCTTCCGCTGCCTGCCGCACAATCCGATGATCCACGTGGTGGCCAACTCCTAGCGGCCCGTAGACCATGCCGTCCCGACGCTGCGGTAACGCCGCCAGCCGGGCTGCCAGTTCCGCGACCAGGCCATGCTCCGCGGGGTGCACCTCCCCCCACAACGCTTCCTCGCTGGCGTAGGGAAAGTGACCAGCAGGGGTCTGTCGGTAGATGCAGTCAGGGTACGGCCAATGCGCGGCCTTCGCCCCGAGGAGGGCCAACGCCGCCCCATCCTCCTCCTGCCGCACGGCGGCTGCATCGGCCACACGCCCCCATCGCGCGTGCAGTTCCTCAGCGAACGGGGAGAGCGGCGTGTCCGGGGCAGGAGCGCCAGCAAAGACCGTCACCACCAGGACACGCTCACCGGCCTGCACTTGCTGCCAGATAGCCCCTCCGCACGAGAGGACGGCATCGTCCAGGTGAGGCGAGAGGTACACACGGTCGTATGTGTTCACGTCAGGTAACCCTTCCCGACAGCCCACTCATAGATCGGCAATGCCGGAGGTGCTGCCAAGAAGCGCCGAAACGGTTGTTGGATCGCTCGTGCGAGCTTGCGGAAAGGTGGCTCGCCCCAAAAGTAAAATGCGCCCACACCCCCCATAATCGCTTGCGTAAGCATGCCGTCTGCGGTATAATGCACCATCAGCGTAACGTGTTGGGAGGTTTGAGGTATGCCGTTGTACGAATATCAGTGCGAAGACTGTGGTGTGCGATTTGAACGTCGGCAGCATATCACTGACGAAGCCATAGAGGTCTGCCCGGAGTGTGGGGGCAAGGTGCACCGCCTGATTCATCCTGTGGGCATTATTTTCAAGGGCTCGGGTTTCTACGTGACCGACAATCGGGCCAAGTCATCCACCGCACCGCCGAGGAGCACCAAGAAGACGCCAGAGACTCCCAAGGCGAGCAAGTCCTCCAATTCCTCTGACAAGAGCAGTACAAAGAGCGAAGAATAACCAACTTGGCGCACAGACCAGCGGGCGTGGCTACAGTCGTCACGCCCGCTTTT
>DATKTN010000322.1:0-65971 GCA_035531135.1 Anaerolineae bacterium
AAGGGGCTGGATGTGCGCACTATTACTGGCCTGGAACCCGAAGATGTACCGCAATTGTCGCAACCTTATCAACTTCCGTTACCCTGGTAGGGGTACACTTATTCAAGAATACTGGGGGTATATCATTACTAGATTCTACAGGTCATTGGTCATTGGCTGATAAGACGTCTCCGAGCGCTCCGTGTCCTCAAACCGCTCGAGCGCACACTCGATCAGCCGATCGATCAACTCGGAATACGGAATGCCGGTGGCCTCCCACAACTTGGGATACATGCTGATCGTGGTAAAGCCCGGGATCGTGTTGAGTTCGTTGACGTACAACTCGCCCGTCTCACCGGAGAGCAAAAAGTCAGCCCGGGCCATCCCGGCACAGTCGATCGCTTTGTAGGCCCGCACCGCCAACTCCCGCGCCAACTCTGTCTGCTCCGGAGAGATCGGCGCGGGGATCAGCAATTCCGACGCCTCGTCGCCCTCGTCGATGTACTTGGCCTCGTAACTGTAGAACTCGCGGCTGGGGATGATCTCGCCCGGCAGCGAGGCGATGGGATCGTCGTTGCCCAGCACGCTGACCTCGATCTCGCGCGCTGCGGGCACGGCCGCCTCGACGAGCAACTTGCGGTCGTACCTGGCCGCCTCGGCCAACCCGGCCGCCAGCCCGGCCCGATCGCGGCACTTGCTGATGCCCACGCTCGAGCCCAGGTTGACCGGCTTGGTAAAGACCGGGTAGCCCAACTGTCGCTCGACGCGGTCCATCACCCCTTTGGGGTCCGCGTCCCACGCCTTGCGCTTGACCACCACCGAATCCACGATGGGCAGGCCGTGGGCCCGCATCACGTCCTTGAAGATGACCTTGTCCATCCCCACGGCGGAGGCAGTCACGCCGGCCCCCACGTAGGGAATGCCCGCCAGCTCCAGCAAGCCCTGGACCGTGCCATCCTCGCCGTACGGGCCGTGCAGGACGGGAAAGACGACGTCGAGCTCCGCCAGCCGCGTCGCTTCGACCGCCCGCTCGGTGTCCTCGAGCCGCATCAGGCCGCGCCGGGAGGGATCGCCCAGGAGCGCAACCGGCTGGCTCGCGCCGGCGTCGCCCGCCTCCAGCGCCTTCATCGGGTCGCCCGAGGCGACCCAGCGCCCCTCCTTGGTGATGCCGATGGGCACAATCTCGTACTTTTCCTTGTCGATCGCGTTCATCACCGACCGGGCAGAGGCGAGCGACACCTCGTGCTCCCCCGAACGCCCACCGAATATCACGCCCACGCAGATCTTGGCCATTACCCCCCCTTCAGGTAGACTGGGCAACCGGCGCATCGCCATCCGCCAGCAGTACACCAACCTACCAGTCTACGACTCCGCCAATCTACCAACGTCCCACCAACTCGATCTCCAGCTCCAGTTCCACCCCAAACTGGTGCCTCACCTCGGTGCGCGCGTGCTCGATCAGCGCCAGCACGTCGGCCGCGGTGGCAGAGCCGGTGTTCATGAAGAAATTGCCGTGCAGCTCCGAAATCTGCGCCCCGCCGACGCGGGTCCCCCGCAGCCCGGCCTGCTCGATGAGATAGCCCGCGTGGCTGCCTGGCGGGTTCTTGAAGGTCGAGCCCATCGTCGCCCCGGACGGATGGCGGGTCCTGCGCCACTCCAGGATCTCGTCCGCCCGCACCGCCAGCGGTTCCGGGTCCCCCGGCCGCAGTCCAAACGTCGCCGCCAGCACAACATCCCCGCCGTCACTCTGTCCCTCTGCACTTCTGCTCCCCTGCCCCTCTGCTCCCCTGCTCCCCTGCCCCTCTGCCCCTCTGCTCCGCTGCTCCGCTGCCCGCTTGATCCGGCTCAACCGGTAGTCGAACTCGAACCACTCGTTCGACCTCTCGACGACGACGCCGTCCGGCCCCAGGACCGTCGCGCTGCGGAGCACGCTGGCGACGTCGCCCTCGAAAGCGCCCGCGTTGCCCACGACCGCCCCGCCGACCGCGCCGGGGAGCCCGGCCGCCCACTCCAGTCCCGCCAGCCCACGCTCGACCGCCTCGCGCGCGAGCACGGCCAGCAGCGCGCCCGCCTCGGCCCACGCTACCCCGGCGGCCGGGTCGAATGTGATGCGCGCCGCCCGGTTGACGATCACCAGCCCGCGCACGCCCCTGTCCGCGACGAGCACGTTGCAGCCGCCGCCCAGGACCTGCCAGGGCACGTTGTGCCGCCGCGCCCGGTCCACCGCCCCGACGACGTCGTCCGTGCGCTCACACACGATCAGCAGGTCGGCCGGCCCGCCGACACGCATGGCCGTGTAGCGCGCCAGCGGCTCGTCGCGCCGTGCCCGCGGCCCTAACGCCGCCGCCAGCGCGTCCCAATCAGGGTTAACCGTCACATTCCTCCTCACCCAGCACTTCCAACACCCACTCCCCCACCCGATACCCATCGCCCGCGCCCAGCGTCAGCACGACGTCGCCGGACCGCAGCTCGGTGCCCAGCCAGACGACCGCCTCGTCGAGCGACCGAGCACAGCGGGCGTCAGGATGCTGCATCACGGCCACCACGTCACCGCTGCTGACACCGAGCGTGTCCGTCTCGCGGGCGGCGTAGATCGGCAACACGACGACGTGATCGGCCGCGGCGAACGCCTGGGCAAAGTCTGCCAGCAGCGCCGCCGTGCGGCTGTAGGTGTGCGGCTGCCAGACCGCCCACAGCGAGCGGCCGGGGAAGCGATCCCGCGCCGCCCGGAGCGTGGTCCGAATCTCCGTCGGATGATGGGCATAGTCGTCGATCACGACGACGCCGTCGGCCTCGCCCTTGACCTCGAAACGCCGCCCGACGCCGCGGAACTCTCTCAGCGCATCTCTCGCTACACGAAAGGGAACGCCGAGAAAATCCGCCACCGCCAGCGCCCCCGTCGCATTGGAGGCGTTGTGCGCCCCGGGCACGCGCAGCCGCACCAGCCCCAACACCTGCCCCTCGCGCGTCGCCAGGAAGTCGACGCCCCCGGCAAAGTTGGGCCGCACCTCCTCCGCCCGCAGCTCCGCCCCCTGGCCCAATCCAAAGAACGTCACCGCCGCCCCCTCGGCCCGCCGTCGCTCGCCCAGTTCCCGCGCCACCGGGTCGTCCCAACAGACCGCCAGGAGCCCTTCGCGTGGCACGGACGCCGCAAACTGCTCGAACGCGGCCCGAAAATCGGCAAACGTCGGATAGCAGTCCGGGTGGTCGTGCTCGACGTTCGTCACCACCGCCGCCGTCGGCTTCAGGCTGAGAAACGTACGGTCGTACTCGTCCGCCTCGACGACGAAAAGCGGCCCCTCTCCCGCGCGGGCGTTCGTCCCCAACCCGGCGATCACGCCACCGACGACGAACGTCGGATCGCGCCCCGCCCCCAGCAGGACGGAGGCGATCATCGCCGTCGTCGTCGTCTTGCCGTGCGTGCCGGCTACCGCGACCCCCACCCGCCCGTCCATCATGCGGCCGAGAAACTCTGGGCGCTTCAAGACCGGGATGCCAGCCGCCCGCGCCGCCTGCACCTCGACGTTGGACGCAGCCACCGCCGAGGACACGACGACCACCTCGGCGCCGGCCACGTTCTCCGCCCGGTGCCCGGCGAAGACGCGGGCGCCGTCGCGGGCCAGCGCCTCCGCGACCGGCGAAAGCACCAGGTCGGAGCCGGAGACCTCCGTCCCCTGCTGCATCAGCACGCGGGCGATGGCCGAGAGGCCAGCCCCACCGATGCCGACAAAGTGCACGTGCATGTCCCGAAACTGCATGATCACCCTACGATAGACTCTGGCTACTCCAGCCGTCAGATGAACACGATGATGATAAAGACGAACGCCAAGGCGATCAGCACGTAGAGCTCCGGCACCGTGAGCCAGATCGGCACCAGGTAGCTGTTGGCGATGGTCCAGGCGGCCGTGTCCAGGGCCGGCGCCGTGATTCCCCCGAACGCATAATTCGACCTGTGGGCATAAAACCACAGCGTCCCGATGACCAGGTACCCGTTGAGAATGCCCAGGAAGAAACCGAGCAGCGCATCCTGCAACCGCTCGCGGGCCGCCTTGCTCCCAACCCGCCCGACCAGCGTCGGGCTCGCGTAGCCAAAAAAGGTCAACAACAGCAGCAACACCGCGCAGACATAGAATTGGGTAGGCGAGTACGTTCCCGGAGGAGCAGCTTGGCCAGGGACCTCCAGAAGCATCGGCAGATAGGGATTGGCCGGCCCCAGGACGTATTGCCCGAATACCTGCTGAATAAACATGGCCAGAAAGACACTGGAGGTGACCAGGATCTCCTTGGCCCAACCGCGCAGGGCGCCGATCGTCCCAAACAGAAAGACCAACCCCCAGAAGACTGTGTTGAGAGGGATCATCTCAGGCTCTCCTCATCGCTCGGCCAAAGCGCATAGCTCCGCCGCCAGCCTCGTCGCCGCATCCGGCCGGGCCAGCGCCCGCATGCGCTCTCGCATATCGCTCAACCTGCCCCGGTCTTTGAGCAACCGGCGGAGCGTGGGCAGCAACTCCCCAGGCAACTGTTCGTCGTCAAGCCGCACCGCCGCCCCCCGTCCGACGAGCCAGTCGGCGTTGACCCGCTGGTAGCGCCAGGCGTGCGGGTACGGCACCAACACCGCGGGCAGTCCAAAGAACGGCAACTCGCCCAGCGTCGAGGCCCCCGCCCGGCACAGCGCCAGGTCAGCGGCCGCCAGCGCGCACCCCATCTCCTCGTGCAGATAGGGGAACGCGTGATAGCGGGCCTTTAGCGCCGCCGGCAGCGCCGCACGTCGCTCCGCCACCCACGGCCAGTCCAGTTCCCCGCTCACGTGCACCACGTGCGCCAGCTCCAGCACCTGCTCCAGCACGCCGTCCAGTGCCTGGTTGATGCTGCGCGCCCCCCGGCTTCCCCCCATCACCAGCAGCACCGGGACTTTAGCGCTCACGGCCAAGCCGTCGTCGGGTACCAATCCCAACGAGTCCCTCGCCCGGGTCCGATCGAGCCCGTCGAACTCGGCCCGCACCGGGTAGCCGGTCACCACCACCTTGCGCGCCGGGAAGTAGGATCGCGAATCCTCGACCGTCACCGCCACCCGCGCCGCCAGCCGGGCGATGGCGCGCACCGCCAGGCCGGGCTCAATGTCGGGCAGGTAAACCAGGATGGGCACACCCAGTGCCCGGGCTGCCAACGCGACCGGTATGCTGGCATATCCTCCGGTCGCGAACAGCGCCGCCGGCCGCTCCCGACGGCCCAACCGGCACGCGGCCCCCCATCCCTGCGTCAGCTTGACCAGGTTCCACATCACCCGCCAGGGAGCCAATCCGTGCACCCCACCCGCCGGCACCGCCACGAAGCGCAGGCCAGCCCGCGCGACCAGCCGCTCCTCCACGCCCCCGGCCCCGCCGACGTACAGAACCCGCGGCGCACCGGGATCAGCGGCCAGTGCCTGCGCGACGGCCAGACCGGGATAGACGTGTCCCCCGGTTCCCCCACCTGCGATCCAGACTTGCACGCTCACGATTCTCCTGGCGGGTACGGGAACCCGCCCTACTCTTCCGCTTTCTCACCTGCCTGCCGCGCGAGATGCTGAGCAACACCCCCACACCGGTCAGCGAAACCACCATCGCGGAGCCACCAGAACTGATGAAGGGCAGCGCGACACCGGTAAAGGGGATCAGCCCCGTCATGACGGCAACGTTGACCATCGCCTGGATCGTCAGCCAACAAGTGACGCCGCACGCCAGGAGCGCGGCGAAGGCATCCGGGGCTTTCAACGCGATCTTGAAGCCACGCCAGGCCAGGAGGCCAAACAGGCCGATCACGACCAGGCAGCCCACGAAGCCCAGCTCCTCGCCCAGCACGGCAAAGATACTGTCCGTGTGGGGAGCCGGCAGATAGCCCAGCTTCTGCTGCCCCTGGCCCAACCCCACGCCGAACAGCCCCCCGCTGCCCAATGCCATCAGCACTTGCTGGATGTGATACCCGACAAGCCTGGGATCGTGCCAGACGAGCAGATACTCGTCAATGCGTTGTCTGGCGTGGGGCAGTTGGTTGATCAGCAGGTAAAACGTGACGCCACCGACAGCGCCACCAACGGCCAGTTGGAGGATGTCGGCGCCAGCGAAGAAGAACATCGCCAGCGAGGTCAGCGCGACCAACGTCGCCGTGCTCACGTCCGGTTGTATCACGATCAGGCCAGCAACCCCGCCGATCAGCACGGCAAATGGGATCAGCCCGTAGGTCAAGTCGCGAATCTGCTCACCCCTGGAGGCCAGCCAGGCCGCGACGTAGATCACCATCGCCAGCTTCGCCAGCTCACCCGGCTGGATCGAACCGTTGAGAAAGGTGCGTCGCGCGCCGAAACGATCCTCCCCCACGAAAAGCACCAGGACCAGCAGCACGAGCGTTCCGCCCATCACCGGCACCGCCAACTGCTGCCAACGCTCGTAAGGCACGGCCGCGACCATCACCAGCACGACCACGCCCAGGCCGACCCAGAGGAACTGCCGCGACGCAATGTGAAAGCTATTCTGATACACCTGATACGACCAATCGAAGGTGGCGCTGTAGACCATCATCAACCCGACGATGACCAACCCGGCTACGACGAGCGCCAGCACATAGTCGGGGCCAGCGTGCGCCCGCTTGGACCGTGCTACCGGTTGTGCCCTCTCCCGTGCTCTTGCTCCTGCCGCCATCCTCTCCTACCCCCTAGCCCGCTAGCCGATGCCTGGCAACTGCTGAACCAGCTCCTTGAACCGATCCCCACGGTGGGCAAAGTCGCGGAAAGCGTCAAAGCTGGTACCTCCAGGCGAAAGCAGCACCACTTCACCAGGCCGGGCCAACCGGGCGGCTGCCTCCACCGCCTCCTCCAGCGTCTCCACCCGGGTAATCCCGTCCAACTCTACTTCCTGCTTCCCGCTTCCTGCTTCCTGCTCCCTGCTTCCCACTTCCTGCTTCCCTGCTAACCTCGCCTCGACGATCTCCGCGATCATCGGCCCGGCTTCACCGAACGTCACCAGACGCCGCACCCTTCGAACCGCTTGGTCGGCAAGCTCCTCCCAGGGCAGGTTCTTGTCCCGCCCACCGGCGAGGAGCACGATCGGCTCCTCAAACGAACGCAGCGCCGCCAGCGATCGCTCGGGGGCCGTGGCGATCGAATCGTCGTACCAGCTTGCGCCGTTCCATTCGCGCACCAGCTCCAGCCGGTGTTCGACGCCGGTGAAGGTCGTGGCGACCTGCCGCATCGCCTCGACCGGCACGCCAGCCACGCCGGCCAGCACACACGCCGCCAGCACGTTCAGCAGGTTATGTCGCCCCCGCAGCCGCACCTCCGAGGCCTGACAGATCATGCGATCCACGTCCCCCTGCGATGGGCTCGGACCATCGCTCAACCGCAGCGTCAACTCGCCGTTCGTCTTGAACGCCCCCTCGTCCACCTCGGCCCCGACGCTGAACCAGAGCAGGTGTGCCGCCGTCTCCAGCGCCAGCGACCGGGCGTTGGCGTCGCCGTAGCCCAGGAGCGCGAAATCCTCCGGCCGCTGGTGGGCGACGATGTTTCGCTTGGCGGCGACGTACGCCTCCATCGTCTTGTGCCGGTCCAGGTGATTGGGCGTGACGTTGAGCACCGCCGCGACGTGCGGGCTCGCCGTCATCACCTCCAGTTGAAAACTGGAGAGCTCCATCACCACCCAATCGGTGGGACCGATCCGGTCCAGATCAGCGATCAGCGGATTGCCGATGTTACCGCCCACCCAGGTGCACATGCCCGCCGCACGGCACATCTCCCCCACGAGTGCTGTCGTCGTCGTCTTGCCGGCTGAGCCGGTGATGCCGATGACCGGGGCCGGGCAGCGCTCCAGGAAAAGCTGCGCGTCGTTGCTCAGCGGGATGGAGCGTCGCTGGGCCTCTGCGATGATGGGAGCCTCCACCGGCACCCCGCCGCTGAGGCACAACAGATCGGTCCGATCCAGCAGGCTGAACGGGTGTTCACCCAGCACGTAGCGGATGGGCAGCCCTGCAAGCTCCGCCAGCCGGTCAGCCAGCGCCGCCTCCCCCCGCAGGTCAGAGACCGTCACCTCGGCCCCAGCCTGCGCCAGGAAGTGCGCCAGCGCCGTCCCCTGCCGCGCCAGGCCCAGGATCAAGACTCGTTTGCCAGCCAGTTCCAACTCTCGCATCTGAACGTCGCCACTCATCATTGGGATTTGAGATTCGAGATTCGAGTTTTGTCCTCAGCCACCCCGAGCCAGAAGTGGTGCGGCAGCACCGAGCGGCCGGGGCGGATCTCCACCCCACCCGCTTTCTTCACCGGCCGTTTCCCGTTCCCACCGAGGGCGCTGGGATGGACGAAGCACAGGTCGGGCAATCGCCCGTACTTGTGCTCATAGTGCGTCACCGCTCGCAGCACCTTCTGCTCCAGCTCCCGGCAGGGATCGTCGTCAAACCACAAGAGTCCAACCTTCATCCTTCGTCTCCAGAAATCACGCATTGCGCATCACGTATTACGTACTACGTATTACGTGTTGCGTGCTCCGCAACGGACACCACGGCACGCCTTACCAAAGCGCCAGTGCGACGCCGGCCATCACCGCCAGCAACTCGACCAGCCAGAAGCGCTGCACCACCTGTGTCTCCGACCAGCCCAGGAGTTCAAAGTGATAATGGAGCGGGCTCATCTTAAAGATCCGCCGCCCCTGGCCAAACCTGCGCTTGGTGTACTGAAAGTAGAGCACCTGCAAAGCGACCGACACCGTCTCGGCCACCGGAACCAGCGCCACCAACGGCAACAGCAACCACTGGCCGGTCATCAGCGCCACCGTCCCCAACGTCGCTCCCAGCGCCAGGCTGCCCGTATCGCCCATGAACATCTGCGCCGGGTGGGCGTTGTACCACAGGAAGGCAAAGCACGCACCCACGACCGTGAAACAGAAATGCACCAGGTACACCTGCCCCTGCAACAAGGCGATCACGCCGTAGCCGGCGAAGGCACTGGCGACGATGATGCCCGCCAGGCCGTCCATCCCGTCAGTCAGGTTGACCGCGTTGGCCGAGCTCAATATCACAAACGCCGCCAGGGGCACCCACGCCCAGCCCAGGTCCACCGCCCGGCGCACCCCTGGCACGCCCACCTGGCCCGCAAACTGGGCGCGCATCACGAGCATGGCGAGCGCGACTCCCAGACTCAGCAGTATCTCCCACACGATCTTGCGCCGCGCCGGATATCCCTCGCCGTCCCGCATCCCGCGCACCCCGGCGATGTCGTCCAAAGCGCCGATGAGCGCGTAGGCCACCATCACCCCCAGCGGCACCAGGATCGAGCGCCCGATCACCGTCTGTCCCGCCAGGTTATAGATGTTGAGCGCGATCGTGATCAGCACCACCGGCACGACGACGATCAGCCCGCCCATCGTGGGGGTGCCCAACTTGGTCTGGTGGCCCCGGGGCAAGTCGATGCGAATGCGCTTGCCGACGCCGTAACGGCGCAGGATGCGGATGAGAAGCGGGCCCCACACGACGGCCAGCAGGAAGGAGATGCTCGCCAGAATCAACGCAAAGTCCATCACGCCCTCCCCAACGCGTTGACGATCTCTTCCATCTTCATCGCCCGCGAACCCTTGACCAGAATCACGTCGTCGCCGGTCACCATCTGCTCGAGCAGCGCGACCGCCTCTGCATTCCCCTCGACGATGTGCACCCGGTCGGCCGGCATGCCCCAGCGCCGTGCCGCCTGGCCAATGATCCGCCCCCGCGGCCCAACCGCGATGAGCACATCGGCCACCTCCAGCGCCCGCATCCCCACCTTCACGTGCCCCTCTTCCTCGTAATCGCCCAGCTCGAGCATATCGCCCAGGACGGCGATCTTGCGCCCGTCGAGTTCATCCAACAAGTTGAGCGCAGCAATCGTCGAGGCCGGGCTGGCGTTATACGTGTCGTCCAAGATGGTGGTGCCCTTCGGCCCGGGGACCGCCACCAGCCGCAGTTGCGCGGACGGCCCCCGCAGCCCTTCGATGACCTCCTGCCAGGTCAATTCCTCGACCAGTCCCACTGCCGCCGCCCGCAGCGCGGTGTGGACGGAATGCCGCCCCAGGAGCGGGATCTTGACGTGCAGTGTCTCATGCCCATAATGGAGCCGGAAACGAATCCCCTCCAGCCCCAATCCTTCGATGCGGTCGGCCCACAGGTCCGCTTCGGGCGAGAGGCCGTAATAGAGCACGCGAGCCTGGGTCGACTTGGCCATCTCCCGGACGTGTTCGTCGTCATAGTTCAGGATCGCCACCCCCTCGGGTGCCGGCGGCAGCGCTTTTATGAGCTCGGTCTTGGCCTCCACAATGCGCTCAAAAGTCCCGGCCCGTTCGAGATGGACCGGACGGACGATGGTCACAACGCCGACGTGAGGTAGCGCGATACGGGCCAGGTCGGCGATCTCACCTACGTCGTACATCCCCATCTCCAGCACAACGCGCTCGTGCTCGTCCGTCAGGTGCACCAGCGTCAACGGCAGGCCAATCTCGTTGTTGTAACTGGCCTCGCTCTTGAGCATAACGTAGCGGCGCGCCAACACCGCCGCCGCCAGTTCCTTCGTCGTCGTCTTCCCCACACTCCCCGTGATACCGACGACACGCACACTGTGCTGTCGCCGCCAGAAGGCCGCCACCTGCTGGATGGCCCGCAGACTATCGGCCACCTTGAGCACCAATGGCAACGCCCAGGCGCTGGGCAGCTCCGGAGCCGGGCCGGTCAAGTCCAGCACGAGCCCAGATGAGGCCACGTCCCGCTCGACAATCGCCGCCACCGCCCCTCGTGAGAAGGCATCAGCGACGTAGTCGTGACCGTCCGCGCGCTCGCCCTTGAGCGCGACGAACAACGCGCCGGGCTCGACCTGTCGCGAATCTATCACCGTCCTCGAGACCGGCTGCTCCAGTCCCTCCGGCCGGTCCCCCGTCAACCCTTCCACCACATCCGCCAGCGTCAACCTTCCCCCACTCATCTTACCGCCTCCGCCATTCTCGTACCATCAGGTGGGATACCCAGGACGACGAACAGGCGGGCAGCCAGCCGCCGAAACGACCGCGCTGCCGTCTCGGAAGCCCAGGACGAAGTCTTGGGCCGATCCAGTTTGACCAGGATAATGAGCTGGGGATCAGGCACCGGCCCAAATCCAACGAAGGATGCAATCGTCCCCTCCTTATCGTACCCGCCCGGGATGGGAATCTGCGCCGTGCCTGTCTTGCCCGCGACGCGGTATCCCTCCACCCTGGCCTGGGGAACCCCCTCCTCCACCACCCGCACCATCACCTCGATCAACGTACGCGCCGTCTGCGGAGAAATCGCCTGCGACTCGACCATCGGTTGGTAAGTGGAGACCGTGCCATCGGAGGCAACGCGCCGGCCCACAACGTGAGGCCGCAGCCGGGTTCCGTCGTTGGCCACTGTCGCCACCGCGCTGATCATCTGGAGCGGCGTCACCGCCAGCCCTTGCCCGAAGGAATTCGTCCCCAGGTTAGAGTCATGCCAACGCTCGTAATCCTCCGGCAGCAACAACTGGCCGGCTACCTCACCCGCCAGGTCAACCCCCGCCGGTCGTCCGAAGCCGAACGCCTGCAAATAGCGGTAGAACACGCCAGGCCCCATCTGCGTGGCCAACCAGGCCGTCCCCACGTTGAGCGAACGGATCAGGATATCGGCCACCGTCTGATCGCCATACGCCTGGCGGGAGGCATTCGCGATCCTCAATCCTCCCACCTCGATCCAGCCCTGGTCGTGGTAGGTCGTCTCGGGCGTCGCCAGCCCCGCATCGAGCGCTGCGGCCACTGTCAGGACCTTGGCCACGGAGCCCGGTTCGTACTGCTGGCTCACAGCCGGATCCTCAAAGGGAAGCAGGTCATGGCCATAAAAGTCCGTGTACCGCCCTGGATCGTAATTGGGCAGGCTGGCGAGCGCCAGGATCTCGAACGTGCGGGGGTCCATCACGATGATCGTGCCCCCCTCAGCCTGATACTCCTGCACGGAGCGCGCCAGTTCCTGCTCGGCCAGGGCCTGCACCGTCCGGTCGAGCGTCAGCACCAACCCGGCCCCTGGTTGAGGCAACACGACCGGAGCGACGCGCCAGGGGACCTGCTCACTGGCGAGGTCTACCGGTCCTTCCCACTCCACGTGCTGTGGCCGCAGGAGCGTATCGTGAAACCCCTCAACGCCATAGAAGCCCACGCCCTCGGCGTTGCAGAAGCCAATGACGTGCGAGGCCAGCACGCCCTCCGGATACTCCCGCACCCATAGGGGCTCGACCCTGATACCCCCAAGCCCCAGCGCCGCAATCTGGTCTCCAAGCTCCTTCGACACGGGAGACATGATCTGGACCCACGGGGCCTCGCTGCGCAGCAACTGTTTGACGTGAGCCGCCGGGATGTGCAATAGCGGCCCCAACTCCGCAGCCGCTGCCTCGACATCCACGACGTAGGCCGTGTCCGCCTCGACCGAACACATCACTGCGTTCCCTGCCAGCACATAGCCGTTCCGGTCGCGAATCACGCCCCGTGGGGGCTTGTCTATCGCGATAGGCCGCTCACGCTGCTCCTCGGCCCACGCCTTGTAGAAGCTGTGGTCGACGAGCTGCACCTGTGCCAACTGGGCCACGATCACGATCACGAGGCCGATCAACAATGTGCTCACCAACCGCAGGCGACGGCGTGGTCCTTCCGCCATCGAAACATCCTCCTGAGCGCGGCGCCCCCTCCACCAGATTCGAGCGCCCGCACGAACCCTATGGCTCCCCAGCCACCGGCCGTAGAAACTCGACGTCTTCAGCCGGCGCGAAGCCCAGCTCAATCGCCCGCTCCCAAATGTGGGAGATGGAGCCTTCGCTAGCGATTTCCACCTCCAGTTGCTCGTTCTCCCTCCGGAGCCGGAATAGCTCCGCCTCCAGTTGCTGGATGTGACGCCCCCGAGCTGCCGTCCGGCTGACCAACATCAAGTAGAGGGCAGCCATCACCGTCAGCACCACGACAAGCGCGAACAAGCGGAGAGCCAACCGCGGGCTCACCTCGAAGCGGCCGCGCTTGATCCCGTGCGTCACCCATTGCATGAAATCGGACATCGCTCACCCGCTTCCCGCCCCCTGCTCACCAACCTCATATCCGCTCCGCCACCCTCAGCCGCGCCGAGCGCGCCCGTGGGTTGGCAGCGATCTCCTCCGCCGTGGGGCGGATGGGCTTGTGCGTGACCCACCGCAACGTGGCTCGATGGCCACAGGTGCAGACCGGCATCGCCGGCGGACAGACGCAGTCCCGGCTCTCCTGGCGCATAAAACGCTTCACCGGCCGATCCTCCAGCGAGTGAAAACTGATCACCGCCAGCCGGCCGCCAGGGGCAAGTATCTCAACGGCCTGGGGCAACGCCACTTCAAGCGCATTCAGCTCGTCGTTCACGGCGATGCGCAGCGCCTGAAACGTACGCGTGGCCGGGTGAATGCGCCCGCGTCGCCCCACCGCCTGCTCAACGACGGCGGCCAACTCTTTCGTCGTGTGAAGCGGGCGGGCGGCCACGATCGCCCCCGCGATACGGCGCGCCTGCCTCTCCTCGCCATACCGATACAGGAGTGCCGTCAGCTCTTCCGGCGAAAGACAGTTCACCAGCGCCGCCGCGCTGTCCCCCCCCTCCATCGGATCGAAACGCATGTCCAGTGGCCCGTCCGCCATGAAAGCAAAGCCACGGCTGGGATCGGCCAGTTGGAGCGAGGAGAGCCCCAGATCAAACAGAACACCGTCCGCCGGGACGAACTGGCGTGCACGCGCGACCTCCGCCAGACGGGTGAAGGAACTGTGCACAAGCACCACTCTCCCGGTGCACGAGGCCAGGCGGACGCGGGCCCCCTCTACCGCTGCCGGATCCCGATCCAGGCCCAGGAGGCGTCCATCGGGGGACGAGGCCGCCAGTATCCCGGCCGCGTGCCCCCCCCCTCCCACCGTCGCGTCTATGTACCGGCCACCGGGCCTGACCTGCAGGCCATTGAGAACCGCTTGGAAAAGAACGGGGACGTGGGTTTGCTTCATCCCATCCTTTCGCTGCATATCGCGTTCACCAGCGCAAAGATCAGGCTGTGACGCTTCATTAGTCAGATGCCCAGGGCCGCCCATCCTTCAACGTCCACGTCCTCTGCCTCGACGCGCCCGCGCTCCTCGTCCCAGGAACCCGGGTTCCACACCTCGATGAACGTGTCGAGCCCGGTGACGACGACATCGCCATCGAGCCCGGCGTACTCCCGCAAGCGCGGGGGGATAAGCACACGGCCCTGCTTGTCGGGGATCGCATCGGCGGCATCGGCAAAGACCAGGCGGCGGAAGGCACGGGCACGTCGATCGGTCATCGGCAAAGCGCTCACCTTTTCTGCCAGCCGTTCCCATTCCTCCATGGGGTAAACCGCCAGGCAGCGATCAATCCCCCGGGTGACGACGAGACCGGCCGCCAGGTCGGCCCGGAACTTGGCGGGGACGGTCAGCCGCCCTTTCCCATCAATGGTATGGACAAACGCTCCCAGGAACATGGCGTCGTACTCCCCCACAAAGGAACAGAAATTATGCACCAGGCAGGAGGGTGCCCCACTTTGCCCCACCCTCCCCCACAACTACCCAATTATACACTATTTTTTCCCATTTGGCTAGTACCTGGCGAAATTTTTAAGGTTCGGAGAGTAGGAAATTGGTACTATGTTGCACAATCAGAAGCCGTCCGGTCGGAAACCGGACGGCGCTGAAAACCAGAAACCACCCGAAGGCTCGGAATCCTCGGGAGGTTCTTCACGCATGGGATATCTGATCTCTCACCCCACCACCCGATCCGAATCGGTGCAGGCCACGCCCTACACCGCACCAGCGGCAAAACCCAGGCCCAGCCGTTCCAGTGTCTCCAACGTGGGCTCACCGGTGGCCGGATCCCAACCGTACTCGGCGTACGCCCCGGAAAGAAGCACGCCCAGGTCGGGAACCGTTCCCTCGGTGCCGCCGCCGTCCAGCGGCTGCATCAGCAGGTCGGGCAACCGGTCGTCGGCACGGGCGAGGCCACGTCGCAGGTTGAGCATCCGCTTGAGCGTGACGATGCGCTTACCGAGTGTCAGCAGGTCATCGGGTCCCAGTTCCCACCCCGTCGAGGCATTCAGTGCCGCGAGCAGCCGCTCGACGCCGGGGTTCTGGAACTGGCACAGCGTGAGGGCGTTGTACAGATTGCGCCAGGCCTGCTGCCTGGCGGCGATCCCCCCCTTCACCTTCGTCATCTCAAAGCGGTCGCCCGGCAGGATGCCCAGCTCGAAGGCCGGGCCCTGCCCCGTGTCCACGCCGTACATGTCGCCCTCCATGTGGCAGGCACCACGCGGCGCGAGGGCGTAGGTCACCGCCATGCCGACGAACGCGCGCGGATCGTGCATCGGCACCTCCAGCCGATTGACGGTCACCGCCAGCTCCGGCACTCTGAACCGCTCGGCCAGCGTGGCGCTTCCATCGGCCAGCACGTCGCCAAAGCCCTCGCGGCGAGCGATCATCTCGACCAGGCGGTGGATCACCTGGACGTCGCCGTAGCGGATCTCCAGGCCGCCCGTGTCGGCCGGGTTGAGGATACCGCGCTCAAACATCTCGCAGGCCAGCGCGATGGTGCAGCCAGCGCTGATAGTGTCCAGGCCGTAGACGTTGCAAAGGTGCCCGGCATAGATGACGGCCTCCAGGTCATCCACCATGGCCAGCGAGCCGAACGCCCCCACCGTCTCGTACTCGGGTCCGTCCACCCTGTCCACGCCGAAACTGGGTGCGCGGGTCTCACGGCCGCAGGCGATGGGACAGCGATAGCAGGCGACGTTCCGGTTCTGGTACTGGTCCACCATCAGCACGCCGGAGAGGTTGCTCGCCTCCGCCCACTCCCCCTGCTGATAGTAGCGGGTGGGCAGGTCGCCGTACATCAACGCCATGTCCACGTAACCGGCGGTGCCGGCCAGCCGGATCGCCATCGCCGCCATGTCCTCGTCCAGATCGGCGATGATCTGCCGCACGACGGCCTTGAACCCGATGGGATCGGCCAGGGGGACCCGGGCCTTGCCGCGCAGGCCGATGGCCTTGAGGTTCTTGGAACCCATGACCGCGCCCATGCCAGTCCGGCCGGCCGCACGCCCGTGGTCGTTCATGACGGCGGCCATCTTGACCAGGTTCTCACCCGCCAGGCCGACGCAGGCCACGCGGGCCTTTGGCTCACCCAGAGCCCGGCGCACTCGCTCCTGTGTTTCGTACGAATCGCTGCCCCACAGGCCAGTCGCGTCGTGCAGTTCGGGCCGGCCTTCGACGATCGACAGCCACACCGGCTTCTCGGCCCGGCCGGTGACGACGATCCCATCGTAGCCGGCGAAGCGCAACTCTGGGCCAATGAAGCCGCCCGTGTTGGATTCGCCCCAGATGCGGGTGAGGGGCGAGAGCGCACATACGCTGCACCGGCCGGCCGAGGGCATCGCCGTGCCGACCAGCGGGCCGGTCATAAAGACGAGCGGGTTGTCCGGCCCCAACGGATCGGTGTCCCCATCGACCATGTCGTACATGATGCGTGCCGCCAGGCCGCTGCCGCCGACAAAGTCGCGAGCGTACCCCTCGTCCAGCGTCTCGTCCCACGTTTTCCCCGCCCTGAGATCAACGCGCAAGATTTTTCCCATGTAGCCGTTCATGATCCACTCCTTGCGCACAGGGCAAGTTAGCCACTTGCCCTACGTGCTCCTAGAAATCTATGGGCCGGCCCTCGTGGGCATACACGAAAAGCTGGCGGAGTTCATCGTAGGAGGGAGCACGACAGGTGGTGAGTATCTGCGTGTCGTTGAAGGCGTCGTCCACCAGCTTTTCCAGTTGTGCCTCAAAGGCCGCGGCATCGACGCCGGCCTCAGCGATGCTGGTGGGGTTGCCGATCTCGCGACACAGGTCGCGGATCGCCCTGGCCAGCGCCCGCGCGGCCTCCTCGCCCTCCGCCTGCGTGCAGCCGAGCAGGGCTGCCATCTCCGCGAACCGCTCCGGTGCCTCTCGGGCGGCGAACTCGATCGTAACCGGCAAGCAGAGGCCCACGGCACGGCCGTGAGGTACGTGAAACACCGCGCCCAGCACGTGCCCCATGGCGTGGGCCATCGAGGCCATGGCGTTGCCAAAGCCCAGGCCCGCACAGGTAGCGGCGTTGTGCATCCGCTCCCGGGCCCTCTTGTCTGAGCCATCGGCCACGGCGCGGGGCAGATACCGAAAGACGTGTCGGGCGGCGTTGATGCACAGCCCGTCGGTCAGGTCGGTGTGCCAGGTGCAGGTGTAGCCCTCGACGGCGTGCGTCAGCGCATCGAGGCCGGTGTCGGCGGTCAACTGGGGGGGCATCCCGGCAGCCATCGCCGGATCGACGATGGCGATGTCGGCCACGTTCTCGCGGTTACCCACCCCCATCTTCCGCTGCTCCTCGGCGTCGGTCAGCACGATGCCCCAGGTGACCTCGGCGCCGGTGCCGCTGGTGGTCGGGATCGTGATCAGACGTGCCTTCTGGCGCAGGCCCAGGGAGACGAAGGGGTTGATCTCGGCCGCCTGCAGGTCAGGCCGCTCGTAGAGCACCCAGATGGCCTTGGCGGCGTCCATCGGCGAGCCCCCACCCAGCCCGACGATCCAGTCAGGCCCATATTCCTGCGCCACCTGCACCCCCTGGCGTACCGTCTGCACACTGGGGTCGGGCTCCACCTCGTCGAAGGTGCGCATCTCGATACCCGCCCGGTCCAGGTGCACCTTCACTTTGTCCACCAGGCCCAGTTGGACCAGCGTGGCGTCGGTGACGACGAGCGCGCGCCGGCCCTCCAACTCATCGATGGCATCCAGCGCCCCTTCACCGAAGATGATCTGCGGCGAGACAAAGTACCACATTCCACTACCTCCTCACAGCAAAGCGGGCGCAGCACACTGCGCCCACAGGGCGCAGCACACTGTGCCCGCATCTTGAAGCGGATCTCTAGTCTCCAAAGTCCGTGGGCACGAGCGCGCAGCAGTCGACGATCTCCTTGGCCGCCTTGGGGTAGCGCATGACCTTCATCATGTTCCCCTGCAGCTTCAGTTGGCGCGTCATCATGCCCTGGATGGGATCCAGCTTGCCCTCGATGACCCGGCGCCAGGTGCCAAAGGGGGCATGGATGACGAACTCACTCTCTCGCTCGTCCTGGCTGGCCAGCACCGCCGCACCGGGGCTCTTGCCGTGTAGGAGGCCGAGGAACAGGTATGCGGTGTCCCTATATGCCTCGTCGGGTTCGACGACGAATACAAAGTCGCCCTCCCAATCCTTGGCTGATCTCTCATAGGACTCGCTCGCGTTGAGCCGGGTGCTCAGTTCCTTGATCCACTCGTCAGACGGGAATTTGAGTGCCATTGCTCCTTTTCTCCTTGCGCGTAATGTGTGGCTGGGAGCCTGTGGTGTGTATGATACACCCAATCACGGGCTTGGGCAAGAAACGACGCCGAGAAGCTGCATGGACCGGACTGACAAAGCGCCGGTCTTCATCGGTGCGTCATTCGAGGCGCAGCGGCGGCGGCCCGCACACGCTCCGCCCGACACCTGGTTTACCGCCGTCGCCCACGACCCTGGGCTCGTTCTGGAAGCTGGCCCAGGCCAGTGATCTGCTTGAGCACGGTCAGCACGCCCAGGCTGACGGCGAGGGCCTTGCCCGGCTGGATGGCGGGCAATCGCGGCCGGCCTTCCTCGTCCACCTCGATCGGGACTGAGCGCATGTACAGGTAGGCAGCGCTCACGCCCAGCAGGGCACCCAGGACGCCGCCGACGATCATGACCCGTGTTTTCAAGTTCATCTATCGCCTCCCTTTTACAAGCATCGCGAACGCACCAAGCCAACCCTGGACGGTCGCCAGGAAAGAATGGATCAGCAAGAGCGGCCTGATCACGGCCCGCATCGCCAGTTCGACGTAGGCCCGGGCCAGGGACAGGTAGGCCTGCGCCAACTGGAGCCAACTGGGCAGGTTCTCGTGCCGGTGGAGCCACCACAGGCCATAGACCAGCCCTCCCAGCAGCGCCAGGGGGACCAGCGCCATGGCGCACGCCTCCACCGCGAGAAGGATGAGGGAAAGATCACGTAAGGTTGGCATGTTACCTGCTCTCCAAGAAATCATCCAATATCAGCACGTTTACACTCAACTGCTTCGCCAGTCGCCTGTCGTTAGTAAGGAAGGACTGAGCACCAGTCAAGATGCACGCTCCATCTCAATGTACTCATCAACATCGATCTGTTTCCACAGTTCAGCTCCCAGCCCCTCCAGTTCCATCACACTATGACGCGGCTGGAGTAGCGGCGTAGAACGTAGCATGTTGGTAATGTCTACCAGCATGTCGAGCCAGTCTTCTGGATTCAGTTCTCTGATGGCTCGTAGTGCTTCGTAGTACGCCGTCGATCGGCCTGCTGTGTTCGAGGTCAGCATAGCATCACCTCCACCTTCCGACATCTTTCAGGCTTCAATTGGCATCTTGGGCCTTTTTGTGCCGTGCGACACTGAGATACCGGACCCGATCAGGCGTTACATCCCCTACCTCTCAGTATACCCTCTCCCGCGCCATCCGTCAACTGACGGTGCGTGCAATCTGCTCCAACACGGCCACCAACTCCTCCCGCCAGCCGCGCTCCAGCGGCAGCCGGATCTCACGGCGCCCGACGGCCGCGCGCCCGCCCAGCGCGCGCTGCAGCCTTTCGCGCCCGGCATAGTTCTCACCACCCGACCGCAACACCAGGCTGCCGTTTTCGACGCCGATGCTCCCCACCCCGGCGTCCCGCGCCAGCGCCTTCAAACGCAACTGGTACATCAGATTTCGCGCCGGTTCGGGCAGCGGCCCAAAGCGGTCGGTCAATTCCTGCTCCGTCTCGCCAATCTGCGCCATAGAGTCCAACTCCGCCAGCCGACGGTACAGTTGCAGGCGCAATCGGCCATCCGGGACGTAATCCTCGGACAACCGCACCGGAATGGGCAGGTCGATCCGGATGCTCCCCAGCGGCTCAGGTGGCAAAGGCTGGCCCTCACGCTGGGCTCGCAACTCCTGCACCGCCCGCGCCAGCAGCCGGGTGTACAGGTCGAAGCCAACGGCAGCGATCTGGCCCGATTGGCGGGTGCCCAGGATGTCGCCAGCGCCTCGGATCTCCAGGTCCCGCATGGCAATCGTGTACCCGGCACCCAGTTCGGCCGCCTCGCGGATCGTCTCCAGGCGCTGGCGCGCCTCAGGCGTCAGGCGGGTCAACCGGGAGTGGAAAAAGTAGGCGTAGGCCCGTTGTACGCCCCGGCCGACACGTCCCCGCAGTTGATAAAGCTGGGCCAATCCAAATCGATCGGCCCGCTCGACGATGAGTGTGTTGGCGTTGGGGATATCGAGGCCACTCTCGATGATGCTGGTGCATACCAGCACGTCAATCTCCCCGTCGACGAAGCGCAACATCACCTTCTCCAGGTCAGCCTCCCGCATCTGGCCGTGGGCCGTAGCAAAGGTCGCCTCAGGCACTATGCCCTCCAACCGGCGGCGCACGGTCCCAATCGTCTGTACCCGGTTGTGGACGTAAAAGACCTGCCCACCTCGCTCCAGCTCCCGCAGGATCGCTCGCCGCGCCAGTTGGGCATCGTACTCGCCCACGTAGGTCGTGGCCGGCAGCCGCTCCTCGGGTGGGGTATCAATGATACTGATGTCACGCACGCCGGTGAGCGACATGTAGAAGGTACGCGGGATGGGAGTGGCCGTCATCGTCAGCACGTCCACCTCGGTGCGCATCCGCTTGAGCCGCTCTTTGTGCGTGACACCAAAGCGCTGCTCCTCGTCGATGATCAGCAGGCCCAGATCGGCGAAGGCGACGTCCTTCTGCAACAACCGATGAGTGCCAATGACGATGTCCACCTGACTGGTCAGCAACCTCTCCAGGATCTTTTTCTGCTCGGCCCGGGACCGGAACCGGGAGAGCATCTCCACCTCGACGGGGAACGGAGCCAACCGCTGGCGAAACGTGGCGTAATGCTGTTGGGCCAGTACCGTCGTCGGCACCAGAAGCGCTACCTGCTTGCCGCCCATCACGGCTTTGAAGGCCGCCCGCAGTGCCACCTCGGTCTTGCCGTAGCCCACGTCGCCGCAGATGAGCCGATCCATCGGCTTGGGCTTCTCCATGTCGGCCTTGACGTCAGCGATGGCGCGCAGTTGGTCTTCGGTCTCGTAGTAAGGAAACGCGGCTTCCAGTTCCGCTTGCCAGGGTGCGTCTGGATCAAACGGGTAACCGGCGGCCATCTCGCGGGCCGCGTAGAGCTCCAGGAGTTCGCGGGCGACTTCTTCGGCGGCCTGCTTGGCCCGCTCGCGTACGGCTTGCCAGTCTGCCGTGCCCAGCCGATTCAGACGTGGCGGCCGATCGTCGGCCCCGATGTAACGGCTGAGCCGATCCGCCTGATGGATCGGGACGTAGAGGCGGTCAACGTCTCCGTACTCCACCAACAGGTACTCGCGCTCGACTCCCTCCATAGCCCGCGTGACCAGGCCACGGAAGATGCCAATGCCGTACTCAGCGTGGACGACGAAATCCCCCGGAGCGAGATCGGAGAGATAGGTCTCGGGGGCAACCTTGCGGCGATGGACAAGACGCCTGGGTTCGGGGCGACGCCAGCCAAAGATCTCGGAATCCGTCAGGAGATGAACGGAGGCGAAGGGCTGCCCAAGGTCAACGCCACGCAGAATCCAACCTTCAGCGAGCGCGCCCTGGACGAACGTGAGGGCGGCCTGTGGTTGCTGGCGCAGTTCCTCGACCGGCAATCCGCCGTGAATATCGTGCTCTGCGGCCCATAGCTCGGCCAGGCGTTGAGCCTGCCGGGAGACGACGATGATCTGCCCACCGCCGCTCTGGGTGGTCTGGATGTGCTGCAGCACAGGCTTGAGCTGGCCGCCAAGATGAGGACCAGGGATGAAACAATCGGCCAGCCGGGAGGCCGTGCCCTCCTTACCGTGCCCCAGCGCGAGAATCGGCCGGTCGGTCAACTGTTCTGACCATTCGTTCCAGGTGACGTAGGGAAGCGGGTAGTCGGGAGGGAGCGTCCCGGCCTCCTCCGCGGCAGACCGCAGGTCCACAGATCCTTCCTCCAGGCTGGCCCAGGCACCCGCCAGCTCCTGCGGATCATCCACGACCAACAGCGTCCCAGGTGGAAGGTAGTCGAGCAGTGTGGCGGACTCTGTGTAAAAGCGCGGCAGGTAGAACTCGAGCCCGGCGAACGGCATGGCAGCCGCCAGACCCTGGTAGTGGGTCTCCAGTTCCGCGCGCACGTCGGCCGGCAAGTCGTGCATCGTCGCCGATGCCCCGGCCAACTGCGCGGCGACACTGCCGGCGATGCGCGGCCCATGGCGAGGGAGCGCTTCGCGGGCCGGCGTGATGATGACACGCTCCACCCGTTCCTGCGAGCGCTGGGTTGCCGGGTCAAAGCGGCGGAGCGACTCAACCTGGCTGCCGAACAGCTCGATGCGCGCCGGCAGAGGATCGGCCGGTGGGAAAATGTCGAGTATGCCGCCCCGGCGGCTGAACTGGCCTGGAGCCTCGACGACACTGACCGGCTCATAGCCCAAACCCGCCCAGCGCCCCAAGGCCCGCTCCAGGTCGAGCGTCTGGCCCATGCGGAACTCGTGGATGGAGACGCGGAACTGGCGTAGTGGCAGCGTGCGCTGCATCAACGCGCGAGCCGAGGCCACGACGACCCACCCCCGGCCAGGAACAGGCGCTTGGCGTGCATAAAGCGCCGTAAGCACACGCAGGCGGCCGGCGATCACCTCGGCAGTCCAGGGCACGCGCTCGTAGAAAAGCGCCAGCGGTTCAGGAAAATGCCAGATGCACTCCGGGGCAGGGGCCCAATCGCGCAAGGAGGAGGCGAGCACTTTGGCGCGCTCCACCGAGCCGACGATGACCAGCATCGGACGCTTCAGGTCACGGGCAAGCGCAGCCAGGAGGGCGGGACGGGCAGCACGCAGCAAGCCCAATGGAGAGGGAGTCTCACCCCCCTCCAGGTCCGCACGCAGCGCCCGGTAGGACTCGAGCGCATTGAACCAGGCCAACAATCCAGATACGTTCATATCTACCCCAAGCGCCGGCCATACCCTGCGGTCATGAATCGAAGCATCAATCTCCAGAGCGGCGATTGTACCGATCCATCGCCATCTCGACCCCCTGGCGCAGCCAGGTCTCGATAGCGGCTACAGCCCGCTCCAGCGTCTCCTCCAACAGCGACTCCTCGTCCGCTGAGAAATCCTGCAACACATAGGCGGCCGGGTCCATCCGCCCCGGTGGGCGGCCGATGCCGATGCGCAGACGTGGGAAATCCCGGATCCCCAGGTGCTCGATGATGGAACGCATCCCCTTGTGCCCGCCACTGCCCCCCTCCGGCCGCAGGCGCACCGTGCCCAGAGGCAGATCCAGGTCATCGTAGACGACCAGCAGGCACTCGAGCTGCACTTTGTAGAAGCGAGTCAATGGCACGATCGCCCGGCCGCTCTCGTTCATAAACGTCTGCGGCTTGGCCAGAACAACCCGCCGCCCATCAAAGTCGCCCAGCGCAACGCGGGCATGCTTCTGATCTTTATCAAAGGTCAGGCCGAGGGCAATGCCCAGCCGCTCGACGCAGCGAAACCCAACGTTGTGCCGGTTCGCAGCATATTTTGGGCCTGGGTTGCCCAGGCCCGCGATGAGGGTGAATTCCACGGTCATGTCCTGTGCCCTGCTCTCCCGCAACGCGCAGGATGAGTCGCGTGTCGCGCGTGCACCGGTCCGGCGGCGACTCAACTGCCGGGCCGATTCGTGCGCTGCTGGCGCAAGAACCAGCGCACGCCAGCCTTCGCCACCAGATAAACGCCCCACAGCAGCAGCAGTAGCACAGTGATCAACCCGCCGGTACAAAAGGCAGTGCGCAGCTCTGTGGCGTCAAGCGGCACGCTGAACCCCTCATCTTCCCCTGTCGAGGGCGTCGGGGTTCCGTCGGCAACCTCGCTCCGGGGCATGGGAGAGGGACGAGGCGTCGGAGTCGCAGGCTGTTCGATAGCGACCGGCGTGGGCGTCGGGCCGACCACCGCGGTGGGCATCGGCTCCGGTGTGGATTCCTCGGACGTCGGCGTCGGGACGGGCTGGGCGTTGTTCACGGTCAGGTGATTGACGAAGAACACGTATGGCCCGGAAGGATCGTTCACGCCCCAGACTGCAAGCGCCAACGTGTACTGGCCATCGGGTATGACGGTGGTATCCCACGCTCCCAAGACGCCGTCCTCGACCTGTGTCCCGTCGACGATGGCAAAATCCACCCATTGCGAACCACCGGTCGGCTCCGGCCCAGCGGCGTAACGCATTTGGTAGAAATCCATGTTGGGATGGGTCGCAATACCCGTGACCTCCACCACCCCGCTTATGGTCATGCCGTCAGTCGGGTAAGTGACGACCGACCGGGCCTGAAGGTGCGGCGCCGCCCAGCCCGGCGAACTTACAGTGAGCAAGATCATCACCAGTGCCGTTCCCACGGCCAGTATACGCTTGTGCATATGCCTCCCTCGCGATGGGTTTATACCAGGCATGCGTGCATGTGGTATAGGGTAGAAGAAAAGTGTAGCATGAAAGGGCCAGAATGACAAGGAGTGCAAGGGGCTTGCGCGAAACCAGTTTGACCAGTGGCCACTACTCTGCTATACTGAACATTGTCACCAAAGAGTGGCGCAACTGGGAGCGGGCGGCGGTGTTCTCATGTATGAACGAGGTGCCGTCGCTCTCCTCTGACAGGTGAGAGGGGGGCAGTATGCAAGAAGAGAGCGATTCGGGGCTCATCGCCCGTGCGAAGAAGAATCCAGAGACATTTGGACTCTTGTACGAGCGATACGTTGGCCGTATCTACAACTATATCTATTACCGCACAGGCAATCACCAGGATGCAGAAGACCTGACGGCGCGCACATTCTACCGGGCACTGAAGCATATGTCGGGCTACGTGGATCGGGGAGCGCCTTTCTCAGCATACCTGTATCGCATTGCACACAACGTGGTGGCAAACTGGCATCGAGACACCAGCCGGCGCCAGATCATCTCACTGGACGAACTGGTGATGGGAACGCTGAAGCGAGACGGGCCCGCGTCGCTTGCGGAGGAGCGCGAGGAACAGGATCTGCTGCTCCAGGTGGTGCACGGGTTGCCGCCGGAGCGCCAGAAACTGCTCATCCTCAAGTTTGTTGAGCAGATGAGAAACGTCGAGATCGCAGAGGTGATGGGACGGACGGAGGGAGCAATCAAGTCACTATACCATCGGACGTTGGTGGCATTGCGCGAGGAATTGACGCAGGTACAGAACGGGCGGGAGGAATTGACGGGGAGGACAGGCCATGGATGAGAAACGCGTGGACGAGGTGTTGGCAGCCCACGCCGAGAAGTTGATCGACCAAACGGAGGCCATACCGCAGATCGACATCACCGACGAGGAGCGCGGTCGAGTGGCCCCGTTGTTCCAACTGGCCGAGCGGCTACAGCACAGCATGCAGCCAGTGCAGCCTTCGGCGGGCTTTGTACGCAGCCTGGGACAGGAACTGGTGGACCAGGCCAAACGCCAGATGACGGTGACGAAGCGTCTACGGCGGGCCGTGGTGATCGGCGCGGCAGCACTCGGGTCCCTTCTGTCCATCGCGTCGGTGGTCGGTGCCATCGTCTTCGTGGTGGTGCGGCTGCGCGCACGAGCGCAGGCCCGAGCCATCCGTGCACCGACGGGCTAGGCAGAAAGCACACCGGCACCACGTACAAAAGTGCCAACCGAGAGAGCCCCGACCAAGGCCGGGGCTCTTGTGCTACCTCAGGCGGCGCACGCGCTCCAGGTACTGCTCCAGGCGTTGCTCTATGCGGCGGAGCCGCCCCTCGAGCTCTTGCAGTAGCAACAGAATCTGACCGACCGCCTGCTCGGTCGTCAATTGCTCCCGCTCCCAAGCCTCGATCACGCCCTCTAGACCGTATGTACCCATGCTTCCCCCCTCCTTCCACACGCTAACGTGTACCCCGATTCAAAATTTAGAGGAGCTAACGCTCCCTCAATGACGCCCTAATTATACACACAAACGTGTGGTTTGTCAAGGGGAAAAAACGAATTTTAAGGTTCGGGCTCCTGTTCCTCCTCTCCCAGTTCTTCTTCCTCTGCCCCTTCCTCAGACGATGACGCTTCCGCCAGGACCTGGTACTCGAAGCCCACCTGCTCGGCGACGAGCGTGAGCAGCCGGTTTATCCCACCACGGGGACGATACATCCCGGTCTCCCACTCGCTGATGGTCTGCTGGCGCGTGCCAAGTTCCTCGGACATCCGCTGCTGGGTCATCCCCATGTACTTGCGCAGCGCACGAATCGACTCGGAATCCCACTGATACTTTACCTTGCGCCTGCCCATGCACACCACCTCCAGCCTGATTTTACCCAGTTCCACCGCCCGCGTCAAGTCCCGCATCACCTGCTGCGCGCGGTGAGCGGCAGGTACGTCCGCGTCACCGGCCTCAGGCCCAACGCCGGATATGTCTCTGTATGCACCTCCCCACATCCGGCCCAGGCAAACGACAGAGCGCGCATATGGTCCGCACTGGTAGCCCACAGTTGGTAGGTCTGTCCGGCGTAGACGGTCGTCGTGAACGTCCACGCGCTGCCCACGGTGGGACTGACCACGTCCTCTCCAGCCTCGTTCACAAAACGGAGTGTCACCGAGGTCAGCGTGATCTCGCCGGTCGCGGTGATGGGCCTGTCCCAGACGCCGTTGCGGTTCTCGTCAGCGAAGAAGCCCCCGACACTCAGCGTGAGCGTCCCCAAAAGATCCACCCTGGTATAGGCCTGGGGCTCTTTAGGCCATGCTTCCCGGTTGCCGACGCGGTCGGTGGCCCGCGAGCGAAAGTAGTAGGTGTGGCCATGTAGGCCGGTGAACTGAGCGGAGGTGGCAGTGACCGAGTCCTGCCACGTGACCCACTCGCCGTCCACCCCATCCCTGAGCTGGACGTCGTAGCGCCAGACGCCCGCCTGATTGTCCTGTCCCTCCCAGGTGACGGTGAAGGTGGGAAGGCAGGTGACCTCCGGCAGCGGGTGGACCGTGGAGGTAGGCGGCGCATTGGGCGTCTCGGTCTCGACGACGATGACCGGCTCGCCGCCGATGATGTAGTCGTGCTCGTGAGGGGCCGGCCGATTAGCGGTGGCCCCCGGCAGGGCGCAGGTATAGACATCGCCGATTGCCATCATGGTTCGCGTGATACCCCAACGGTCGACAAGCGTGGCACTGTCGAGCGTCGCTGGCAACGTGTAGACACTGGTGGCAGGGCTCCCGTTCCACAGCACGCTGACCTTACCGCGTGGCGTGCCCCAGAGCGTGACGCGCACGTCGGAGCCTGTGGGCGCACGGGTGACGAACGTAGGGGATACGAGATAGGTGGTAGCAACCTGGTAGGCGACGTAGGCAGGGCGAAGCGTGTAGTCGTTGCGGATCAGGCCAAAGTACTCGCTCATGTCGTGATCGTGGACGCGGAAGAAAAAGTACCGCCCGATGCCAACGGCCCAGGCGTTGGCGTAGGATTGGATCACGTAGGCAGCGGCCTCTTTCCCCGTGGCGGCAAAGTCGTACTTGGTTGGGTCCGGGTCTACGCGGGCATCGTTCCACACCGGGACCCCGGTCTCGGTGAGCCAGATGGGATGGTCAGCCACGTGATAGGCACTCATCCCATTGCGGATGTTGATCACCTCGTCATAGATGCTGGAGGAACGGCTGTAGAGGTGGACTGACATCGCGTCAAAGAAATAGTTGTTCTGCGGCGCATCTGGGTCTTGGGCCAGGGTACTCAGCACCCACCGGTAGTAACTGGTGTTCAGCCAGTAGTGCAGCCCACCGAAGAGGACAGTGCAGTCGGGGCACGCAGCCTTGGTCGCCTGGTAACCCACCTTGAGCAGTCGAGCGTAATCGGCAGACGTACCGGTCCAGAAATAGCTCCACTCCGGCTCGTTCCACATCTCCCAGTGCTTCACCCGGTCCCCGTAGCGGTGCACGGCATCGTAGACAAAGCGCCCCCAGTAGTTGATCGGATCGCCATCGGTGGTGGTCCAGTCGTTCCATTCCTCATAAAGACCCCTAGGCGGGGAGGAAAACGCGCTGACAGCCTGAGGAGCCAGAAGGCTGTCCGCGTGAGGAACTGGCGCGTACCAACCGGGGGGCCGCTGGTCGAAGGGACGGGCCTCGAACGCCTGCACCCTGCCCGATGCAGCCCAGCCGGGCGTCCCCAACAGGATGCCGACCATGTCCATCCCGGCGTCGGAGAGGTCGTCTACCAGGTCGTCGTAATCGGCCTTGACGCTGGGGGCCCAATTCCCATCGGTGGGCTCGATCCTCCACCAGTCGAAAGGGAAGCGATCCCAGCGAGAACCGGCATCGAGAGCCTTCTGGAGGAAGGGCCGCCCTGATCCGGCGTGAGGGTCATGGTAATAGGAAAAACAAGCCCCTGCGTGCCCATCCGTCTCCTCGACCGGTGGCAGCGGGGTGATACTGACCGGCTCGGCCACGGCCGACTGGGCCGAGGCCAGAAGCAACGCCAGCCCCAGCGCGAAGGCCAGGATCAGCAGAGATATGACGGTATACCTGGGTATCAGTTTCATCACCCCTCCTCGTGGACCCCAGTATAACCGGGGGGAGCGCAGGTGTCAATGGTACGTTGGACCATTGGTGGGCTGGTATATTGGTAGACCGGTGCACAGTTGGCCTATTGGCCAATGGTCCAGTTTCCCAACGTGCCAGGCACTTGACCTCTGCAAGCTATCCGCTACAATACCACGTGTTTCCCTTGGCTGTGTCTGAAGAGCGGCTGGGCCACGGCCGTGGCATCCACAGGGTCCCCTGGCCCAACGCCGGCACCAGCTCGAGCCTGAAACCTGAAACCCCAAACCTGAAACGAGGTAACAAGGTCCAATGCCAGACAACGAGACAACTTCCTCACCAAAGGCTGGGCTGCGCACACTGCCACGCAACGTGTGGGCCGTCAGCCTGACCAGTTTCTTCATGGACGTCTCCAGCGAGATGGTCATCAACATCCTGCCCCTGTTTCTCTCCAACGTGCTGGGGGTCAAGACCAACATCATCGGCCTGATCGAAGGGGTGGCCGAGGCAACCGCCAGCCTGCTCAAGGTGTTCTCCGGTTGGCTCTCCGACCGGTTGGGAGCGCGCAAGTGGCTGGCGGTGGCCGGGTACGCGCTCTCCGCGTGCTCCAAGCCGTTCTTCTACGTCGCCAACTCATGGGGCGCGGTGGCCGGCGTGCGCTGGGCCGACCGGGTCGGCAAGGGCATCCGCACCGCCCCCCGCGACGCGCTGGTGGCCGACAGCATCGACGAACGTCACCGGGGGCTGGCCTTCGGCTTCCATCGCGCCGCCGATACCGGTGGGGCCGTGCTGGGGCTGCTCGTCGCGCTGGGCGTGGTGTGGCTGGCGCAGGCCGGCAGCACGACGCTGACACGCGCGACCTTCCAGACGGTCGTGCTCATCAGCCTGATCCCGGCGTTCCTGGCGGTGCTCTCGCTGGCCGTCGGCGCGCAGGACGTGGCGGTGACTGGCCGGCGGAAGATGCCCAGGTTCGCTCTCCGCAGTCTGGGCAAGCGCTTCTGTATCTTTATGGTCATCGTCGGCCTGTTCGACCTGGGCAACTCTTCCGACGCATTTCTGGTGCTGCGGGCGCAGGAACGCGGGCTGAGCGTCATCGGCGTGCTGGGCATGCTGGTCACGTTCAACCTCGTCTACACGCTGGTCAGCACCCCGGCGGGCTCGCTCTCCGACCGGGTCGGGCGGCGGCGGCTCATCGTCGGCGGCTGGCTGGTCTACGCGGCCATCTACCTGGGGTTCGCGCTGGCGGGCAAGGGCTGGCACGTGTGGGTGTTGTACGCCATCTACGGCATCTACTATGGCCTGGCCTACGGCACGACGAAGGCGATGGTGGCCGACATCGTGCCGGAGGAGCTACGGGGCACGGCCTACGGCACCTACAACGCCGTGCTGGGTATCCTGGATTTTCCCGCCTCGCTCATCGCCGGGCTCCTATGGCACGGGGTAGGCACGTGGGAGGGGCTCGGTCCCTCCGCACCGTTCTTCTTCGGCGGGGCACTGGCGCTGGCGGCGGCGGTGCTGATGACGGTGGCGATGCCGGGAAAGCCCCAGACAGCCGAGGCATAGTCCCACACGCGAGCACTCGGACGAAAGACCGACGACGAAGGATGAACGTCGTCCTCCGTCCTTCGTCTTTCGTCAAACATGAAGCAATCGCTGATCACTGAGCACTCACGAGGAGATAATCATGGAATACCGTCTTGTGGGACGGACCGGCGTACAGGTCTCCAGCCTGTGCATGGGGACGGTGACGTTCGGCAGAGAGGCCAACGAGGAAACCGCGGCAGCGATGTTTCACCGTTGCCGCGAGGCCGGCATCAACTTTTTCGACACGGCGAACAACTACGCCGGCGGTCGCGCCGAGGAGATCCTGGGCCAGTTGACCGCGGGCTGCCGCGACGAGATCGTCCTCACGTCCAAGGTGGGCTTTCCCGCCGGCGAGGACGTGAACGCGAGCGGGTTGTCACGCCGCCACATCATGTCCTCCGTCGAGACCAGCCTGAGACGCCTCCGGACGGACCGGCTCGACCTCTACTTCATGCACCGGTTTGATCCCCACACGCCGGTCGAGGAGCCGCTGCGCGCGCTGGACGACCTGGTGCACCAGGGCAAGATCCTCTACCCGGCGGTCAGCAACTGGGCCGCCTGGCAGATTGCCACGGCGCTGGGCATCTCGGCGCGCGAGGGGCTGGCCCGCTTCGCCTGCATCCAGCCGATGTACAACCTGGTCAAGCGCCAGGCCGAGGTCGAGATCCTGCCGCTGGCGCAGGCGGAGCACCTGGGCGTCATCTCGTTCAGCCCTCTGGGAGCCGGGCTGCTGACCGGCAAGTACAGCCCGACGCGCCGGCCGGAACGGGGGCGACTGATCGACGATACGTTACAGAGGAAGCGGTATGAGAACCCAGCCTACTTCCAGATCGCGGAGCGTTTCGCCGCGCATGCCAAAGAGCGCGGCGTGCACCCCGCGACGCTGGCGGTGGCCTGGGTGATGGCGCACCCGGCGATCACGGCGCCGATCATGGGCGCCCGCAACGTGGCGCAACTGGAGGCCCTGCTGGCCGCAGCGGACGTACCGATGACGCCGGAGTGGCGGGCTGAAATCTCCGCCCTGTCCCTCGAACCGCCTCCGGCGACCGACCGGAGCGAGGAACGGAGTGGGGTATTTTATCGGGGCGGGCGGACAAAGTGATGCGATGCCCGCTCACCGCCGCCGCTTGCGGGCCAGGCGCAGCGCGGTGAAGAGCCCTGTTACGGCGAGACCCGCTCCCACGTCAGGTCCCCCCGCATCCGCCAGTGGGCGCTCTCGACGCCGTTCACGCGATACACCGCGCCGGGGAAACCCACCGTCGTATCCAGGCGAATCGATCCCAGCCGGGCGCTGTCCTCGAGCCGCACCACGTCCAGGCGACAGTTGGTCGTGCAGCCCTCCGGCGTCAACGCCAGCCCTTCGCCGTCGCCCAACAGACCGATTCTGCGCAACTGCGCGTCGAGCCAGTAGATGTCCCGGTGCGGCACCACCGGGTCGCACGCCGGCTGCCCCTCGCTGAGCAGCCCGATGACCTGCCAGTCCGGGCCACAGTTGGTGAGCAACTGCAGCATGTAATACGGCGGCAGCGACACCACGGGCAGCGCACCGGCGGCGACGTACAGCGGGCTGTCGGACACGGCCTGCACGACCTCGGCCCAGAACAGCGGCCCGTCGGGGTAGGTGTACAGCCGCTCGAACGCCGTCCAGGCCTGGCCGGGCTGACCGGTGTACAGATAGTCCAGCACCAGCGGCAACACCGCGCACTTGGTCGTTCCGTCCCACTCGCCCAGCTCGCCGGGCTTGGCCGCCTCGGCCGCCTGGATGTGCCGGGACACCGCTTCGGCGTACAGGTCGGCGAAGCGCGGGCTGGCCGGGACGTAGCCCTGGCCTGGATCGTACTGGAGGATGACCTGGACCGCTGGAGAGGCCGCATAGGGGCAATAGGCGTACGCAAACAGGTCATCGCACGTGACGAACTCAAAGACCGAGTCGCCGTCCAGATCCTCGAACCGCCCCCCGCAGTTCGACTGGGGCGTCTCCAACACCCGGGTCAGCGTGGGGCCGAGGTCGTAGACGAGGGTGGAGAAGCAACAGTGCGCCCCACCCGTAAACGTCTCGACGATCACGTCGGGATGGCCCTCACCGGTGACGTCTGTCCCTGTGAGGTCGCCCAACGCGGAGGCCATCTCGACCTGCACCAGCGTCTGCCCCCCGGCCGAGATAGTGGCGATGTTGTCAAAGCTCCAGGCGTCGGCGGCGGTGTTGCGCCACAACTGGACGGTGTACCGGCCGAGCACCCGTTCCTCCTCGACGACGTAGGTGGGCGGGAGCGGCATCGGAGTAAGAGTCGCCGCTGGCGGCGGCACGGGGGTGGAGGTAGGTTGCGGAGGGACGGGCGTGTCCGCCGGCGGGACAACCGGTTGAGTGGGCGTGGGTGGGGGCTGGGTGGCCGTGGGCAACGCGGCCAGCGTGGCAGCCACGCCCTGCGCCACGCGGGTCTGGACACCGCTTTCGTCAGATGTGGCGGGCGACGGGGGCCCAACCAGCCCACACGACATCACCAGCACGGGCAAGACGACCAACAGAGACCGTACCATCTTTTTGTCCATTCTACACCTCCCCATCCGACGTGAGCGGCCGGCTACGTAGCGGCGCCAGACGAATCCAGCTCAGCCTGTGTTTCGCAGTTGTTCGACATCGATGGAAGCCGACACTTGTTTTGGTAGTCTCAGCACCGCTATCGCTTCCCCTTGTGGGGTTCCACGCTCGCCAAAGACGCCAACAAGTTGGCGCATCCATTCACCGTCGCAGGGTGCGAAATGTGATTGGCTCAACACGTGATGTGGAACAGGCCGATCACAGCGCCGCGGGCCTCGTTCCAGGTCTCGATCGCCTCTGACGTGGGCAGCAGTTCCACCTGGCACTTTTTGCGGCTGAAATAGTCGGCTGCCTCGTCCGAAAGCCCCACCAGCCCAGCCTGCCCCGTGCCGACGATGAGTCGCTCCACCCCTTCCTCGTACACGTGCCTGGCCTCGTCCAGCGAGACGACGTGCGACGTGCCGTAGACCGCCTTGGACAGCTTTTTCTTCCGCTTCTTCACCTGCCCGTCCAGCCGGATGACCACGTCGTGCTCGAAGGCCGTCCCCTCGATGGTGATCGAGCCGAACTCCGTCCCGTCAATTCTTGGCCTCATGCTGCACCTCCGCCGGTGGGAGTGGCTGGCTACAGCAGTTTAGGGGGTACGCTCGCACGCCCATGCTCACACACTCCCACACTCTCACACCATTTTACCAAGTCACAGCACTTTCGTCCAGCCGGACCTTGCCAGCACTCCCCGTTGCCCAGATACGGCACCGGGTAGAGCATGTTGTAGGGCTTGTCTTTGGCAGGTCAAAGGCCCCCGATCACGATCAGGTAGATCAACGTCCCGTGGAGCAGCGTGCCCACCACCAGGATGAGGAACATACCCCAGTGCCTGCGAAAGTTGGTCTTGTGGTGCCAGATCGCCATACCGAGCCACGCGCCGGCGAAGCCCCCCGCCAGCGCCAGCAGGTTCAAGATCAGTTCCGGCACCCGGACGGTGAAACGCTGGATCTTTGACAGGCTCTTATCCAACCCGTAGAAGATAAAGGCGGTCAGGCTGACGCCGGCGAGCCACGCGAAGTAGATCGGCAGTTGCGCGCTGACATAAAATGGGAGATAGAGCACTAGTACAAGGACGAGTGCCAGGATGCCGAAAAGGCTGCTGTACTTCATCTCATATTTTGCCCCAGACGATGATCAATATGGTCGCAGCGACGATCCAACAAAAGGTCGCCCCCAGCAAAGACGCCACCAGTCTGAACCTATCGACGAGAAAATAGAGCGTGACCAGATAGACGAAATACGGGATCAACGAGAACATCCCAAAGAGTATGGTCTCCTTCAGATCGGACATGGTCCGTTGGGTCCCCATGACATAGTGGGCAATCAATGCAAACGTCGGAAACAGGGGCACCAGACCGGCGATATGGGCATTCTTCGTCCGAGACAGCAATTGAATGATCACCACGACGACGGCGCCCGCAAGCGCCTTCACGACAAGCTCCATAGTCTTACTCCCCTCTAATCTCCATTCTCCACTCTCCATTCTCCATTCTCTGTCCTCTGTCCTCCGTTCAGTCCAAGCTCCGGCTCATGTTCCGCACGGCGACGGCGGTGACCAACAGGCCCATCACCAGCATCGCCGCCGCGTGGGTCCACAGCACGTCCAGCCCCGCCCCCTTGAGCATCACCCCCCGGATGATCGCCAGATAGTGGCGGAAAGGGACCACCCGCGCGACTGCCTGCAGCGCGACGGGCAGGTGCTTGACGCGCACCAGATAGCCGGAGAAAGTCATATCCACCATCGCCAGGACAAAGACGAGGAGGATCGCCTGTTGCTGCGTGCGGGCGACGCCAGAGATGAACATGCCATAGCCGATCTCGGCGACGACGAACAGCAACGTCAGGGTGCAAAGTAGAAGCAGAGACCCGCGCATCGGTACCCCAAAGGCAAAGACAGCGACGGCCAGCATGGACAGAAAGTTCAACATGCCGATGACCAGGGCCGGGATCGCCTTGCCGATGACCAACTCGATGCGGCGCAGTGGAATAACCATCAACTGCTCCAGCGTGCCCAGTTCCCGCTCGCGGGCCAGCCCGACCGAGGCGACGACGAGCGTCACCTGGTAGACGATAAAGCCCACCTGCGCCGGTATGGTAAAGAACTTGACGTTGAACGCCGGGTTGAAGCGCACCGTCGTGCGCAGGTCAATGGGGGAGCCGGTAGCCAGCCCGTGCGCTGCGGCCTGGCCCGCCAGGAGCTCCGCCGCACGATCGGCCGCGAAGCCAGCGATCGTCTCGCGGGCGGCGCTGAGGGCGTGCAAAGCCGGGGCTCTGTTGCTGCCATCGACGATGATTTGAACGCGTGGCGTCCGCGCGACGTCCCCCATATCGGCAGCCAGGCCGGCAGGAATAATGACGGCGAGCGTGGCCTCCCCCTGATCGAGGAGCCGGTGAGTTTCCGCCAGCGTCGCGGGAAAGTGGCAGACGTCCAGCTCCCGCCTGGCGTCGAGCGCGGTGAAGAGCTGACGGCTGGCGCTGGAACGGTCCATGTCGAGCACGGCCACGCGCAATGCCGAGATGCGAGAACCAGTGGCCTGAGCCAGCAGGACCAATTGAAGAACGGGCAACGTGAGGATGAAGGCTGTCATCAACCAGTCGCGAAGGAACTGGATGAACTCTTTCAGCACCAGGTTCCAGATACGCAGGAACACGGCAACGTTACCTCATTCGCCTCAGGCAAGCTTCTTTTCGAACAGCACCAGGCTGATGGCCTGGCACAGAACTCCCATTCCCAACAGAATACAAGCCGGCTTCCACAGCGCGCCCGGCCCCAGTCCTTTCAAGAACACGCCGCGGCTGATCGTGATAAAGTGCGTGGCCGGCAGCCCGTAGGCGATGGCCCGGGCGATCGGCTCGTCGGCGACGGGAAGAATGAGGCCCGCAACGAAGAAACTCGGCACGAAAAAGACGGTCAGGATGAGGAACATGGCAGTCTGCTGATTGCGGACGAAACTAGCCACGACCAGGCTGACGCCCATGCTGGCGACCATGTAAACGGCCGCGAGCAGGAGAAAGGCGAGGAAACTCCCCCGGAAGGGAACACGAAACCACAGCGTGGCGACGAGCCAGGCCAGGACGACGCTCGCCATGCCGCTGACCCCGTATGCCAGCAGCTTGCCGAACAGGTACTCGGTCCCGCGCACCGGCGTGACGACGAGGGTCTCGAAAGAGCCTGTCTCTTTCTCACGCGCCAGCGCCAGCGCCAGCGCCAGCGCGGGCATACAGAGGATCACGGCCAGCATACCAGGCACCATGCTGACGAGCGACTTGAGTGTCTCGTTGTACCAGGCGCGGCTGCTGACATTGAAACCGCCAACCGGGGTACCCAATCGCCCCACGCGCAGACCGGCGGCAAAGGCATCGGCGCGGCTCTCCAGGAGGCCCACGGACTGGCTGGCAGTGATCGCGTCTGCGCCATCAACGACGCACTGCACTTTGGCCGGGCCGCCGCGCAGCGCCAGATCGGCAAAGCCGTGCGGGATCACCAGCACCAGATCGGCGATGTCGCGGTTGAACAGAAACTCAACGTCCTCCTCCCGCTGCACGTACGTGACGACGGTCAAATCCCCGTCAGCGGTGAGGCTGGCGAGAAAAGCGCGGGAGAGCGGGGTGCGGTCCAGGTCACGAACAGCGATGTTCACCCGGTCCACGTCAAAGGCAAACACATGAGAGAAGGTGACCAGCAAGAAAGCTGGTGCGACGGTGACGAGGAAGAAGGTACGTGCGTCACGGGCAATGTGACGGAATTCCTTGCGGGCAACGGTGAGCAGCCGACGGACAGACATGGTTTCGCAGTTAGCGGTTAACAGGTCGCCGCCAGCGGCGTCGGCTGCCTGCTAACGGCTAAAGGCTATCGCTGGCGACGCTGCCACTCTTCCTTCAACTCCAGCGAAGCCAGATCCTCTCCGGCGTCGAGGAAATCCATCAGCAGCCGGTTAAACTTGCTCCGCTCCTCCAGCATCGGGAAATGCCGTGTACCATTGAGAGAAATGATACGCACATTCGCTCCAGCGCCCTGGAGCCATTCCTGCTGCGGTGGCGCGATAAGGGGATCGTCCCCGCCATACACGAGGAGGACGGGGATATCGAGAGGAGTCAACAAGTGGCTCAGGTCGCTCACCATCGCCGAGTGCGTGCTGCCGGTAACCGCAGAGACATCGGTCTTGCGCACCTCCAGTTCCACCTCGGGAAACTTGGCTCGCCGAGCTGCCAGGCGAGCCAACGCGTCCTCATTGCCAGAAAAACTGGCCAGCGGCCGGTGGATAGCTGCACCGACCAATGGCACGCTTACGCCCATCACCCGCTCGACCAGCTCCGGGGCTTGGGCAGCAAACTGCAACGCGACCACCCCACCCAACGCATGCCCCACCAGCGTGGGGCGCAAGACATCTACGCCCAGGTTGTCCAGAAACTCCCCAAGCAGTTGAACGTAGACGTCGATGCTGTAGCGCCCACCGAGTCTGTCCGAATCGCCAAAGCCCCACAGATCGAGCGCATAGGCACGATACCTGGCCGACAGCTCCTCCATGGCCGGTACCCAGTAGCGCCACGAACCCAGCCAGCCGTGGATAAAGACCAACGGCCTGCCATGCCCGATCGCCTCGTAATGAACGAGGCCCTTCCTGATGACAATGGCGCTCATTGCCAGACCACCGCCTGGTATCCAGCACAGGTAGGCGTTCCGTCACGCTTGCGCAGGTCGTACGCAGCCCAGGCCATCAAGCCATTCCCAGTCAATGAAACCGTTCCTGGCCAGAAAGCCCCTACCAGAACCAAGCGTTTCCCCCTGGACAGAACCAGGCACGGACCTCTACCCGCTATTCCGGCGACTCCACACGCTGCAGAATATCCTTGACCTGATTCGTCAGTTCATCCGGAGCGAATGGCTTTACGATATACTCCACCGCTCCCGAAGCCAAGCCTTGCTTGATCTCGCCCTCCTGCCCCTTGGCCGAAAGAAAGACGATCGGAATCGCACTGGTGACCGGGTTCTCCTTCAACTGGCGGCAGACCTCATACCCGGTGATCTTGGGCATGCGGACGTCCAGCAGGATCAGGTCAGGCTGCTCCAGTGGCGCTTTCTCGATAGCTTCGGTGCCATCCGCAGTAAGCACCACGTCGAAGCCGGCAAAGCGCAGCGTAAAGCCAATCAACTCACGGATGTCCCGTTCGTCGTCAGCAACGAGGATCTTTGTCATGATTTCCCCCTACCCCGCCCAACAACCAACAACTATTCACAGGCATCGCCCCTCTGGGACCGACCAACCTCCCCAAGAACCATCTCAATCTCCTCCATCAGTTCCCCGACAGAGAACGGCTTGCTCATGAAGCGAGCAGCGCCCAGTGCGAGCACCCTCTGTCGCTTCGCATCATCAATGATTGTGCTTCCCGTGAGGACGATGACAGGGATGTCCTGAGTGACCGGGTCGTCCTTCAACCGTCTCAGAACAGCTTGCCCATCCACATCTTGCATGTGTAGATCGAGCAGGATCAGAGCAGGTCGCACCTCACACGCCACACGCAGGGCACGCAAGCCCTGGCTCGTCGTCCGCACACCAAAGTCGTTGGCGCGCAGGATCTCTCGCATCAGCGACAGCGTATCCTCGTCATCGTCCACGACCAACACGGTGCCACGTCGCGCCAGCACTTTGCGCACCGCGTGCAGCAGACGCTGCTCGTCAATCGGCTTGGTCACGTAATCCACAGCGCCCAGCCGCAGGCACTCACCGCGATCCGGCAACACCGAGACAACGACCACTGGGATGTCTTGGGTAGCGGGATCTGACTTTAACTCATCGAGCACGGTAAAGCCATCCACGTCCGGGAGCATGATATCGAGCGTGATCAAGTCAGGATGCTCCCGCTGCGCCATCTCAATCGCTTCATCGCCCCGCCGTGCGATCAGCACGCCCCGTCCATCCCTGGACAGGTGCAGTTGAATCAGCGTCGCGATGTCAGGGTCGTCTTCGATGACCAGCACCTTTGTCGGGACTGGTTCGGCACCCTCTCCGGTGCGAGCCACGCGTCTGGCTTCGACGGCAGGCAGGGTAAACGTGAAGGTGCTTCCCTCGCCCAGCTCACTATCCACCCAAATCCGCCCCCCGTGCATCTCGACCAGCGACCGGACAATGGGAAGGCCCAATCCCGTGCCCGGGGCATCCTGCACCACCGGGTCATCAGCCCGGAAGAAGCTGTCAAACACCTTCTCCCTATCCTCCGGTGCCATGCCAATGCCCGTGTCACTCACTGAGACGTGCACCTCGTCGCCGTGCGAACAAGCCGACACGATCACCTCACCACCGGCCAGCGTGTAATTGACCGCGTTCGCGACCAGGTTGGTCAGAATCTGGACCACGCGATCTGGATCAGCGACGACCGCGGGAAGCGCGGACGGCACAGATGACCCCAACGTCAACCCCCGTTCCACCGCTCGGGCCTCCATCGCCACGATGACCTGGTCCACTAATCCATCTAGGCGCACCACCTCAGGCGATAGTGCCACCCGCCCGCTCTCCATACGCGAGATATTCAGCAGATCGTTGACCAACATCGTCAGACGGTCGGTGTTGTTCTTGATGATGGACAGAAACTTGTGCTGATCGCCTGTCAACCCACCCACTGCTCCCATCAGGAGCAGTTCGACGTACCCCTTGATCGAGGTCATCGGCGTGCGCAACTCGTGCGAAACTGTGGAGACGAACTCCTCCTTGGCCCGCTTGGCCTCCACCTCGGCGGTGACGTCACGGAAAACAGAGACGGTGCCCAGGAATTCGTCCCCCATCAGCACCGGCGCCAGGTGCACGCTGACGACGCGGTCTCCAATGTCCAACCGGGCAGCCAGGTACTCTTCCGTGGCGTAGGCCTTGGATTGCCCTGCCCATCTGACCACCGTCTCCATCCAGTCTCGCGCCTGGCTGCCGTACAACCCGAGCATCTCCCTGGTCGGCCGCCCCAGGGCCCTCTCTCGCGGCAATTCCAGAATACGCTCCGCTGCCGCGTTGAACAGGATGACCAACCCGTCGGCATCGGTCACGATCACCCCATCCGCGACACCTTCCAGAATGGCCTGGCTCTTGGCCGCCTCGACCTGGCGGGCCTTGAGCATGGCTCCCAGCCGCTCCGCTTGAGCACGAATCAGACCATATAGCTCAGCGTTGTTGATGGCATGGGCCACCTGGATGGCGGCAGTCTCGACCAGAACCAGATGATCCTCGTTAAAGTGATCGGGTTGAGCGTGGAACAAAAGTAGCGCACCCTGCACCTCATCCCCACCCAGGAGGGGGACAGCCAGCGCCGAGCGGTATGTCTGCTCTCCGTTCCGCTGTTCCACCCAGCGTGGATCGTGTAGAACATCGGGCACGATGACCGCTTCGCGGTGCTTGACCACCCAGCCCGCCAGCCCCACACCTCGAGAGAAGCGAGCGGGTAAGCCACCGGGTGGTAACCTGGCCCCTGTTCCCAGAGCCGCGCGGCAGATCAACTTCCCAGACCGCTCTACACAATCCGAAGTCACTGGCTCCAGCATCAGGATAGCTGCTCGTTCGGCTCCCACGGCCTCTAGGACCAATTCCAGGGCGCGGTTCAGGACGTGATCCAGATCGAGGCTGATAGAAAGCTGGGAAGTGATGCGATAGAGCGTCTCAACCCGGTCACGCTCCTCGGTCAACTCCTCCATCGCCTCGGCCAGTTCCTGGGTCCGCTCCTCGACGCGCCGCTCCAGTTCCTGCGAAAACCGGCGCACTTGATCGAACAAGCGGGCGTTCTCCACTGCCACGGCTACCTGGTCAGCCAGCGCCGACAGCGTCGCCACCTCGGTCGTCGAGAACGTGTGAGGCTCCGCGCGGTCAACGCACAGGACACCTACGACCTGATTCCCGACCGTGAGGGGAGCCAGGACCGTAGAGCCGATTTCAACCTCGACAGGGCCTGGTATGAAGCGTGGCTCCCGCCTGACGTCGTCAACTGCCAGCGGCATGCCACTCTCAGCCACCGCACCCGCCAGCCCCTCGCCCGGTGCGAACGTGACCGATTTGATGTGCTCAAGCGCGAATCCATACGCCGCTCTGGGCACATACTGACCGCTATCGGTATCCAGCAGGAAAATGCTGCTATGATTGCACTCAAGCAGTCGAGGGGCCATCTCAACGACGATGTTCAAGACCTCGCTCAGGTCCAGCTTGGCCGTGACCGAACGGCTGACCTCGTTGAACAACGCCAATGTCTCGGCGCGGAGCTGCAGGGCCTCTATCAGGTGGGCGTTTTCGATAGCCAACCCTGCCTGGGCCGCGAAAATCTCCAGTGTCTCGACGGTGTCCAGATCGGGAATACGGCCATTGCGTGGCTGCCCCACAGACAGAAGACCCTGTACATCTCCACCAGGTCCGACGAGCGGGACGAGCAACATATCGCGGGGATGCCATCGCCCAGGCTCGCGTCTAGCCTCCTCGACCCCGTCCTCATATCCAATCACCCAGTCACGTCGATGGGTCTGTCGTTCAGCCGGAATGTAGTAACTTTGGCTGATACGGAACTCCTCGCTCATCAAATCCGCCACGACAGACCAGGGTTGCCTTACCTCCATAATACGCTCAAACTCAGCGATCGGGAGGCCGGCGGCAGCCACCCAGCGCTGGTCAGGCGGATTGCCGGCCAACACGCTGATCAGCACCAGATTGAAGGCGACGCTTTCCTGGATGGCGTATGCAATCTCCTCCAGTATCTCCTCCAAAGGCCGATCCGACCGCAGCGCCCGACTGACCTCCAGCACCTTCGCTAGCTGGTCCGCCCGGCGAAGCAGCAAATCCCCGCGCTCCAACTGCTCCTGGTATCGCTCCGCGTTGCCGATCGCTGTGGCCGCCTGAGGAGACAACCCCTCCACGAACTCGAGCACCCCCTGATCAAACGCCTCCCTCTCGGCGCTCTCCAGGATAATCAAACCCGCCGGGGACTCTTCGTAAAAGATCGGCACGACGAGCATCGAGCGAGTGTCCGGCCGAATGCTGATCTCGCCCCCATCAGCGGCCACGTCAGCGATGAGGAGCGACTGGTTCGTGCGAAACACCTTCGCCAGAACAGGATGGGCCTCCGGCGATTGTAGGACTGTGCGAATCTGATCCTCCTCCGTTTCTGAATAACCTGCGCAGACCTCCAGCCGCAGATCATGACTCGCGGCCTTCCGCAGCACGATCGCGCCGCGCGTCGCCTGCCCCAGGCGCATCGCCTCTTCCAACACCAGGCGCAAAATACGCCCTAGATCGAGCGTCGCGTTGATCTCCCGGCTCACACGCTGGAGACCGCTCAATGCCTCCACCCGTCGCCGCAACTCCTCGTCTGTTTGTGTATACAGCCGGGCGTTCTCAATCGCAACCGCCGCCTGATCGGCGAGCACAGTCAGCAACTCGACCTCAGAATCGGAGAAGGTGTGTGGCTCGACAAACATGGCCGAGAGCATGCCGATGACGCGATCGGCCCGCTTGAGTGGCAGACCAGCGCAGGCGCGGACCCCCTCCTGGATCGACGTCGGCACAAAGGCCAGCAAACGCTCGTCAGCCTGTAGATCCGAGCTGATCAATGGTTCCCCTGTCGCCATGGCATGTGCCCGCCCTCCGCGCTCCAGCGTGAGCACCTGCGATTCGGCGGCGCACTCCTCGCTCAGTCCCTGGGTCATCGCCAGACGCAGCACCTGTTGTGCCTCGTCCAACACGAAAATTGCCGAACACTGGCAGCCCACCACCTCCAGCACTGCCGAGGCGATGGCCTGGAGCACACGCTCCAGATCGAGCGACTCGCTTACAGTGGCCGAGACCGTCGCGAGCGAGGCCAACTCAGACACCCGGTGCCGCATCTGGTCGTACAGGCGGCTGTTCTCGATGGCCCCGGCAACGTACCCGGCGACGGTCTTGAGCACCCGCACCTCTGCGCGTCCAAACCCACCCCTGCGGTCGCCCAGGTAGAGCTCACCAATACTACGATCCTTCAAACGCAGGGCTACGCCGGCAAAGTTCTGGACGTCGACTGCTGTGATGTGGGGGCGATAGGCCGGGATGATGTTGGAATCGTGCTCCACGTCGTTGCAAAAGTAACTCCCGCCACGAGCAAAAATCGACCGTTCGAACCCCTCGGCGCTGGCGGGGATTCTGAACGTCTCCACCACCCTGCGGTCCGCGCCAGCAGACGCCAGGTAGCGCGCTACCAGAGCATCCTGCTCCTCGTCACACAGTAAGAGCACGCCTTTCTCCGCACCCAGTAGCCGGATCGTCTCGCCCATCACCCGGTCCAGCAGCTCATCCAGATCCAGTGTCGAACTGGCAAGCGCAGCAATGCGGGCCAACCCCGCCTGCTGTTCCTCGCGCCGCCGGGCCTCCTCGTATAGGTGGGCATTCTCAATGGCAACTGCCGCCTGGTTGACAACGGCCTGAAGCACCTCCAAGTCGTGCCCCGACCAGGCATCCTTTTGATAACTGACCAACTCAAGTGTACCGACGAAGCGACCCCGGATTTGCAGGGGGATGCCGACGTACGACCGGAAGGGGTACTCTGGCGTATCCAGCTTGGGACGCACGTCGTGCCGAGCTTGAACGTCGGGGATAAACAGCGAGCGCTGATGGCGGGCGATCCAACCTGTATACCCCTCGTCAAGACAATAGGTTCCCCCAGCCTCCCAGGCATAAGCCTCATCGCCCCCCCATCCACGGGTGACACAGCATTGTCGATCCTCATCCCAGAGCGTGATCTCGGCAATGTCGTAGGGGACGAGTTGACAGGTGCTCGACAAGATGGCGTCCAACGTCGCCTTCAAGTCCAGCCTGTCCTGAATCGTGTCCCCAGCGCGATCCAATTTCACTGGCTCGCCTGACGATCGCTGGGGCAACGCTTCGCCCAGCCTATCCTGCCCTCTAGTCAGTCCGAATCTCCTCACTATATCAGGCATTCGTCCAGAACGCTGCAGACCTCGTAACCTTTGCACACCCCAGCGTGGCGAATGGAAGCGCCATTTCGGCTCCCATCAGCACCGGAAACGTGCAAAATCAGGCTCAGCGCCGGGCACTGGCGGCTACCTCAGTGATCTCTCGAATATCGGCGAAGGGGCCGTCATCGGCCGTCACCAAACCGATAGAGAAGCTCATCAGGTCCGCTTTGGTCTCGTTGCCTGCCTTGTCGCGCACGCTCAGGTAACCCTGCTGCCGCGTCGACCAGTCGTAGTGCGTCCCTATGTCTGCGTCGAACCGCTGCTGAATATCTTCTACGATAGGCGCGACCAGATCCTTCTCCGTAATGACGATGAAATCATCACCACCAATGTGACCGATGAAATCATTGGGCGTTCCCACACCATCCACCGCCCTGCCCAGAACCATAGCGGCGAAGCGTAGCACCTCCTCACCGGCCACGAAGCCATACACCTCGCCGAACGCGCTGAATCCCCGGATACCCACGTAAATGATGCCCCAATCATCTCGACGCATCAGTTGCCGCAATTGATCCTCAATCAGCCGGCCGCTGGGCAGACCAGTTGTGGGGTTGGTCAGGCTTTCGTATTGCGCCCGCGCCATAGCGTTCTTGACCCGCAGCTTGAGTTCCTCCAAGTCGAATGGCTTGGTGATATAGTCATCAGCGCCCAACTCAAGGCCGTGAATCTTGTCCGAACGCTCATCTTTCTGGGTCAGAAAAACGATCGGAATGTGGCTGGTACGCAAGTTGCCCCGCAACTCGCGACATACGTCATAGCCATCCATGTCGGGCAACATAATATCCAGCACAATAATGTGGGGCAGTTGTTGTCGGCACATCTCCAGCGCATCCTCACCGCGCTGGGCCACCGCCACCTCGTAGCTCTGCGACTGAAAGTAAATACGCAGCATATTGGAGATGTCAGGATCATCCTCCACGATCATCATTCTACCTGGGGACATGTTCCCTCCTTCTATCAACCGATGGCCGATAGCCTGAAACCATGCTCGCGAGCCAGGTGCGCCATTTCGCGCACCTGATCGAGTCGAATATCCTTCCCTAGCGAGTAACTCTCATATCGCCCCTCCAGCGCCAGCACCATCGTTTCCGCCATACAGGCGTAGACCTTGCCAGGCGGGAGGCCAAAGTCAAAGCCGAAATCTACCTCGCCGGGCACATCCACCACCCCTCCCTCGATGACCAGCACGTCGTCTCGCTCCCGAACCACCCGAGGTGACACGTCCGATGGCTGAGCCACATCGCACACAACTGCGCCGCGCTGGAGATGCTCCGGCTGAATGACCGGCCCGGGGGCGTTGGTGGCGCTCAGCACCATACGTGCCTGACGGACGTCCTCAACACGCGTCGAAACACGCACCACACGCCCTCCGGCCTCCCTGACCTGTGCCTGCACCTCTTCCAGGCGAGATTCTCGGCGGCCAATCAGAACGAGTTCAGCCACTATCGGAGCGAGCAATTGGGCACACGCCGAGCCAACACTCCCCGACGCCCCGACGACCGCCACGGCGGACGACTCCGGCCGGACCCCTCTGCAACGTGCAGCCTCACACAACGCCTCGACGGCGACGGCCACGGTGAGGCTGCGACCCGTCGTGACAGGGATGCTCAAACGCCGCGCGACCGTCACTCCGCCATCGCCAACCACGGATGTGAAGGCAAGCAGTCCTAGGATACGAGCCCCCAGGCTGTGCGCCATACGGCCGGTCCGAACGATCTTGTCGTAGGCTGTATGAGGCGACATCTGCAACATCTGCCGCGCAGTGAATGGGCAAGCCACCAACCACCCCTCAACCTCCTTACCCGTCGCCTCCGAGCACACCCCGGTGACGTGCGAAAGATAGACCGGCGGCCAGAAGCGGGAGAAGAAGTGGATCAGGCGCATAGGCAATACCCGTGCCAGCAGCGGATACTTGCGCGCCACGTCCCGCTTGGGGTTGAGCGGATGAATCATCAGAGCAAAGGTGTCCATACTCTCTTGTCCAGATTCAACGCTCATACATCCTGACATGCAGATCTACTCCGCCCTCGATGGCAGGATGATCGCTGTCCTCCCAGTACACAGTTCGATCAATCACACGCCTCTCAGGCGAAGCAAACAGGATCACATCCGACTCGATGGCCCGCCCCGGATACACGACCATGCCCGAGCCTATGAAACAGTTGTGGCCCACACAGCCACCCAACACGGGCATACCCGTCTCCTCCAATTCCTCTCCACGCACCGCCCGGATGGGTTTGCGCACCAGGTTCAAATCGGTAAAGGTATTGCCCGCACCGATGAAGGTACTGCGGCCAACACTACAGAACTGCAGGCACGTGTTCTGCGCCACCATCGAATCTTCCATCATCACGCTCATAAAGAGCGCCGCTCGAAAGGGAAGGAAACATCGATCCGAGACCACGCTGAGCATGACCTGAGCCCCCGTCATGATGTCCACGTTGTCTCCGATGACAGAGACGTCAATGACAGCCCCTGGGCCAATGCTCACGTTATCGCCAATATACGTCGGTCCCTTGATGATGGCAGTGGGATCGATGCTACAGTTGCGACCTATGTGCACCAACTCGGAGGAAGAGAGAACCTGCTTCCGCTCCAACATCGCGCGCCACGTTATTTTGAGTTGCTCGCCCACATTGGACTCAAGTTCGCGATCCCGCCGCGCTGCTTGAGCGTACACCCCAAAGACGACGTTGGCGATGATGGTGTGAACCCAATGCTCAATAGAACAAAACGCCTTGGTGGGCACCTGGTATATCAGGTCGCCTTTATCATTGGACATGTGGGTCGGGACGTGGTAGTACCCCATCTCGTGGGCTTGGGTGTCCATTACCAGTGGGGACACCAGGGGCTCGACGCCGTGCGGGAAATACCACATATCAGCGGTGTACACGTCCCCTTTTCGATGGATCCCCCGCTGCAGGTGAATGGCATGGGACGTGATCGCACGGTCACTCAGCGCAAAGGCGACTCGACATGCCTTGCCCGACGTCCGAGCCTGCTGAATGAACTCGTCCAGGAAGAACCGATCAAAGAACAGATTGTCCCGATAGACCAACGTCTCCACCTGCTGGGAATCAACGTCGGTCAGAGAATCGACCTCACGTTCCTCTGTCGTGTAGGGCGCTAGCACGTCCCGCTGATAGAGCCACAGCGGCTTGTTAAGCACACGCAGTTTACGGGCGGGCTCGTTAAATGGGAATATCTTACGTCGGTCTGACAAAATGATCTTGCGCATCTACTCGCTCAGTCCAGTGGACGCCTGCCAACCAGAATAGTACACGTGGGGTCGCCAGCGGCAATGCATGATATCTCCTCGACGTAAAAGTTCCTGCCACCGCTCACCCAATACAGTCCCTCCTCCAGAATGCCCACAATCAGGTGACAGCAGGGCAATCCACTCTTGCGTCCCCAACACACGCCACAACGCTCCATAATCCAGTGAAAATACTGCTCATCCTCACCCAATCGCACCACGTGATCGGTGAACTTGTTCAACGTCTGAGCCAGGACCTCCAAACCCACCTTGAGTTTCATTCCCAGGGGCAGAATGCGAAAAGTCAGATCTGCGATACCCAGCATCGGGCTAAAGTCCTTGATCCCCAACCGAAAACAGGAGTGACCAGCCCGCCGTGCCAGACCACGTCCACCGCGCGGCCCATACATCTCGTCCAGTGCCTGCAGCAGTTGCGCGAGCTCATGGAAGGCAAACTCCTCGGCAAAGTCATTCGGCGGATAGTTTCCAATACGATGCTGAAGCCGGGCCAGGTTCAGGATCGCATTCACCCCATTGCGACCCATCACCTCCTCCATCGCCAGGAAGACGATCCGTCCCATTTTATTGGGATAGAAATACTGCAACGATCCCTGAAGCGGCGACACAGGTCCACTCGTCATGCGAATGCTTGTCCTTTGCTCTCCTGACGCATCAACGCTCAACCGGACTCCCTCCAATCACATCACCGCGGGTCACACTGGTGACCCAGGAACTCGCACAGCGTCTGATGGAATCGTTCGGGCTCGTCCAACATCGGGAAGTGGCCTGAATGCTCAAAGTAGCGTATCTCAGCCAGCGGTGCCCACTGCGCCAGCACCTCACCCTGGCCGGGGTTCACAATGCGATCCACCCGTCCATAGACGCCCAGCGCCGGCACGCGGATATCCTTCAGCCGTGAGCGTAGGTCCGTCTTGCGTAACGAAGCGATGCTATAGTGAAAGGATTCCAACGTAGTGCGCGAAAGATCGCGCGCAAACATCTTGTACCAAGTCTTCCAATCCCGTGCCAGGAGTGGAGACAAGACCCGGACTCCCAATGGGAGGGCATGAGGTACCTGGTAGGCCAAGCTAGCCAGCGAGCGTCGGGCTGCCAACCGCAGAAAGAGAGCCAGTCCATCGCCCACAACTGGAGAACCCACCACTGCAACCTTCTGAACTCGCTCGGGGTGCTCGATTGCCAGGCCCAGTGAGACGGTGCCCCCCATAGAATGGCCGATGATGGGGGCATGTTCGATCCCCAAGCGATCCATAAATTGGTCCACCATCTCGATATAATCCTGAACAGTGAAGCCTCCACCTTGCTTCCCAGACTCGCCAAAGCCCCAGAAGTCAAGCGCATACGCCTTGCAATCGCGGCCCAGCGACTCCATAGTCCGCAGCCAGTGATCCCACGATTCCAACCAGCCGTGCAGCAAGATCACAGCCTGGCCACGGCCGTGGGCCTCATAGTGGACCAATCCCCGGTCAGTAACAATGGAACTCATAGGCAAATCACTCTCGGCAGTCTAACCGTCCCCTCGATTGCCGGAGGTACCCAGACCTATTGAGCCAGACGTACACAGACTACCACTACCGCTTAATATATCACAAAACTGGGCGAGCAACATTGAGAAACCATTGCAGTTTCGTTAAAGTGAAGTTACGGTTCCTGATGATACACGACGGTCGAACCCCCATCGTTCAGTCTGGTTCGACCGCCGGGAACAAATAACTCATAAATGCAAAGACAGCGTTTGCATCCCATCGATACAAAACGGACCCAGCTACAACATAAATTGTCTACACCACCCCGCCCCCTTGATCCTCCTCACCCAGCAGTTCCAGGACCGAGTATAGGAGTTCCAGCACAACATGCTGGACGCTATCTCGATCGATTGCCACACAAGGCACCACCTTGACATCCTGAGGGATGTGGAGCGCGATGCGCAAGTCTTCAGCCGACCATGCGTCCTCTAAGTCTTGCTTGTTGGCAGCAACGACGTACGGCACAGCAGCATAGGAACGGAAGGTATCGAGGATACTCCGAGCCTCACGGAATGTCTCCGGCCGTACACTGTCGAGCAGGACGACGAAGCCAAGCATGCCTTCAGCGAGAATTTCCCACATAAAGTCGAAGCGGCGTTGGCCGGGGGTACCAAACATGTAGAGCACGAGGTCCTCGTCCACGGTGATGCGCCCAAAGTCCATCGCCACCGTGGTCTGGTCCTTGATGCGCTCCTCTGCGCTAGAGATCTTTCTCTCCGTCGCGACGACGTCAATCTCGCTGATTGTCTGGATGAATTGAGTCTTGCCCGCCGAAAAGGGACCGGTTACTACGATTTTGACAGTCTGCATTGTTAACGTCTCTGAAAGAAGCCAATTAATCGCTCGACCACGCCACGCTTGACAGCCGACTGGCGCATAGCCACAGGCACCTGGCCAGTTGCCCCAGACGACGCAGATACGGCCACTCCTTCCGGCCGGACCAACTCCACCAACCCCGCCTGCAACAGGCCATATACGATCTTCCGGATCTGGAAATCGCTCACGTTGTTATGCTGTGCAATCTGGCGGACAGTGTTGCGCGGGTTGATGAAGGAAACCACACGCCACTCCTCGACGCTAAGACTGATGTCTCGCAGCCGCGCCCCGGGACGCTCGGCGAACCTGAGCGCCACGTCGAGGTTTGGGAATATTTCTTGCAGTTGTTCCGATTCCTGCAAGCGACGGCTGCCCTCCATAATCACGTTCTCCAGGTCAATGGGAATAGTAATACGATCCCCAAACGGCAGCACGTTTGATTTGAAGTCGAAAGTCCCCTCCGAACAGGTGAAAAGAGGATACACGTTGTTCAAGATATGAGTGCGGACACTCACCATGATATCATTCTGGTTCACATAGCCCGCATTGATCAGCAACAGACCCAGTTCCTTGTCGCTCTTCGCACCAGCCTGCGCCTGGATCGTACGGGCCTGCTCTTCCGTGATCTTGCCCGCCCGCTGAAGCATCGCAGCCAGATGATCGCCCTGCCCATTCAGCGTCGCATAGATGAGCTTGCCCTCCCTAAAGCACAGGCGTGCCTGGGCGTCACGTGTCCCAATCGTCAACGTACCTGTCTTGTGCGCCAGATTGATCAGATTGAGTAACTGCGTCGTGCTGAAATCCCGCAGGTTCCCCTTCAGCGCCATAAACACCTCCACTACGGCCAGGAGCATCGCCGGCCCGAACGCCGATGCTCGCTGGGGCCTCCACGCGAGAATGGAGACCGTTCGTCCTCATCTTCACAAGGGTTTGCCGGTTGTTGATTATACCTTCTATTGGCATGCAAGTCAACCGCTGGGCGAAACGCGATTTGAAAGCAGAAGCACAGGGCGGCAACCCGGTACATATATGGGGGGCAGGGCGTCGCTTCACTGCTTGTCCATCTCTCGGGCAAATGGTATACTACAGACGATGACCGAACTGATCCTCATCCGCCACGGGCAAACGCCCGCGCACGTCGCCAGTCGCTGGGAGGGATGGGGTAATACACCCAACGAGGGACAATGTGGCCAAACGACGACGTAGCGGAAAACGCTTTCACTTGCTGATCTATGAGCGCATGTGGCAGCGCTGGGCCTGGGCCTGTATCCTGATCATACCAACCTCGATCGCCCTATGGTGGTTTGCGCCCGGTGTCCCAGTCCTGTACGCACCGTTCCGCCCGTTGGCCCTCGTCCCAGGCATGGTTGCCCTCGTCATCCTGGCGTACACCTACCTGGCCCGACGACTGGCCTGGGTGCAATGTCGGCCCAACCACCTGCGCATTCAGACTCCTTTGTACCCGCTCGTCGTCTCCTACAGCCGCATCAAGGGAGTGCGCCCCCAAACCTTTGCCCAGGTATTCGACCCAGCCGGGGAGAAAAAGGCCCGTCGGCGCTGGCTGCACCCCTACTGGGGCAGGACCGCGCTGGTGCTTGATCTCTCCAAGTATCCGATGGCAAGAGCCTGGCTGCGCCTCTGGTTCAGCCCTTACCTTCTGGCCCCTGATTCCACCGGCTTCGTCTTCCTGGTCAAAGATTGGATGGCCCTCTCTCGCCAACTGGATGATTTCCGCTCTGATTGGGAGATGTGCCGCACAGCGGAACGGCGGAGGGCACTGTCTACCCGGTCCTAGTGGACGCTACACCACCTCCACCATCGAACCATCCGGCATCTTGGTCACTTCGATACGCACAGGGAACGTATCCTTCAACTCGTCGATGTGCGTGATCACCAACACGCGTGCAAAGTCGTCTTGAATGGCATTGATCGCCTCGACCAACCGCTCTCGGCCCTGTGTGTCCTGCGTCCCAAACCCCTCGTCAATCACCAGCGTCTGCAACTGCGCCCCTGCCCGCCGTGCCAGGATCTTGGAGAGCGCGATGCGGACGGCAAAGTTGACCCGAAACGCCTCGCCTCCTGAGTACAAGGAATACTCTCGCGTCCCCAGTTCGTCGGCGATCTTGATCTCCAGTGTCTCTCGCACCTCGCCCGCCTGGGTCTCTCGCTGTGTGTCGAAGCGCACGTGCATGCGTCCTCCGGTCATCCGCGCCAGGAGCCGATTGGCCTCCACCTCGATCTCCGGCACCGCCGCTTCGATGATCATCGCCGGCACACCTCTGACGCCAAAGGCAGTCCGCAGTTCTTCATAGATGGACTTTTCGGCGGCCAACTCGCCCTGCCGCTTGAGCTTGTCCGCCCGCTGCTGCCCGAGGGTCTTGCAGGCTTCCAACCGCTGCTGCGCTGCACCCAAACGCTGGCGAGCGGCAGCCTCCGCGGCGCGGACGCGCTGCAACTCCGCCTCGACCGCCGGTGCGTCCTTCAGTCGCTCCCGCAATTCCTCAGCCTTCCCGATCACCTCCTCCCGACGCACCTGCTCGGTCAAGATTTGCTCCCGCGACCGCCGTTCGACCTCTTCCAATCGCCGGAGTGCGGCCTGCTCCCCCTCTATCCCCGTCTGCGCGGCGTCCAAGCGCGCCTTTCGCTCAGCAAAGATCTGGCCTGCGGCCACCGCCTCTCGCGCCGCCTCGTGGGCCTCCGCGTCGTAGCCCAGTTCTTCCGCTCGCGCCAACACCCGCGTCAGTTCAGCTCGCACCTGGGGAGCGTACTCCCCCGCAGTCAGCCGCCCGGCCACTGCGGATAGGTCCGCCTGGGCCACCTCCAGCGTCTCCGCTGCCCGTCGTCCCTGCTCGACACGCTCGGCCAACGCCGCCTCCTGCCTCTGCAGCGCTGGCAGATTGCGCAGCAGTTGGTCGCTCTCGGCAATCTGGCCCTCCAGCGCCCGCGCCCGCTCAGCCAACTCGCGCGCCGCTGCCTGGTTCGCGCGATACGCATTCCCCCTGGCCCGCCCGTCGGTCTGGAACTGATCCAGCAGCCGCAGCCGGTGCTCGTCGGTCAGGGGCTGCGCGCAGAGAGGACACTCAGCTCCCGCTCGCTCCAGCAGCGTGATTTTCTCCTTGAGCGCATCCATCTCTGCCCACAGCGCTTCGTTGCGCGCCCGCAGTTCCGCCTGATCCTCGGCGATGCGCGACAGATCCTCCCGCGCCGCCTCCCGGCCCTCCAATAACTGCGCCAGGTGAGCGAGCTGCGCCTGAACATCCTCATACTCGGCCAACAGGGGCTCGTCGGGTAGACGGCTCTCCAGGTCGGCGACGCGCTGTGCGATGACCTCTCGCTCCGCCACGAGGCGGTGTCGCGCCTCCGACAACTGTGCCTCCAGCGCCGCGCGGCGTTCGTTCAGCTCCACCGACTGGCGCAGCTTGGCCCCGAGTTTCCGTTCCTGCTCGACCGCCTGCCGATAGGCCGCGTAACCGGCCTCCACATCGTCTGCCTGGGCCAGCAGGTCCTCATACTCGGCCAATCGCTTCTGCCGCTCAGCCCGTTCCTCGGAAAGCCTCTCCAGTTCCCGCTCCGCCTGCGCGATCCGGGCGACCAGTTCGGCGGCCCGTGCCTCGACATGCCGAAGCTCCGCGCGTGCCGTCTCAATCTGGCCATAGGCCGCCTGGGCGTCCCGAAACGCTGCGCTCAGTTCCGCTACGGCCACCTGGGCCGCCTGAAGCTCCGCCTCGTACTCGGGCCGACGGGCCAGTTCGGCGTCGATCTCCCGCAGCCGCAGATCAATCACCTCGGCCTCGGCCTGAATGGTCCGCAGCCGCTCTTTGGCCTGCTCCTCGTAGACCGTCCAGCGGTCGAGTCCCAGGATTTCTCCCAGCACACGCTTTCGCTCAGCGGGCGTCTTGACCGTGAACTCATCGGCCCGCCCCTGGCGAAGGAAGGCAGAGTTGACGAACGTCTCATAGTCGAGCCGGAGGACCCGTTCGATCTTTTCCTGCGTGGCACGGACGCCACTTTCCGCGATGGAACGCCAGCGCCCAACGTCCCGTACCTGGAAGTCGAGCAAGGTGCTGCCACGTTTACCGGCCTTGCGTTGGCGCAGCACACGATAGGTCTGCTCCCTCAGATCAAACGTAAACTCGACCGCCATCTCGTCTTCGCCAAGATGGATCAGCTCGTCGTCCCGTTTGGCCCGCGACCTGCCCCACAGCGCCCAGGTGATGGCGTCGAGCAGCGCCGACTTGCCAGCGCCGTTCTCGCCAGCCAGGCATGCGATGCGGATGCCGGCCAAGTCCAGCGCCGCCTGGCGGTAGCACATAAAGTTGGTGAGGGAAAGGGTTTGAGGGATCACGCCCCTAGCTTCCTGCTTCCTGCTGCCCGCTGCCTGCCTCTTGCCCCTTGGTTCTCGCCACCTGAGCCAGAATCTCCTCCGCGCTCCGGTAAGCCGCTTCGCCGCTGGCGCCAAGCATCTGCGCCAGTTCCTCCACGCGCGCCCGGCCCTCCAGCTTTCTGACGCGCGTCACCGTGCGCTCGCCCGCCACGGTCTCCTCCACACGTTTCTCCACGTGCAGATGTTCGTCCCCGAAACCGGCCAATTGGGGGAGGTGGGTCACGCACAGCACCTGGTGACGCAGGCCACCTGGCCCCGTCCCCGCCACCAGACTCCACAGCTTTCCGCCGACCGTCGCGCCCACACGCCCACCGATGCCCTGGTCAATCTCGTCGAAAATCAGCGTCGGCGTCTCGTCAGCGTGGGAGAGGACCGTCTTGAGCGCCAGCATGAGCCGGGAGGTCTCGCCACCCGAGGCGACCTTCGCCATCGGCTTCAGCGGCTCCCCCGGATTGGGGGAGACGAGGAACTCGACGCGGTCAATGCCAGAAGCATCAAAGGCCACACGGGGGCGCGTTTCAGGTTCCAGGTTCCAGGTTTCAAGTTGTTCGATACCTGAACCCGAGACCTGAAACCGGAAACCTGCAACCCCTTGCGACAATGGGACCCCTTCCGAGTCTGGCCGCCACCGAAAGTCCACCCCGAACCGCGCCCCTTCCATGCGCAAGTTGCGCAGCTCTTCCTCGATCCCCGCCGCCAGCCGCTGGGCTGCCTCACGCCGCTTCAGCGAGAGTTCCACCGCCAACTGGCCCAGTTCCGCCAACAACCGCCCTTCCTCCGCACGCAGCTCGGCGATGCGCTCCTCGCTGTGAGTGATCGTGTCCAGTTCCTGGGCTGCCTTCTCGCTGTAGGCCAGGACGTCAGCGATCTTGGGGCCATACTTGCGCTCCAACCGCCGGATCAACACCAGCCGTTCTTCGACCTCCCGCAGCCGGCGTGGGTTATGCTCGACCCGCTCTCCATAGTCGCGCAGGCTTCTGACCAAATCCTCGACTTGATAGTTGACACTCTCGGCAGCGCGCAACTGGGGCTCCAGGTCTGGGTCAACGCGGGCCAACTTTTCCATGGCGCGCAGCCCCACACCCAGCAGGTCCAACGCCCCGGTCTGCCCTTCTTCGCTCCCCAGCGCCTGCAGGGCCTCGCCAGCCAGCGCGGCCAGTTGCTCGGCATTGGCCAGCCGCAGCCGCTCTGCGAGCAACTCCTCCTCCTCGCCGGGATCGAAGGCGGCCGCCTCTATCTCACCGATCTGAAACTGCAACAGATCGGCCCGATGCACCAATTCCTGCTCGCTGCGCACGAGGTCTGCCAGCTCCTGCCGCACCGCCCGCGCTTGCCCCACCAACTCTGCGACCTGTGCCCGCAGTGGCCACAGTTCCGCATACCGGTCCAGCAGATTGGCGTGCTCGCGCACGCGCAGCAGCGACAGGTGCTCGCTCTGGCCGTGGATGTCCACCAACCCTTCGGCCACCTCACGCAGGAGCGCCAGCGTGACGGCCCGGCCGTTGACGCGGGAGACGCTGCGCCCGCTAAGCCGCACCTCGCGCCCCAGGTGTAACAGATCGACGTCGTCCCCCTCCAGCCCCTCCCGCCTCAACAGGGGATCAATCGCCGCCCGCTGCGCCGGACCCAGCCGGAAAGTGGCCTCGACGATGGCCCGGTCAGCCCCGGCGCGCACGACGGTGCTGTCAGCCCGCCCCCCGAGCACCAGTTCGACTGCGTCGACGATGATCGACTTGCCCGCACCGGTCTCACCGGTCATGACCGAGAAACCCGGCACGAAGCTCCACTGTAACTCATCGATGATGGCAAAATCACGGATGCGCAGTTCGGCCAGCACGTCCTACCTCCCGACAAAGCAGGACCTACACCCGGCGACCAGGGCGCACCCGTGCATAGGCCGCGCCCGTCGCCGCCACGAGGTAGACAATTGTCCACACCAGCCTCATCAGCCCGCCGATGTAGTACCCCCCACCTGCTGGACCGACCGCCGACGTGAAAAGAGAGAACAGCGACCGCATCACCTGCGGCAGCGCTCCCACGAGAATGCAACCACACACGATCAACCAGGTGTACTGCCCACGCTGCCCCCGGACGGCCCAACGCACCACCTCAGCGATGCCCACGCCTGCGAGCGGCCCCAGGACAATGGCATACCAGCCCAGGCTGGGGATGAGCCAGCCTGCCACCAACGCCAGAGGCAGCGCGACCGCAGCAGCGACCAGGTAGTGGGTGGGACGGAAACCGGCGTAAAAGGTCCGCTGCTGGGCACGCACGCAGTCCTTGCAGCGGTAGCCGACCGGCGTCAGCACCGCGCACCTGGCGCAAATGGGCTGCCCGCACTTGTTGCAACGCAGGTAGGTCTCGACGTTAGGATGATTGACGCAGTACATTGGTTCGCTCATACTTTCGACTCCAGTCTCGGCTCTAGGACTTGTTGACGATCCGATTCCGTGGTATTAACCGCGCCACCAGCGTCTTGTAAAAGTAGGTCCGCTCCTGCACCCGCGCAAAGCGAGCCGCGTGCGGGCTGGCCTCCACCGCTACCTCGTCCCCGCTCTCCAGCTCGGCCTGTACCTCACCATCCACCGTCAACACCGCCGGCCGGCCGCCGGTGACAGAGATCCGCACGGTGACCCCTTCGGAAAGGACAATTGGCCGCGCCATGCTCAGGTGCGGCGCGACTGGCACCAGGAGGATGTTGCGCAACTGCGGGGGAAGGACCGGCCCCCCGGCCGCGAGTGCGTAGGCGGTGCTGCCCGTCGGCGTGGCGACAATGAGGCCATCGGCGACGTACGTGGCCAGGTCCCCCCCGTCCACCTCGGTGTGCAGGTGCACCACGCAGGCCCGTGCTCCCCGACCCACCACGACGTCGTTCAGCGCCTCGGCCTGCCCCAGGACGTCGCCGCCTCGATAGGCCACTGCCCGAAGCATCATCCGCTCCTCGACCCAGTAGTCGCCGACCAACGCCCGTGACAGGACATCCCGCCACGTCGCTGGATCAGCCTCTGTGAGGAATCCCACCCGCCCCAGGTTGACCCCCAGGATCGGCGTGCCGTACGACGCTGCCGCCCGTGCCACCCGCAGAAGCGATCCATCACCGCCCAGCGTCACCAGCAGGTCGATTTCGTGCCCACTGAGTGCATCCGGGGCATCACGCGTCGCGCAGACGTGCGCTTGCCGCCCCCGCTGCTCGATCCACGCGGCCATTTCCGCAGCCAGGGAATACGCCTGCGCCACGCCAGCGTTGTAGAGGACACAGATCGTCTTCATATCCACCTATCCACGCCCGCTCAGCCAATCCACCAGCTCCGCCAGTTCCACGCTCACCTGCTCCCCTGCATCCATATCCCGCACCGTCGCCGCGCCGGTTGCCAGCTCGTCCTCGCCCAGGATGACGGCATAGCGGACGCCGCGCTTGCCAGCCTCGCGGAGTTGGCTCTTCAACCCTCGCTCCCCGTACGACAGCCACGCGCCTACGTCCGCATGGCGCAGCGCATGTACCAGCCGCAGCGCCTCCCGCTTGGCCCGCGATCCCAGGTGCGCCACAAAGACCCGGGGGGTCGGCAAGGAGGGCACCTCCACGTCCAACCCCTTCATCACCAGGATGATGCGCTCCAGCCCCACAGCCACGCCCACACCAGGGGTTGGCGGACCGCCCAGCAGTTCGATCAGGCCATCGTACCGCCCTCCCCCGCAGACAGCCGCCTGCGCGCCAATCCCGGCTGCCCAGACCTCAAAGACCGTCTTGGTGTAGTAGTCGAGCCCACGCACCAGCCGGTGGTTGATGGCGTAACGCCGGCCCAGCAGGTCCAGGTACTCGCGCAACGTGTGCAAGTGCTCGGCACACTCGTGGCACAGATGATCGAGGAAGTGAGGAGCGCCCGCAATGACGGACTGGCACCGGCCAGCCTTGCAGTCAAGCACACGCAGCGGGCTGCGCTCCAGCCGCCGCCGGCAGTCCTCGCAGATCTCGTCGAGATGTTCGGCGTAGTAGGATTTGAGCACAGCCACGTAACCCGGCCGGCAGCGCGGGCAGCCGGTCGAGTTGAGTTGAAACTCCAGGTTGCGGAAGCCCAGCCCGGCGTAGAGGTCCCACACCAACGCCATCACCTCCACGTCGGCGGCAGGGTCCTGGTCGCCCAATATCTCGACGTTGAACTGGGTGAACTGCCGATATCGGCCCGCCTGCGGCCGGTCGTAGCGGAAGGTGGGGCCAAAGGAGTAGAGTTTGACCGGCTGGAGGTGCACGTGGAGCCCGTTCTCGATGTAGGCACGCATCACGCCGGCGGTGAACTCGGGCCGCAGCGTCAGTTGCTTGCCCCCTTTGTCCGTGAACGTGTACATCTCCTTGTCCACCACGTCGGTCCCCGCACCGATGCCCCGGGCAAACAGTTGCGTCGCCTCAAACATGGGCACGTCGATGCGCTCAAAGCCAGCCAACTCCGCCAGGCGCCGCGCCCGGGCGCGCACGTGATCCCAGTAATGCTGGTCCTCAGGCAAGATATCCAGGGTTCCGGTCGGTCGTTGATAACGAGGCATAGAGTACTCCTTCCTGATCACGGTTGCACGGTATTATAGCCCAAGTCAGAGAACTTGTCACATCTAGCCCATAGTCGATTCGAAGGGGGGGCACCGTGTGCGGTAGATACAGAGCGGATCTATCTGCGGGGCCGAGTACGGGGGGTACGTAGCACCTGGCGGCGATCCCTACGGATCGGGCTACGGCGATCGTGCCCATCTGCGGCGGCAGCGACACGGGGAAGGCCTGCGCTGGCGACGACAGAAAGCGACAGACCAGTCTGTCGCTTGAGACGTAGACGCCGCGTACGCCAGGCGGCGACCAGAGTCGCCTATGGACGAGACGGGCGAGCCCGGGCTCTAGGGTCCCGGGCAGGTCTGGTAATCAGCACCAACGATCAGGCGGAAGCCGAACCCGGAGGACCCGCCCGGCTGGTGGACCACCTGGCTATCCGCGATGTCGAACATCTGCTGCAGGTACCCGGCCCCGGTCCCCTTGATACGCTCACCAAAGATGATCAACTGCGTCTCGGCGTAATCCTGCCGGTCCGGCTCGCCGATGACCGCCGGGAACCCGGCCCGGAGCACCCGATCCGCCGCCAGCAGAGCCCAATCCTGGTTCGGTGTCCCGTTCCACACCTCGACCGGCATGTAGGTGCGGCCTAACCGGGCCTCGGGGATGGGAGCCATCGCCTCCGCTACAATGGGCTGAATATCCTCCCAGCGAGGCAGAAAGACAGCCCCGCCATAAGGTGTCGTCCAGGGGATCACCGTGTCCGCCCCGATGTTGTAGAAGCGGACGTTCTCATCCTCCAGCGCGAGTGCGATCCGTGCCAGATCGAGGATGTCGGCGAGCGTCAGGTCCATCTCCACCATGTCCTGCCCTTGCTTCCACAGGGCCGGCACCTGCGAGAGCATCCCCGCGTCCCGCCCCTTGTGCCAGAGAGCCTGCAGGACCTGCTGCTGGCGGCGTTCGCGCGAGAAGACGCTGGTCGTCTTCCGCGAGCGAGCATACCACAAGGCCGTCTCCCCGTCCATGTGTTGCACGCCTGGCTCCATCGTCAGGACGGGGTACTCTCCATTCTCGTCCGGATAGGGCCAGTAGTCACTGAGGCGACAGTGGACCGGGATGTCCACCCCGCCCATCGTGTCCACGATGCCGATCAGGCCGTCAAAGTTGGTGCGGACGTAGTGATCCACCCGGATGCCCAGGTTATAGAGCAGCGTGTCCCGCACCAGCGCCGGCCCGCCCCCCTCGTACCCCTGGGCCTCACCGTAGAAGTCGGCGCAGTTGATCCGGCTCATCCACAGGCTCGGCATGTAGAGATACAGGTCGCGAGGGACGGAGATGACCGAGACCGCACCCCGGTCGCGCTGAACGGAGACAACCTGGACGACGTCGGTGTGCCACTGCGACCAGTCCGGTCGCTGGTCGCTGCCCAGAACGACGATGTTGACGGCATCCGCAGCCACCGGGACGGGTTGGACGGGGGCAGGTATGGGAAGCGTCGTCGAGGGCACGAACGCCTTCGGACCCGGGATGGGGAACGGTTCTGGCACCAGGAGCACGGCGGTGGAGGGAGTGGGCGACGGCGCAGGCGTCGGCGTATCGCCAGGAGTCGGCACTGGGGTCCAGGTAGGCAAGGGGGTGCCAGTCAAGCGAGGGGTGGGACTGGGCGTCGTCGAGGGGACAGGTAGATGTGTGACCGCCGGTGGAGAGGAATCAAGCGAGCCAGAGGCCAGAGCCGCCATCGCCGGAGGCTCCGCCAGCGGTGGCAGACCAATCGTCCACCCAACTACGGCCAGCAGGAGCAGAAATCCCAGCACAGGGAGCCCCACGACCGCTCGCTTTGCCCTCCGCCGACGTCGAGGATGCCCTGACACAGGAACAGTCGCACGGCTCTCAGCGGCTGTCCCCGGCGGGGAGGATGCCACCTGGTGCCATGCCCACTGCAGCGCCGCATAGGCCCGCGGGCTCTGCGGGTGAGCCTCCAACGCCTGGCTGATGTGCGTCAAACTGACGTGGGGGTCGTCGGCCAGATAACCAAGCCAGAGATACGCTGTCTCATTGACCGGATCCTCGTCCAGCACGGCCTGAAAGGCAGCCCTAGCCTCTTTCCTTCGTCCGGCCCGTGCTGCCCTCATCCCTTTTCTCAGATTCTCTGTGACGGACAAATCTCCTCCCCTGAGTGAGTAGCACGGCGGCTACATAGATTCCTCAAGCGTTCCTGCCTCCCCACAGCACAGGCGCCTCGGGCCAGGAATGCCCAAAGAAGGCACTCAGGTTACCCCCCACGTGCTGGATTGACGCCTACTACCCAGCAGCGGTGTTCGCGGCTTTCATTGTACCGCGCTTTATGCGGGGCGGCGTTACAGCCGGGTTACAGGCTCGTTAAGAGGACCCTCGTCAGACCAGAGACCGACGCCATCGCAGGGCAGGCAGAAACGGTTGACGGTGTGGGCAGAACGGGTATAATCTAGTATCGGCAACCTTAATTGGAAGGAGAACGACTATGATTCATGTCAACGAGTTGCGCAAAGGCGTCACCTTCACGATGGACGGCGAACTGTACAAAGTGCTGGAATACCAGCATTACAAACCAGGTCGAGGCAAAGCGATCATCCGCACCACGCTGCGCAACCTGCGCACCGGGACGACCATCCAGCAAAACTTTACCTCCGGTGACCGGGTAGAGGACATCCGCGTCGAGCGACGCGGCGTCCAGTACCTGTATACCGACGGCGACCTGTATCACTTTATGGACACCGAGACCTACGAACAGACGGCCTTGGCTGCATCCATGCTGGGCGACCAGGTTCGATACCTCAAAGAGGGCATGGAACTGGTGCTGTCCAGCTATGAAGGGGAACCACTGGACGTGGAACTGCCGACGACGGTCGAGATGGAGGTGGTTGGGGCAGAGATGGCGATCGCTGGCGACACGGCCACCGGCGCGATGAAGAAAGTGCGGCTGGAGACCGGGCTGGAGGTGCAGGTGCCGCTCTTCATCGAGCAGGGCGACGTGATCCGCGTCGACACCCGCACTGGCGAATACGTGACCCGGATGTAGCGCAGCATGGCACAAAGACGCAGACGCACCACCATCGGGTACGCGATCGCCGTTGGAGCACTCCTGGCGCTGTTTGTCACCTTCAGCAGCCTGGTTGACATCTACACCGAGTGGCTGTGGTTCGCCAGCCTGGGGCAACAGAGCACCTACCAGACCCGGCTGTGGAGCCAGGTTGGCCTGTGGCTGGCAGGGGCCCTGTTGGTAATACTCGTCCTGGTCGTCAACTGGTTCCTCATTCCACGCCGGCTGCTCGATCAACTGCAACTGCCCCTGCGCGGCCGCATGCGTCAGATCCTGACCGCTGGCTCACGTGTGCCGACCGCGATCCTGCGCGTGGTGGCGGCCCTCGTCGCGCTCGTGATGGCATCGGAGGCAAGTGCCCGCTGGATGGACTTTCTTACCTTCCGCCACGCTGTGCCCTTCGGCCTGCGCGACCCCATCTTTGGCCTCGACGCCAGTTTCTACGTCTTCAAACTGCCGCTCTACCGCTTTCTCGTGGGCTGGGTGCTGGTATTGGTCACGGCGACACTGATTGGGAACGGTCTCGTGTATCTTTTCACCCAGCAGATTCAGGGGCGAACGGCGACGACGCATCTTTCGGTGCTGGGTGCACTCCTGCTTTTTGGCAGCGCCGTAGACTATCAACTCCAGCGATTTGCACTGCTCAACTCGTCGCGGGGGGGGGTGTTCGGCGCCGGCTACACCGACGTACACGCCCGTCTGCCCCTCTTGCACCTGCTCACCGGCGTGTTCGTGCTGGGGGCACTGCTGCTGACGGTCAATATCTTCACCCGCCGGTGGCGGTGGCTCCTGATCGTGGGAGGCGTCGGGCTGGCACTGGGCGTCCTCGGCTCGCTCTACCCGGGGTTCGTGCAGCGCTTCACGGTACAACCCAACGAACTGGCGCTGGAGCGGCCCTACATCGAACACAACATCCGCTTCACCCGCTTCGCATACGGCGTGGAGGACATACAAGAGTCCGACTACGCGGCCACAGGCCAGCTCACCGCCCAGACGTTGGAGGCCAACGCCGACATCGTCGACAACGTGCGCCTGTGGGACTGGCGACCGCTGCGCACGACCTACGAGCAACTGCAGGAGATTCGCACCTATTACACCTTCGCGGACGTGGACGTAGACCGTTACACGCTCGACGGACGCCTGCGCGAGGTCACGCTGGCGGCGCGCGAACTTGACATCGAACAACTGCGTGAGGACGCGCGCACCTGGATCAATCAGCACCTCATCTACACGCACGGGTACGGGCTGTGCCTGAGCCCCGTCGCCGAGGTCAGTGCGGAGGGCCTGCCGCACCTCCTGGTCCGCGACATCCCGCCGCAAAGCGCGGATCCTGCGCTCGCCATCACCCGGCCCGAGATCTACTTTGGCGAGACGACCACCAACTATGTCATCGTCAACACGACGGAGGACGAATTTGACTACCCCAGCGGGGACCAGAACGTGTACACCCGCTACCAGGGCCCCGACGGTGTGGGATTGGGTGGCCTGCTCCGCCGCCTGGCATTCGCCCACCGTTTTGACAGTACCTCGATCCTCCTGTCGAACGCCATCGGCTCCGACAGTCGCATCCTGTTCCACCGCTCCCTCTCCGACCGCGTGGAGACGCTGGCCCCAATACTGTGGTTCGACGACGACCCATACCCGGCCATCGTCGACGGCCGCATCGTGTGGCTGTACGACGCCTACACCTGGAGCAACCGCTTTCCCTACTCGGAACCAGGATGGAACTCGGAGCCTGTCTGGGGCCTCAACTATATCCGCAACAGCGTCAAGATCACGATCGATGCCTACACCGGCAAGACGGTGTTCTACGCCGTCGACCCCGCTGACCCGCTGATCCGGACCTACCAGGCCATCTTTCCCGCCTTGTTCACCCCCGGGGAGGAGATGGATGAAACGCTGCGCGAGCACTGGCGCTACCCGGAGCAATTATTCCTCATCCAGGCCGACATCTACGCTGCCTATCACATGCAGGACCCTCGGGTCTTCTACAACCAGGAGGACCTATGGCAGACACCCACGGAGGTGCGGGACACCGAAGAGACCTGGATGACGCCGTACTATGTCATCATGCGGCTGCCTGGCGAGCAGGCGCCAGAGTTCATGATGATCCGCCCGTACGTGCCGGCTGGCAAGCAGAACATGATCGCCTGGCTGTACGCCGATTCCGACGGCCCCGACTATGGCCACGTGGGCGTCTACAAATTCTCCAAAGAGGCGCTCGTGTATGGGCCGATACAGGTCGAGGCCCGCATCGACCAGGACCCGTACATCTCGCAGCAATTGACGCTGTGGAATCAGCGCGGCTCCTCGGTCATCCGCGGCAACCTGATCGTGATCCCCATCGACGGCACGCTGCTGTACATCGAGCCGCTCTACCTGCAGGCTGAGTCTGGCCGCCTGCCCGAGCTCAAGCGCGTGTTGGTCTCGCACGGCAATCGCGTCGCGATGGCCGACGACCTGGCGACGGGGCTGGCGCAAGTGGTGAGCGAGGCACCGGCGACGCCCCCGGTCGAACCGCCGCCGACCGACGTGGCCGCGTTGTCACGCTCAGCGCAGGCCCATTACGAGGCGGCCCAGGAATGTCTACAGGGGGGAGACTGGGCCTGCTACGGTGCAGAACTGGAGGCGCTCGCCCACGACCTGGAGGCGCTGGTCGCGGCGACGGGGACACAGTGAAATTCCAGGTTTCAGGTCTCAAATTAGACGAACCTGAAACCTGAGACCTGAAACCTGAAACAAGAGCTTCTGCATGCGTACACCTGCCGGTACCGAATGCCCATACTATTACGAGGACTTTTACCGCGGTCGCTCCACCCAGGAGTGCCGCCTCATCGGGCGCAACCCGCGCTCGGAGAGGTGGAAGCCCGCACTGTGCACCCGCTGCCCGGTGCCCTCCATCCTGCGCGTCAATGCCTGCCCGCACATGGTGCTGGAGGCGCGGATCGCCCGGCGCTGGCTGGGGCTCGGTCGCAGCGTCGAGGTCTACGCCGTGTGCAGCAAGTACCAGGTCGAGGTGGAGGACCCCTACGTCGGCTGCGGCCACTGCCACCCCCATGCAGCGACGATTTTGGAGGCAGACGTAAAGGAATAACGCAATGCTCAAAGCCATCCTCTTCGACCTGGACGACACGCTGATCGGCAACTCGATGGAGACCTTCGTTCCGGCCTACTTCCAGGCGCTCACGCGCTACATGGCCAAACTGATCCCCCCCGAGCAGTTGGTGTCCGAGTTGCTGCGGTGCACGCGGGCGATGGAGGCCAACGACGGCACCGGTCCCACGAACGAGGAGCGTTTTGCGGCCGCCTTTTTCCCGGCGGTGGGGCACGACCCGGAGGAACTGAAACCCGTCTTCGAGCGATTCTACGCCGAGGAATTCCAAAAGTTGCGCGGCCTGACGCGAACGTTGCCCGAAGCCCGCCTCCTGGTCGAGTGGGCCTTTGCGCGCGGCCTGCAGGTGGCGATCGCGACCAACCCGCTGTTCCCCCACTCGCCGATCGAACAGCGGCTGGCGTGGGCCGGCGTGCCCGTGGCCGAGTTCGACTACGCGCTGGTGACCAGCTACGAGAACATGCACGCCACCAAGGCCCACCCGGCCTACTACCGCGAGATCCTGGCCCGGCTGGGCCGGCAGCCTGGCGAGTGCCTGATGGTAGGCGACGACTGGAAGCGCGATATCGCCCCGGCGGCTTCGGTCGGCATCCCTGGGTACTGGATCACGAATTCCTCCGACACGCCGCCTGCCCTCCCCCCTGATAGGGGGGATAAGAGGGGGGTGCTGGTCAGACGGGGGACGCTTGCGGACCTGTGGGACTGGATCAGGACAAGTTGATAGAGTTGGCGAGAGGCACGCGGCCTCTCGCCAACCTAGGCTTCGATCCTGGGAACCTGCTCAGAATCCTACTACCACTGAGCGACTTCGTCCTCCTCAGGCTCCCAGCCCTGGGTGTCCCACTCGTGCGGGATGCTCTTGGCGTCCAGACCAGCCTCGTACTCCTGCAGGTTGGCCTGGGTGATGACGTCCACGCCGGTGTCGATGATGCCATCCACCACGCCCATCTCGGACATGGCAGCGGCCTCGCCTTTCGTGGCGATCAGGTAGATGAGCTGCACCGACTTGTAGCCCATGTCGAACTCGCGCTGGGCCACCGTGGCGTCGATCACGCCCTCCTTGATGCCGTTGATGATGTCGATGGTGGCATCGAAGCAGACCAGCTTGGTCTCATCCACCCTGTTCGCCTCCTTGATGGCGGTCGCCCAGGCGGGGCCGTTGTAGGCGTACACGCCGAACGCCCCGGCCAGGTCCGGGTTGGCGGACAGGACAGAATTGGCCAACTGCAGGGCGCGAGCGGCATCCTCTTTGTCGTTCACCGGCTCCAGCGTCTCGATGCCAGAGCCCGCGATGGCGTCCAGGAAGCCGTCGGTGCGCTGCAGGGCGTTCAGCGCGGTGTCCGAGCCCCGCCCGATGCCAGCCATGCCGCCGTCAGGCAGCAGTTCCTTCATCGCCTCTCCGCCTGTCTGGCCAGCCGAGTAGTTGTCCGTGCCGATGTAGACCAGCGACACCGAGTCCTCGACGGGCGGCGTGTCCAGCGTGGTGA
>DATKTN010000323.1:0-2581 GCA_035531135.1 Anaerolineae bacterium
TCCGGCCCCAGGTCAAGCAGTGGTGGTGCCTCGTCTATCTCAGTGATCCCTACGTTACTAACGTCCATCTCTGCCCTCCGTCTTCAGGTTGGAGGGTAGAATATCACAACATCTCAAAAAAGTCACGTTGTAGTACTAGGAGATAACACTGTTATGAACAAGTCCACAATTTCCTTGAGCGGCGTCTTTCCACCCATTCCTACGCCCTTTGACGGGGAGGGGGAGGTTGCGCTGCCGGCGCTGGCCGAGAATCTCGAGCGCTGGAACGCGTACGATCTGGCCGGGTACGTGGTCCTGGGATCCAACGGCGAGGCGGTCTACCTGACCGAGCGGGAAAAGCTGCGGGTGTGGGAGACGGCCCGCCAGGTCATCCCGCCGGACAAGCTGATGATCGCCGGCACGGGCTGCGAGTCCACGCGCCAGACGATCGCGCTGACCCGCCAGGCCGCTGGGGCCGGCGCCGACGCGGCGCTCGTCGTCACGCCGAACTACTTTGACACAAAAATGACGCCCGATGGGCTGGTCCGCCATTACGAAGCGGTGGCCGATGGTTCGCCCATCCCGGTCGTGCTCTACAACGTGCCCAAGTTCACCCACGTGGACATGGACGCGGGCACGATCGCGCGCGCCGCCCGCCATCCCAACGTCGTTGGCGTCAAGGACAGCGGCGGCAACGTCGCCAAGCTGGCCGACGTCGTGCAGTTGACCGGCCCCGACTTTCAGGTGCTGGCCGGTTCGGCGGGCTTTTTCTTCGCCGGGCTGGCACTCGGCGCGGTGGGCGGCGTCCTGGCACTGGCCAACGTCGCCCCCCAGCAGGCGATCGACATCCAGCGCTTGTTCGAGGCGGGGCGGTGGGACGAGGCCGCCGAGCTGCAGCGCCGCATGATCCCGGTCAACGCGGCGGTCACCGCCCGCTTCGGGATCGCGGGCCTGAAGGCTGCGCTGGATGCGCTGGGCTACCACGGCGGGCCCGTCCGCTCACCGCTCGAGGACATCACCGGGGATGATTTCCAGGCGTTGTGGGATGTTCTGGTTGAAGGAGGACTGTTGTGACTTTGCGCAAGCCGCAGAGGAGGAAAAGATGAACGAACTGGAACACGTTTTGGCCGTGCAGAACGAGCTGGGCGAAGGGCCTGTGTGGAACCACGAAGAGCAGGCGCTGTACTGGGTCGACATTAACCGGGGTCGCTTTCACCGGCTCCACCCCGCGACCGGCGCGCACGAGGTCTTTGACGTGGGCCTGCCGGTCGGCACTCTGGCCTTCCGCGCCTCCGGCGGCCTGGTGCTGGCCACGCGGGACGGCTTCGCCTTCTGGGACCCGGAGACGCAGGCGTTGCGCTTCATCGCTGATCCCGAGCCGGGCAAACCCGGCGCGCGTTTCAACGATGGAGCGGTCGACCGGCAGGGGCGGTTCTGGGCGGGCACGATCAGCAAGGAACCGACGAGCAGCCTGTATCGCCTGGACCCCGATGGCTCCGTCCACCGGATGGAATCGGGGGTCACGGTGTCCAACGGGATCGGCTGGAGCCCGGACGACAGGACGATGTATTTCACCGATTCACCGCTGCGTGTGATCTATGCCTACGATTTCGATCCCGCGACCGGCGCGATCGAAAATCGCCGGCCGTTCATCCACACGCCCGAGGAGGCGGGGATCCCCGACGGGCTCACGGTCGACAGCGAGGGGTTCATCTGGAGCGCCCGCTGGGGCGGCTGGAAGGTGACGCGCTACGACCCGGCCGGAAAAGCGGAGCGCGAGATCCGGTTGCCCGTGCAATATCCGACCAGTTGCACGTTCGGCGGCCCGCAGTTGGACGAGCTGTACATCACCTCCGCCTGGACCGCACTGAGCGAGGCCGGGCGCGCGGATCAACCCTGGGCCGGTGACCTCTTCCGGATCCAGGCCGGGGTCAGGGGCTTTGAGGAACCCAGGTTCCTGGGCTAGTTCCCGGCATGCAACGCTCAAAGCCCCCGTCCATGGGGCGTCCCATGGGGCAAGCGATCACCTTTGCGCAGGTTCGTAGTAGCGACTTCAGTCGCCTCTTTCGCGACAACGACGACCAACCCAATGCTCCCAGCCCTCGTCCGCGAGGGCGTCCCATGGGGCAAGCGATCACCTTTGCGCCAGGTTCGTAGTAGCGACTTCAGTCGCCTCTTTCGCGACAACGACGACTAAACCAATGCCCCAGCCCTCGTCTCGAGGGCGTCCCATGGGGCAAGCGATCACCTTTGCGCCAGGTTCGTAGTAGCGACGTCAGTCGCCTCTTTCGCGACAACGACGACTAAACCAATGCTCCCAGCCCTCGTCTCGGGGGCGTCCCATGCAGCGATTTCACCTGTGGCAGGCGACCGCTCGCCGCAGGTGTGCCGTGCTTGACCGGGAGGCCATCAGGAAATACAATCCAGATCCAAGGAGGCGATGCAATGGCCAAAGAGATACCGACGTGGAATGTCCTGGAACTGCCTCTCAAAAGCGCCCGGCGATACGACAACCCGTACGTGGACGTAGACGTGCGGGTCACCTTCGAGTCCCCTGCCGGGGACAGGGAAACGGCCTGGGGGTTCTGGGATGGGGACGATA
>DATKTN010000324.1:0-24954 GCA_035531135.1 Anaerolineae bacterium
GAGCTGTCGCTGCCCGCCGGTCAGGTCGAGGTTCGCCCGGTCGCGCCGTTCCCCGGTCAGCGCCAGGTTGTCGCCCACGACGACGATGGCCACGTCGGCCCCGCGGGCGAGTTCCGCTGCCTCGGCGATGCCCGCTGCGCTGGGGTCGAGCACGTCGCAGCCCTCTACGTAGGCCACGCGGCAGGTGGCCCCCACGCGCCTGCGGATCCCGTCCAGGACGGTGACGATGCTCTCGCGGGAGCGTGCCTCCACCTGAGCCTCGCCCAGTTGGCCGCTCCACGACACCCAGTCCCCGAGCTGGGCCTTGACGTCGTCGGCGTTGGGGCCGATCACGGCGATACGCTTCAGATCGTCGCTCAAGGGGAGCAGGCCATCCCGGTTTTTGAGCAGGACGATCGACTGGTACGCCGCCTCCAGCGCGACCTGGCGGTGCTCCGCACATCCGATGACGTCCGCGCCGGACTCTAGATCGGCGTACCGGTTCTGGTCGAACAGACCGAGCTTGAATTTGAGGCGCAGGATGCGCCGGACCGCCTCGTCGATGTGGGCCACGTCCAGTTTGCCGCTCTGGACGAGGCTCACGGTCGCTTCGAAAAACTCGGGCGTGGTCATGATCATGTCGTTGCCAGCCTCGGCCGCGCGCTGCGCCGCTTCTTCCATCGTCGCGCACACCTTTTGTTCCGTGTGCATCCGCCCGACGTTGTTCCAATCGGTCACCACGAACCCCTCGAACCCCCATTCCTCCTTCAGCACGTCCCGCAGCAGCCACCGGTTGGCCGTACAGGGGAGGCCATCGATGGATTGGTAGCCGGCCATCACCGTCGCGCACCCCGCCTGCACCGCGTCCCGGAAAGGCCGCAGAAACAGGGAGCGCATGTTGCGCTTCGAGAGATCGGCCTCCGAGGCGTCCCGCCCCCCCTGCGTCCCCGAATAGCCGGCGTAATGCTTGGCGCACGCCAGGATGGTGTGCGGATCGGCCAGGTCGTCGCCCTGGTAGCCGCGCACGAGCGCGCCACCCAGCACGCCGATCAGGTACGGGTCCTCGCCAAAGGTCTCGTCGATCCGGCCCCAGCGGAGATCCCGGGCCGTGCCTAGCACCGGCGAGAAGGTCCAATGCACGCCGGTGGCTGTCGCCTCTCTGGCCGTGATCCGGCCGATCTCCTCGACCAGCTCGGGGTTCCAGGAGCAGGACAGGCCCAACTGGGTCGGGAAAACCGTCGCCGTCGGCCAAAAGGCGTGGCCGTGGATGGCGTCGATGCCAAAGATGATGGGGATGCCAAGCCTACTCTCACCCGCAAGCTTCTGCAGCTTGTTGTTCACCTGGCCCATCACGTGCAGGAACGAACCGGCGTGTTTCTCGTGCAACCACCGCTCGGGCTCCTCCCTGCCGTTCAACTGGCACATCTGCCCGACCTTTTCTTCCAGCGTCATCCGGCTCAATAGGTCCTCGACCCGCTCTTCGACGGACCGTCCCGGGTCCTTATAAGTGATCGTGTCCGACATAGTCGTGTCTCCTTGTATCGTTTTTCCGCGTGTTCAGATCATTTCCCGCTTCCTATAGCTCCAGCGGGCAGGTGGTCGAGTTCCAGCCGGACAGTCCGCCCAGCACGACGAGCAGGTCGGTCCAGCCCTCACGCTGCAACAGGCTGGCGGCGACCACGGCGCGCCTGCCGCTGCCGCAGAAGATCGTGATGTAGTGGTCCGTGGGTACCTCGTCCAGGTGGTTGGGGAGCTGGGTGAGGTGGATGTGGTGCGCGTCGGGGATCCAAGCCGCTGCCACTTCCGCGTCGCTGCGGACATCGAGAATCCACGTGTCCTCGTGCGCATCGAGGAGGCGACATAACTCCTGCACGGTGACCGTCTCGGTGGCGCTGCTCTCCATACCCGCCGTGTGCCAGGCCGACATCCCGCCCGCGAGGTATCCGGCCAGGTTGTCGAGTCCCAGCCGGAGCAGGTAGCGTGCCGCTTCGGTTGGATCGTCGGTCTCGTTCACCAGCAGGATCGGCCGATCCAGGGGCAGGAACCACCCGGCAAATCGAGGCAGGATGCCCATCGGGATGGACAGGGCGTCCGGAACGTGCGCAGCGCTAAAGCCCAGCTCGCCCCGCGTGTCCAACACGACCGCGTCCTGGGCCTTTTGGGCGAACTCGTGCGCTGAAAGAGGTGTTGGCACGGGCAGCGCTCCCAGCAACGGCCCCCCCTCCAGGTTCCATTCCTCCACCCGCCGGAAGTAGGGCGGATACTCCAACTGCTTGGCGGTGTTGGCGATGAACGCGTCCTGGTCGGCGAATTGGAGCTTGGGGTTGAGGCGGCGCTCCAGCCCAATCGTCGTCCACACCCGGTCCGCGATGGCGCCGCCGCAGGCGGAGCCGGAGCCGTGCGCCGGGCAGACGATGACCCCGTCGCCCAGTGGCACCAGCCTGTTGAAGATCGTATCGTACAGCAGGCCAGCCATCTCCGGTGCCCGGTCCATCCCCAGGAAATCGACGCGCCCCACGTCGCCGGCGAAGAGCGCGTCTCCGGTGAAGACGATCCAGGGCGCGCCGCTGGGGTCGTGGAGCAGGTAGCTCATGCTGCCCAGCGTGTGGCCGGGCGAATGGATGGCCTGCAACTTGAGCCGGCCCACACGCCACGTCTGGCCATCTTTGACCGGCTGGCCGTATTGGTAGTCCAACTGCGCGTCGGCGTGCCAAATCTGGGCGCCCGTGCGCGCGGCCAGTTCGACCGAGCCGACCACGTAATCCTCGTTGCGGTGGGTCTCGAGGACGTGGGCGATCCGCATGCCTGCCCGGGTGGTTTTCTGAACGTAGATGTCGCAGTCGCGCCGGGGGTCGACGACGACCGCTTCCTTGCCGTCGCCGACGATGTATGAATAGTGGGCCAGTCCTTTCGATTCAACTCGTTCGAAAAGCATAACGTGGTCCTTTCTGCATCCGGTATGATTCGCTACGCCTACGCCCCAAGCATGCGCTCCACCTGTTGTTTGAGGGATGGTAAGTCGTTCTGGACTGTGTCCCAAACGATCGAAAGGTCAACCTTAAAATAGGCGTGATCGTATCATCTTTCTTCATCATACAAAATCACTTTCTCGTTCTCTATGTATGGGCGAATGTACGGGCTCACGCTGTCTTCGGTGACCAGGTCTACCTTGCGGCCCAATATCTCACTCAGCTCCTCCTCCAGAGCAATCAGTTTGAACAGACCGAGAGGAGGTCGTTCGTGCGGGGGCTTCAACGCCACGAGAATGTCCATATCGCTGTCCGGCATATCTTCCCCTCTCACCACCGAGCCGAAGACGGCTACCTCCTTCACTCCACAGGGCATCAGCACAGGCAGTATTTTCTGACGCAGTTCGTCAAACTTATCCATTGAACTCCTCCCAGATTTCCGAGGTCCTTGGCACTAGATTCCCTCCTCGCCCTCCTCCCCATGCAGCAACGCACGGCCGCGGGCCAGCACTTTTTCCGGATCCGCCTCCTCCTGCATCCCCATCTCGGCGTAGAACTCGGGCGTGCCGTACGTGCGCGTGCGCACGACGACCGGCATCGGCACGGCGTGGCCCAGGATGAGCGCCTGCTGGCGGGTGTCCAACCGCGCCAACACCTCCCGCAGCGCGCCCGCCCCGCTGATGCCCGAAAAGACCGCCCGGATGTCCGCCTCGTCGTCCAGCAGGCAGGTGACGCGGGTGCCGATCTGGCTCATCACCTCCGGGTCGATCCCGCTGGGCCGCTGGTCCACGATCAGCAGCGTGACGTTGTACTTGCGCAGCTCGCGGGCGATGGCGCCAAAGATCGTGTGCCGGGCGACGGCGGGGTCGAGAAACTTGTGCGCCTCCTCGATGGTGATGACCAGCGGGCGCGGCTCCTCCCCCTGCCCGCCTTGCGCTGCCTCCTTGCGATGGACGTACTGGGCGTGGATGCGGCGGGTGATATAGTTGGCGACCAGCAGGTACGCCTCCAGGCTGCTGCCGTAGCGCCCGAACTCGAGGATGACGTTCACCCCCCGGTCCAGGTAGTCGAGGATCTGCTTCACGGGGTCCTCCGGCACCCGCGCCTGCAGGAAATCGAAGCGGCGGAACATCCCCAGTTTGCGCTGGATCGCCCCCAGCGTCCCCCCGTGGAGCGTGCCCCGCTCCAGTGCACCCTCCAATTCCTCCAGCGCGTCCGCCTCGTCCAGCAGCCGGGCGACCCACCGCTGCCCCAGCAGCCGCCGGAGGAAGTAGAGCGCCCCCACCTGCACGTCCGAAAGCGCCATCAGGCTGGAGAGGCTGTCCACGTCCTCCGGCTCGACCTGGTCGTAGCCGATGCGCACGACGCCGTCCACCTTGCTCCCCCGCCGCCGAGACGACGCTTCGTCCAGCGTAAAGACGGAGACCTGCCCGGTCGGAAAGAGTTGCCGCAGCCCCTTGACCTCGTGCTTGGCCTCGTCCTGGCTCTTCCAGCCGTACTCGTTGTGCATGTCGAACACCAGGTTGACGGCCACGCCCTCCTGGACCAACCCGGCCAGCAGCGTGCGCGTCAGGAACGTCTTGCCGGTGCCCGTCTTGCCAAAGACCCCCGCCGAGCGCTCGACGAAGCGGTGCAGGTCGAGCGCCACGTGGACGCCCTCCATCTCCAGCGGGTCGCCGACGTAAAAGTAGCCGGGCTCCGTCTCCTGGCCAAAGATGAGAGCGACCTCTTCCTCGCTGGCGGGATAGACCGGGGTAAAGTGGGCCGGGATCGTCTTGACCGGTTTCGGCTCGCCGCCCTGTCCTGAGCCGGCCGAAGGATCCAGCACCAGCATCGGCGCGACGTGGATGCGCCCGAACACGGCGGTGCCCTGGTAGACGCGCGCCAGGAACGGGTCGGAGGTGTCCGGCGGGGCCTTTTCGATGAGCGGATTGAGCGCGTCCAGTTGCACGTCGGTGACGATCGAGAAAAAGCGCCGTCCGGTCTGCCCGCGCACGACGACGTACCGGCCGACGGCCAGGCCCTCGATGACCGTGCCCCGGTCGAGTTTGACGTCCAGCCCCTTGGAGAGGCTCCCGCCGACGACGATGCCCAGCGGTTGGAGGGGCGAGGGCTCCGTGGGGCGGGGGCCGAAGAAGGCCTCCAATTCCTGTTCAGGGGTGCGTTCAGTCATCATTGGCCTCATCGCCAAGAGCGCCGGTCTGCTGCAGGTACTCGACGATCCGGCGTCCAAACTCCTGGAGGTCCGCCCGGCCGTGTATCAGGATTGCGTACAGCTTCGCCGGGTCGACGGCCAGGTATTCGTGCACCAGGATGTTGCGAAAACCGGCGATGGGGGCCAGGCGTTCCGCGAATGCGGAGGATAGCACCCCCTCCTTCCCGAGGCTCTGGATAGCCTGGCGGTAGTCCTGGACGCGGGAGTTGTAGTCAGCGGTGACGATGTGTGCGGCAATGTCTACGACGGCTTGAACAGCCAGTTGTAGGCTGTGCTGGGCTGCACGATATTTCACAAAGTCGGACGTCAGTTCGTCCAGCGAGTATTGGGCGTAATGATCCATCTCAGCCAGGTAGGCCTTCAGAGCCTCCAGGCGCTCTGTCACAGTCTGGACGTCCACCATCTGGATCTCCTTAATTCAAAGACCTGACAGGTTTAGTAGTTCACCGTCATTTGGTGCTGATCTGCGCGGAATGCGCCGTTCCATCTTGTTCCCGATCTCTGAAAAAACCTGTCAGGTCTGGCTCTTGCTCCCAAAGTGTTGGAACACGTACTTGCGCTTGATCTTGCGCAGCGGTTCTGTGTCGACGTAATCCCGCAACGCCGTCGTCTCGAAGCGCACGCGCACGCCATCGTCGGCACAGTAGAGCAGCCGCCCGTCGTAGTAGACGCGGTGGCGCAGCAGCGGCGAGGACTCGGCCAGGTCCACCACGTACACGTCGTCCCTGTGGAACACGCTTCCGAGTGCGCCGATCAGGTGCAGCACCCGGTTGAACCGCTCGCTCTCCGGCACGTCAGGACCGAACAGCACGGCCACGTCCACGTCCGAAAGCGGGCCGGCGTCGCCCCGCGCCTGTGAGCCGTAGAGGTAGGCCAGCACGACGCCGTGGCTCTCAAAAGCCTGATCCAACGCCTGTTGAACCTGCGCCAGTTTCCCCAATGGTCCGCTCATCGTCCCTGTCAGTCCTTCTTCATGGCGTGCTCGTGCAGAAACCGCTCCAGGCGGGCGACGGTGCGCTCTGCCTGCTCCAACACCTGGTGTGTCTTCTCTGCGGTGAACTAGTGCCCACAGGTCTATCCCCTCACGCGATATGTTCCTGTAGAGAGGCTCCTGGCGCGCGCGCATCTGGGCAAAGCGCCGGACACTGACCACGTGCTCGCACAGCAGGGCGCCGTGCGCCAGGCTGAGGTCGTAGGCCGTGTCACCTACCGCTTCCCGCAGTGCGTCGTCTGCATCGCGGGCCACGATCAGCACGTCCACGTCCGATTCCGCGTGTAAGTCCCCGCGTGCTTTCGAGCCAAAGAGCCAGACGTGCGCGATGCGGTCGCCCCATTTCTCCTCCAGCCAGGAGAGGAACTCGGCCAGGAGGGCCTGTTCGTGGGGTGCCAGGTGGCGCAGGCGGGGATGGTCACGCACCGGCCACGTCCTCGTCGTCGAACATGGCGATCACTCCCCAGCGGGCCTCGCACAGCGCCGTCAGATCGGCCTCCAGGCGGCCCAGCATCTCGATCTTAAGTGACCAGGCCTCCCGGTTGTCCAGATGCAGGACGTCCAACAGATCCCGGTCAAAGTGCTCCGGCTTGACCGTCAAATCGCGCAGCAGGTAGCCGATGCGGGAGGAATGGCGGTTGTAGTTGGGCTGGTCGTTCAATACCATCACCAGGTCCACGATCAGGTTCTTGATCGCGCACAGGTCCATGCCGACCCATTCTTCTCGCTGGATGTACTTTTCGTAGCGGTAGATGCGCGCGTGCAGCAGGCGCAGGTCGGCCTGGACGCGGGCCTTGAGTTCTGCGTCGCCGTACGTCCGGTCGGGCGCGCACAAGCGTGACGTCAGTTCATCTTTATCCAGCAGCGTCACGTGATCGAACCAGAACTCGAGCTGGTGCGGCAGGTGGTAGCTGACGTCAAACCAGGTGTCGCGAAAGACGAACTTGTCGATGACCTGTGACTTTACCGGCAAGGCGGGGTTGTCGACGCCGGCGATGGCCAGCATGATGTTCCGGCAGCCGATGGCGCGCAGTCGCTGCAAGCGCTCGTCGTCGGGGATGAGCGTGTTGACAGCCACCAGCATGTCCACGTCGGAGTAGGCGTCATCCTCCCCGCTGGCGGTGGAACCGACGATGAAAACCGCCCGCACGCGGTCATCGTTCGCGTGCCCGAATGCCTGCGTAAAGGCCTCGGCCACCTGGTGGTTTGTCTGTGTGCCCATGTGTCTACCTCACTGGTTTCGCAACCGTCGCAGCAGTCCCTCCAGTCGTACCGGGTCGCCGGCCAGCAGCCGTGCCAGTTCGCGTCCCGCCTCGACCAGGAACGTCTCGCGCTCGTCCTCTGGCCGGGCGGCGGCGGCAGCCCGCAGGCTGGCCGCCAGCAGTTCGTCGGCCGGCACTTCCCGCGCGTCCAGCACCAGGCGAAAGTAGTCGAAGCGGGCGGTGAAGGCTCGCACCTCCTCGTCGGTGCACTGATAGAGCCAATCGAGTGTCACCGGGGGCTGCGCGGGCAGGCAGTGGTGGATCCTGGCGCCATCGCCGCCGAGGCCCTGGCCCGTGCCCACCGCCAGCACGCTGACCTCGATGGGCACCTGGCGGTTCTCACGCTGGTCGCGCACGACCTCTTCAGGTGGATCGGCACTGATAAATTGGCGCACGAAGGGGTCATCCTCCACGCTGACGTCATAAATCAGGCCATAGATCGCACTCCCCGGCCTCAGCCCGTCCGCCCGCACGAACGAGCCGAACGCCGGGATATCAGGCTGCATCACCGCGCAGCCGATGGCAAAGCCTCGCGTGCCGGCACGTAATACGCGTCCCACTCGTAGATTTCCGTTACTCATACGCGATACTTCCTTCTACCCCGGCGGGTCAGCGTCTTGTAGTACGCCTTCGGCGACAGGGCCGACGCCACGCCGGCGCGCAGCAGTGCCGTGACCACCATCTCGTCAAACGCTGCGCGCTCCTCGCTGCTGACGTAGGCCAGTTCGTCGGCGCGGGCCAGCGCGTAGGGGTAGTCGCCGGTGATGCGCGCTTGTGCGACGATGGCTCCGTGGACCGACGCCAGCAACCCGGGGGCGGCAACCACCCACGCGGGCATCTCGATCCGCGCGATGACCGGATCGTGTCCCTCTTCCACCAGGTTGAGGTAAAAGAAGTGCACACCGTGCCCGGCGGGGTGGTAGTAGTCATAGTTGACGGCAGACGGGCTGACGAAGAGCGCTGAGCGCGCGCCGGGCGGCAGCGCGTTGAAGAGAGCGCGGTCGGGCAGATGTTCCAGGGGATTGGTCTCCTGGCTGGCCCGGTTCGCGTCTCCTTCCACGCTTGCCAGGTACAGCAACCGTGTCACCTCGGCGCGGCGCGGGCGGCTGGTGAAGGCGGCTACAGACGCGCCGGCCTCGCGGATACGGCCGAGTTGGTCGAGGTAGGCCATCACCCTGGCGCGTTTCCACTCGTCGGATCGGTTTTCGAGCACCCACAGGATGAGCGTGCCGTCGACGAGCGCGACGGCACGGCCAGGTTCCCTGGAACCCGCTGGCCCGGAGGGCTCGCCGGCGCACAGGTCGGCCAGACGGGTGATCTCGGCCAGGTCCCGGCGCACGTCGAGCAGGTTCCCGGCCACCAGAAGCCTGTTCTCGTACAGATCGGCCTCGGTGTAACCCAGCGTGGGCTGGCTGTATGCCTCGGGCGCTTCGCCGCTGCCGTGCCGGTAGACCATGCTGCCGACGTTGATCAGGTGGTAGAGCGCCACCCCGTGCCGGTCCGGCTGGATCTGCGAGCCGTCGGCGGCGATGACGGTGAACCGCTTCGGGATGGTCGGCAGGGGATGGACGGCGTCGAACCGTTCGCCGGTCGGGATAGCCGCGCCGATGGCACGAGCGGGGTGGCGCAGCCGTTCCCCCTGGTCGGCGTACTCGACCAGCCAGCGCTGGGCCAGTGCCACCAGGTCGGCGTGCCGCCGCTCGCTGGCGGCCAATTCCTGGCCCATCGCCTGTACCTGTCCGGCCAACCTGTTCAGTTCGAGTGTCACCTGGGCCTCCTCGCGCCCAGCGAGTGGGTGCGCATTGAGTGCACCCCCGGCGAAGTCGGAAGTGCGGTGGGCTTTGGCTTCATTATACTTGAGGCATCGGGCACTGGCAAGCAGCGGAAATCCAATCGCTCCTACTTGCGCCCCCACTATCGAGACAGTATAATGGTGTCGATGGCCAAGATCAGGAAGCTGAGCGTCTCCGAGATTGCCGCGAAATTGAACAGGCCGTTCTCGATGATGAACGCTGCCTTCGTAGGCGACATCACCGTCAGCGTCTACATCTGCCAGGGGATGATGGGGTGGCACAGGCACCTGGACATCGACGAACTGTTCTGGGTCTACGAGGGGACGATGTTGCTGGAGAGCGATTGGGGAGAGGTGCGGCTGCGGCCTAGCGAGTTGGCCGTTGTGCCCAAGGGGGTCGGCCATCGGTCGAGTACGGGACTGCGGGCCACTGTGCTGCTCCTGCGGTGCGGCTTCGTCCCCAACCGAAAGAACGGCCGTCGCCGCCTCTATGCCATCTCCGACGAGGACAAACTGAACCGCGTCAGTCTGCCTGATGCGGCACAGGCGAGCGCCTGGCCGTTTCGGTTCCAGACCGTCGCCCGGATCGATGGCTCCGTCGTGCAAGCGGCGTGGGGGGCGGGGACCTGGCCGGTCGGGATACCGACCTCCCACGACGTGCTGCTCTTTGTGCTGAATGGCACTGCAACCGTGCGCACCTCCCGGTCCATGCTCCATCTCCACCCTGGCGATTTCACCGTTGTACCACAGGGCGCAATCTACCAGCTCCACACGACGCAGGGCACGGCGTTGGCGCGACTGACGCGCGAAAACCGGTCCCCGGCCCCGCTTCCCGGCGGGGGGGAGGAGACCAGCTAGAAGAGCCTCCGCGGCCTTGCATGGAGGGGGCTAGCAGCCTGTCGGAGAGAGTACTTTGATAGCTTTGTTGCCGACAAAACGATGCGATTTTAGGCAATTACATGATACAATTGACATTATGATCACCACACTACTTGCAAACACGATCTGTTTTCGATGGGATCGAGCCTTTCTATCCTCCCGTTGGCCTCTATTCCGGACCATCAGTGCAATGGGAGACAGCCTTCATACGTTAGCTACCTATCAACAAGCCCCTCATCAACACGTGCAACCGCTTCAAGTTGAAGACCAGGCATACCAGGCACCATTCTCCCGCCGCTGCCACCAGGCCACGCAGCGAGAACTGGCGGAAGCCCAGGATCTCCTTGATGATGCCGATGACCGGCTCGACCGTAGACTTCCGCAAGCTGTAGATCGCCTGACCGATCTCTGTCTTCAGCTTGTAGGCCATCTTGACAGTAGAGGGAATGAGATGGCTGGATTAGAAGCATTACAGTCTGTCCAATATGCAACAGTAAGGGGCAAGCGGTTTGCCATCATCAATGTAGACGATTGGGAAGCCTTGATTGAATGGCTGGAGACGTTGGAAGACATACAAATAGGCAAGCAAGCATTTGCCGAACTGAAAGCATTTGGCGGTGACCGGGAGCGAGCAGGTTGGTTACGATGGGATGATGTGAAAGAGGAGTTGGTGTGAACCGTTACACGGGCCGTTGAGGCATTGGCTGGTAATCCTCGTCATTCCAAAAGCAAAGCCCTGGATGTACCTGACTTTGATAACGTATACTACGCGCTTACTGTCACCTCGTCCACCACGCCGACGATCACGGCGCGCACGGCGCCCGGGTCGAGCCCCAGGATCTGCCGTGCTCCGTTGCCCTCGTCGATCACCAACACCGTGTCGCCGGGGCCGGCCTGCGCCACGTCCACCGCGATGTCATAGTAGCCGGTCTCCTGCCCGCGCAGGTCGACCCGGTCCACCAGCAGCAGCGTGCGCCCCTCCAGGTGCGAGATCTTGATCGTGGCGACCACCGTGCCGATGACCTTGCCGATGTACATCGTCAGTCATCCTCCGACGGGTAGTGCCAGACGGCGGTCGGCTGTTGGCGGCGCGGGCCGCGCTCGACTTCGACTTCGTCCACGATCCCCGTGATCGCCAGGTCCACCGGCACAAAGACCTCCGGCAGCGCCTGGGCCGCCTCCCGGCTGCCGACGACGAAGACGAGCTCACCGGGGCCGGCCTGGGCGGTGGCGTCGGCCGCGACGGTAGGCCGGCCCTGCGGGTTCAGATCCTCGTCCAGGAGTTGCACGACGAGGAACTTTATCCCCTCGAGCCCTTCGTACTTGCGGGTGGCGACCACCGTGCCGATCACGCGCGCGAACTTCATTCCACCTCTGAAACCCTGGCGAAGGTTACGAATAGCGCTGGCAAACAGGACCATTCCCAGCACGCAAAGATGCCTTCAGCCTGGAAACTACTATCCAACCTTCGCAAGGGGTGCCGCAATTTCATAGCCTGTCTACCACTCTGGTTCGGAAGCGCGTGGCATCAGCGACGTTCTCCCACATCTCCGGGTGCAGTTGCGGGATGACGACCTGCCGCACCAGCAAGTCGGGCCGTTCCAGCACGCCCACGCCGATCTCGACCGCCGCTTCCACGTCGGCGACCAGGCCGGAGAAGAACACGATGCCCTTGCCTCCCAGCCCATCGGCCAGCCGCACCTCGACCAGCCGCACCTCGGCCCCCTTGATGCCTGCGTCGGCGGCGTGAATGGCGGCCGCGACCGTCGTCGTCTCGACCACGCCCAGCGCGTCCGTGACCTGCGGCACGCGTCCCCCACCGATGGCCTCGACCACCTCCGGGTGCACCTGCGGCAGGTAGACGAAATCCACGGCGGCCGCGCCACCTACCTCGCGCCCGGCCGCCAGCGACTCCTCCACGTCGGCCACCTGCCCCCCGATCAGCACCAGGTACTTGCCGGGCTGTACCGTGCCCGCCTTGATCACGTCGATCGGAGCGCGCTTGACCATGGCATCGGCGGCCTGAATGCCGGCCGCGATGCTGCTGAACTCGAGCAAAGCCAGAGCTGGTTCAATCATGTGCGTAATGCGTGAAACGTGATGCGTAAACCGTGGCCACGTCCAGCGCCCATCCGAAATCCGTCTTAATCCTGCCTATCCGTTGTCATCCCTATACGATCCGGAAGGCATCCTTCAGCACACAGCGGCGGATGCGGCTGAAACTGATCGGGTTGGTGATCCCCTCGCCGGTGGGGCTGGCGATGGTAAACGAGCAAAAGCCCTCACCGCCGTAGCCGACGCCGGCACACGAAGGGCCGTTCTTGACAAAGATGCTGCAGTCCATCTCGCACGCCATGCGGCTCAGGTGATCCAGGTTCTTGGAGTGCATCACGGCCGTGTGCCGGAAGCCGCGCTCGGCCACCTTCGCCAGGTCAATGCCCTCGTCCGCGTCGCGCACGCGGACCAGCGGGACGATCGGCATCATCTGCTCCGTCAGCACCAACGGGTGGTCACGCTCCACCTCTGCCAACACCAACCGGATTTCATCGCCCACGTCGACGCCGATCTCCTTGAGCAGCACGCCGGCGTTCTTGCCGATGAAGGCCTTCTCCATCGTGCCGGGCTGCCCGGCCGCCGGGACCTGCGTGAAGATGGACTTGATCAACCGGTTGAGCTGCCAGGAGTTGATCTCGTACGCGCCGTGGTTGCACATGACACGCTTGAGGTCGTCGGCGATGGAGGCGACGGCAAAGATTACCTTCTCGTCGATGCAGATGATGTTGTTGTCGAAAGACGCGCCACGCACGATATCGCGCCCGGCCTGCTCCAGGTCGGCCGTCTCGTCCACCACGACCGGCGGATTGCCCGGGCCGGCACAGACCGCTCGCTTGCCGCTCTGCATCGCCGCGTGCACCACCCCCTCGCCGCCGGTGACGGTCAGCAGGTTCACGTCCGGGTGATGCATGATCTGCTGGGCACTCTCGATCGTAGGTTCAGCTACGGCACAGACCAGGTTGGGCGGCCCGCCGGCCTCGACGATGGCCTCGTGCATCAATTGCACCGCGTGGTTGGAGCAGGCGCGAGCGCCGGGGTGTGCGTTAAAGACGACGGCGTTGCCCGCCGCCACCATCCCGATGGTGTTGCAGATGACGGAGGACGTGGGGTTGGTGCTGGGGATAATCGAACCGATCACGCCGTAGGGCGCGTACTCGACCAGCGTCAGGCCGCCGTCGCCAGTCCAGGCGGTCGGGGTGAGGATTTCGGTCCCGGGCACCTTGTTGGCGTTGAGCAGGTTCTTTTGGATCTTGTCCTCATAGCGGCCCATCCCCGTCTCTTGCCAGGCCTCGTAGGCCATGAGTTGCGCGTTCTCCCGCGCCACGCGGCGGATATGGGCGATCATCTGCTCACGCACCGACAACGGCATATCCCCCAGTTGCACGTAGGCCTGGCGCGCGGCCGCCACGGCATTATCGACGTCGGGAAAGAGATTGTCACCGTGGCGCAACGCCGGGGCGGGTGGGGGAGGCTGCGTGGTATCCGGCAACTCGGGCGGCGGGCCGTGACGCACGCGCTCCCCCTGGCGCAACTCGGCCATCACCTGCCGGACAATGGCGTCGATACGAGCGTCGTCAATCATCACTCGGCCTGAGCCTTGTCGTACTTTACGACACCGTCGACCTCCAGCGTGTCCACGATTGCCATAATGACGGCGTCACATGGACGTCTGTCCGTCAACTTTGTCTGGCGCGCGGAACTGCCGGTGGCGTACAGCACCACCTCGCCCATCCCAGCGCCAACGGCGTCCGCCGCGACGCGGTAGCCCCCCGTCTCCTGGCCCTCAATGTCGAGTTGCTTGAGCACCAGGAACTTGAGCCCATCCAGAGTCGGCTCCTTACGCGTGGCGACCAGCGTGCCCACGACTTTGCCTAATAACATTTGGAACTCCGTAGACGTAATACGTGAAACGTGAAACGTGATTACGTTCCTACACTGGGCGAAGGTCGTTAGATGAGCCCTTCCTGCCCCTTGTCACCCGGTCACCTTATCACTATTCGCTCTCCGCAGGCGGACGCCCCAGCGGCAGTGTGCGGTCCACGTTGGCGTGTGGGCGCGGGATGACGTGGATGGCGACGACCTCGCCCACCCGCTCGGCCCCGCGCGCGCCGGCTTCGACAGCCGCCTTGACAGCCGCCACGTCACCGCGCACGACGGCGGTCACGTAGCCACCCCCGGTCTTTTCGTAACTCACCAGCTCGACCTTGGCCGCCTTGACCATGGCGTCAGCCGCCTCGACCATGGCGGGAAAACTCTTGGTTTCGATCATGCCCAATGCTTCAGTCATGGTATCCTCCTGACAATGGGTTGACCTGACAGGTTTAGTTTACTTGCAAGAACCTGTCAGGTCTGGTGACGCTAGACACGGCGCTGGGTTTCGATCACGCGCCCGCTGACGCCCTCGATAGCGGCGACGGCCGCGCCGTAGCCTGCCATGATGTCACGCTCCTCGCCGCCCAGGTAGACGCGCCCGAAACTGCCGAAAGCGAGCACCTCCAGAATGTTGATGTGGGCGGCCTTCTCCGCCTCGTTCGCTGCCAACGCGGCGTAACCCGCCGGCTCCACCTCGAGCACGTACAGCGTCTGTCCCGCCAGCAACATGTGGCCGTGGCGCATGCGGTTGATGAGCTGCACCTGGTGGGCGTCTACGTGGCGGATGACCTGGCTGGAGACAACCCGGGGCTTGATGCGGTCCGATTCCTTCAAGCCGAGCGCATCCAGGATCGCCGCGCCGGCCGCCCGTACTTCGGCCTGCTCCTGGTGATGCACCTCGAGCAGGCCAAACAGCCGCTCGACGATCTGCATGGCAGGGCGAACCCGGGTGGATTTCAGCGCAATGTCGGTGATGCGATTGATCTCAATACCCGGCGAGATCTCCACCCACAGCGACGTGTCATTGGGCAGCGGCAGGAAACCCCGCGCCACCGTGCCCAAGAACCCCGCGTGCTGCGGCTGCAAGCTGTCCAGGAAGACGTACGTGCGTAAATCGACTGCCATCCGCGCTCTCCTTCGTGCCCTTTATGCCTCTCGCCTCTTTCGTGATTACTTTTCAGCTTCTTGCATGATCCTTACGCTGGCACTGGCGCCAATCCGGCTGGCACCTGCCGCGATCATCTTTTGCGCATCGTCGTAGGTACGGATGCCCCCTGCCGCCTTGACGCCCATCGTGGGGCCAACCACACGTCGCATCAAGGCGACATCCTCCAGCGTAGCGCCGCCCGGTCCAAAGCCTGTGGAGGTCTTGACAAAGTCGGCACCCGCCACCTTGGCGAGCTGGCAGGCGACCACTTTCTCCTCGTCGGTCAACAGCGCCGCCTCGATAATCACCTTGAGGATCGCATTGCCGGCGTGAGAGGCCCGGGCTATGGAGGCAATGTCACGCTCCACCACTTCATAATCCTTGGACTTGAGCGCACCGACGTTGATCACCATGTCGACCTCGGAGGCACCCTCGCGAACGGCCTGCTGAGCCTCGAAGACCTTGACCTCGGTGGGCGTGGCCCCCAGTGGAAAGCCGACGACGGTACAGACGGGAACGCCGCTGCCCTTCAGGAGCTGCGCACAAAGCTTGACGTTGGCCGGATTGACACACACCGAGGCAAAGCTGTATTTGCGCGCTTCGTGACACAGTTGCGCGATCTGATCCTGCGATGCGTCAGGCTTGAGCAACGTGTGATCGATCATGTGGGCCAGGCTGCCGTCGGTCGGCATGATGCCCAACGTGCTGGCGATACGATCTGCCCCAGCGTTGACCACCGGCTGCACCCGTTCCACATAGTTGTGGGCCGAGATGGGGGGCACACCGGCGCCACCAGCCCCCGCATCGGTCTTCTCCTGCTCTTCCTGCACCAGGATCAACACCTGCCGGGTGATCTGTTCAATAATGCGCTCTATCGTTGCCTCATCCAGATTTCTCATCGCTCATCCCAGCGCTGCTCTTGAAGAAGCGCCGTTCGATCTCCATGATCTTGTTCACCCGCCGCGCGTGCCGCCCGCCGCCGAAGGGAGTCTCAAGCCAGGTCTTGACGATCTGCCGGGCCAGATTGGGGCCGATCAGCCCTGCCCCCAGTGTCAGCACGTTAGCGCCGTTGTGCTCGCGGCTATTCGAGGCGGTGGCCTGGTCGTAGCACATGGCTGCGCGCACGCCCGGGACCTTGTTGGCTGCCATGCACGAGCCGATGCCCGCGCCGTCCACGACGATGCCACGCCAGGCACGCCCCTGGGCCACCAACTGTGCCACGGCAAAGGCCAAGTCCGGGTAATCCACCGAGCTGGAGCTGTGGGTGCCGCAATCCACGACGGCGTAGCCCAGCTCACCCAGGTAGCCCTTGAGCATCTCCTTTAACTCGTACCCGCCGTGATCGGCACCGATGGCAATAGTTCGCTCGGCTGCAGGGGCGGGGTCAGTACGCGGGACGTAACCCACCGACGGTGCGGACGCTGCTCCTGACTCCACCAGAGCCACGTGCCGGTCCAGGGCCACCTGCCGGGCCAGCGGAGTGATGAGCGCCCCCTGAGGGACGGCGAACTGCCCTCCAACCGGCACGGCGTGGACGTCCGCCTCGGTCACCAGGGGCCGGGCTGCTGCCGGCCGGGATCCTGGCGTCATGCCCAACGTGCGGTAGACCACACGGCGCACCATTTGGCGAACATGATCCTCGTCCAGCACCCCGACCTCCCACCTATCGCTCGAAAACCCAGGCTCAGATTATAGCACCACCGGGCACGGAAGCCAAACCGTGAAACCTAATCCCCCTGATCAGTAGCCTCCGGGAACGTGTAGTGTGCCACCAGACTCCATTGCTCCGGCGGCCAGTAGCAGAGCCACGCTTTCCCGATAATGTTCTCCCTGGGCAGCACCCCCCAACTGTGCGAATCGCTAGAGTTGCTGCGATTGTCCCCCAAAACAAAGTATTCCCCTTCTCCCAGGCCCCACGCACCGGCGTATGATCCAGGACTGGCGATGTAAGGTTCCTCAAGGAGGATACCATCTATCCAGATACCCCTGTCCCGGATCTCCAACTGCTCCCCCGGTAGCCCCACGATGCGCTTGATATAATCGTCGGAGGGATTATTGGGCGGCTCGAAGACGATGACGTCGCCCCGTTCCGGCGGATGAATCCAGTAGACCAGTTTGCCTATCACGAGATACTGCCCATCGTGCAGCGTTGGCTCCATGCTGGAGCCGCGTACCTGAAAACGACCCGTGGCCGTGTTGAGAACCAGGAAGATGATGACGGTCAACAGGATAGTCTCCAACGTCTCGCGTAACAGTGAACGACCGCCAAAAGCGCGAGCAAGCGAGACGCGTTCGCCATCCGGGGGACGTTGGTACCCCGAGTCCGTCAAAGGGACTTGCTCAACCTGTGCCTCTTCGGGTTGGAGTTCCTCCAATGACACCCCTCCACTCTCCAATTTAGTCCGTGCATTATAGTACAGGTGCGGGAGACAGGCAAACCCCAGGATGAGGTGCTTATTCACGCAGCCAGGCGTGCAACAGGTCAGCGATATCCTCGAAAATAAAGTCTGGGCCAAAGGCCTCGGCCTCCGCTCGACCGCTGATTCCCGATAGCACGCAGATCGTGATCAGCCCTGCCCTCTGCCCCCCCAGGATGTCGCTCTCCAGCCGGTCGCCGATGGTGGCCGTCGTCTCCGGCCTGGCGCCCATCTGGGCCATGGCCAGTTGGAACATCGCCGGCTCGGGCTTGCCGATGACCCTCGGCCTGACGCCGGAGGCCGTCTGCAACGCGACGATGAGTGAACCCGTGCCCGGCCAGAGTCCTTCGTCGGTAGGATAGGTAGGATCCAGGTTGGTGGCGATGAAACGAGCTCCGCCACGGATGAGCAAAGTGGCCCGCTTGAGCTTGTCATAGGTCACGTCCCGATCCATGCTGGCAACCACCAACTCGACGTTCTCGTCAGCCAGGACGAAACCCTCCTCCACCACCGCTTCCCGAAACGCGGGCGAGCCAAAGACGTGCACCCGGGTCGCCGGCGGGTACTCACGCGCCAATGTACGCGCCGTCGCCTGCCCCGAGTTCAACACCTCCTCCGGGGAGATCCGCACGCCCATGCGCGCCAGCTTGTCCACGTATTCCTGGGGAGTGCGGGTCGAGTTGTTCGTCGCCAGGATGAAGGGGATCGGCCGCTTCCTCAGGAATGCGAAGAACTCGTGTAGACCTGGCAGCGGGCTATCGCCCCGATAGAGAACGCCGTCCATGTCAACGATCAGATGAGCGATTTGGGCCAGTTTCTTCATATCAACAGATGTAGATTCTCTAACGTGTCCTTCAACTCGGCCCGCAAATCATACCACCGGGGTTCAAGTTGTCAAATTTCTTCACGCGTTTCGAGAATGTTGCATTTTACACCATCTTGGTATATCCTACAGGAGGAGTGCGCGCGAAAGGATATTGACTTTTCCTCGCCTCCCCGGTAGAATGGGGACAGATCGTCGGTCTCAAATCTCAAACTCAAATCGCAGACCCCAAATTCCTAGCCCCTGCTTGTGGAGAAAGACATGGACAATGTACCCTCCATCCTGATCTTGGATACCAACGTAGCCTTTGCCACTATGCTCCAGGAAAGCCTGGAGCAAGGCGGCGAGTACCGCGCCACCGTGGCGGCCAGCGGCGATGCGGCACTCCAAGAACTGGCCGCCGCCGGGTTTGATCTCGCCATCGTGGACCTGGGCCTGACCGACCCAGACGGGGCCACGCTTGCCCGTGCGCTGCGACAGCAGCAGGCCGATCTGCACCTGATGCTGATCCCGCTTATCGGCGACGAAATCCCGCCTGAACTGGCCGACCTGCAAGTGCAAGGCGTGCTACCCAAACCGTTCTTCCTCCCTGAATTGCCGGAACGCATCGCCGATGCACTGGCCCGGCCCGTGGGCGAGGGCCCAGGCAGCGCTGGGGCTACAGTCGCAGAGCCAGGCACGGGGCCCGGCCGGTTGGCCGTGCAGGAGGAGCTCATCCCAGAGATCGTCCAGGAGATGAACGTGCTGGCTCGAGAAATCAACGCCGAAGCCGTGATCCTGACGTGCGCGGGGAGTTTGATCGCCCACACCGGCCGGCTCTCGCCCGAGGATGCGAACGGGCTGGCGCAGGTCGTCGACGACAGTTGGCGTACCTCGGCCCGTGTGGCGAAAATCCTGGGCCGGGAGCAACTGCGCTTCGAGCAGAGCGTCGAGGGCGGCGAGCACATGTTTTACTCGCTGGCCGTCGCCGAGGACATCATCCTCTCGGCCGCCCTGCGCGCCAGCGTCCCGCTCGGCCTGATTCGCCTCCGGACCAAGACAACAGCGGAAAAACTGCGCGCCCTGATCGGCGCCACCCAATGACCGGCATCGCGCATCCAGTATCCAGCATCTAGTATCCAGCACCAAGGAGCAGTATGCCCCCAGAGAAGAAACTGGTCCTGATCGACGGCCACGCCCTGGCCTATCGCGCCTTCCACGCCCTGCCCGGCGACATGAAAACCTCGCAGGGGGAGTTGACCAACGCCGTCTACGGATTCACCTCCATGTTGCTCAACGTCCTGCAGGAAGAGCAGCCCACCCACATCGCCGTCACGTTTGACAAGGGCCTTACCTTTCGGCACGACGTGTACGCTGACTACAAAGCCCACCGTGCCAAGATGCCCGAGGATATGCGCTCCCAGATGGAGCGCATCCGCCAGGTGGTGGAGACGCTGGACATCCCTGTGTTTGAACAGGAAGGGTACGAGGCGGACGATTTGCTGGGGACGCTGGCCCGCCAGGCGGAGGAGCAGGGAGTTGACACGCTCATCGTCACCGGCGACATGGACCTCCTGCAACTGGTGGACGAACACACCCACGTCCTCACCTCCCGCTGGCGTTTCTCGGACACGGTGGTCTACGACCTGGAAGGGGTCCAACGGCGCTACGGGCTGCCCCCGGCGCAACTGATCGAGTTCAAGGCACTGGTGGGCGACAAGTCGGACAACATCCCAGGCGTGCCCGGCGTCGGCGAGAAAACCGCCGTCCGGTTGCTTCAGCAGTACGGCTCGCTGGAGGGTGTCTACGAGCACCTGGACGAGGTCCAGGCCCGCTTTCGGAACAAACTGGAAGCGGGGCGGGATCTGGCCTTTCTCAGCCGCCGCCTGGCGACTATCGTGCGCGACTCGCCGGTGCAACTCGATCTCGACGCCTGCCGCGTGCGTGCCTTCGACCGCGAGCGGGTGATGGATCTTTTCCGCCAGTTAGAGTTCCATTCGCTGGCCCAGCGGTTGTCGGAGCTGGAGCAGCTCCAACCCGCGGGAGCCCCCGCCGCCACGGCGGCTCCGCACCAACTCAGCCTGTTCGGCGAAGGCCCCAGCGCAGCGCTGGAGGACGCCGCCCGCCGTCTGGCTGCGACCACGGGGAAGCCGGGGGGGACCCCCGGTGCCGACTACCAGATCGTCGCCAGCGAGGAGGCTCTCCGCCAGTTGGTGGAACAGTTGCAGCGCGCGCCAGCGCTGACGCTCGACACCGAGACCACTCACACCGATCCGATGCAGGCCGATTTGGTCGGCATCGCCCTCACCGATGCTCCCGAGCGAGGCTACTACGTTCCTGTCGCAGCTCCGTCCGGTGACCCGCAACTGCCGGTGAGTATGGTGCTCGATGCCCTGGCTCCATTACTCGGCGACCCGAAACAACCCAAATACGGCCACAACTTGAAATACGACCTGGCGGTGCTAATACGGGCCGGAGCGCAGCTTGAGGGCCTGGCCTTTGACACGATGGTCGCCGAGTGGCTTGTCAACCCGGCCTCCAAGAACCTGGGGCTCAAGAACCTGGCCTGGGCGCGGCTCAAGCAACAGATGACGCCGATCACCGACCTCATCGGCAAGGGCAAGGACCAGGTGACCATGGACCAGGTGCCGGTCGCCCTGGCGGCCCCGTACGCCTGCGCCGACGTGGACATGACGCATCGCCTGGTTACGATCCTTGCGGCAGAGCTGGAGGAAAAGCACCTCCGGGCGTTGTTCGACGAGGTGGAGATGCCATTGATACCAGCGCTGGCAGCGATGGAGATGGCTGGCGTGTGGCTCGACGTCGAACAGTTAGCGCGAATGTCCGACGATCTGGCCAAGCGGCTGGGCGAACTGGAGGCCCGCATCCAGGAGATGGTCGGCTATGCCTTCAACGTCAACTCGACCCAGCAACTCTCCGACGCCCTGTTCCAGACGCTGGGACTGCCCACACAGGGGCTGCGGCGCACGAAATCCGGCCACTTCTCGACCGCAGCGGGGGTGCTGGAGCGGATGCGGGGCAAGCACCCCGTGATTGACCTCATCCTGGAGCAGCGGGCGCTGGCCAAGCTGAAATCCACCTACGTGGATGCACTGCCCCGGCTGGTGAACCCGCGCACCGGGCGGCTGCACACCTCGTATAACCAGACCGGCACCGTCACCGGGCGCATCAGTTCGAGTGATCCCAACCTGCAGAACATCCCTATCCGCACGGAGCTGGGGCGGCAAGTGCGGCGGGCCTTCGTCGCCGAGCCCGGCTGGCAACTGGTCGCGGCTGACTATTCACAGGTAGAGTTGCGGGTGATGGCCCACATCTCCGGCGACGAAGGGCTGCTGGGGGCTTTCGCGCGGGGCGAGGACATCCACGCCAGCACCGCCGCCGCTATCCTGGGCGTCCCGCTGGGAGAAGTGACGCCCGACATGCGGCGGCTGGCAAAGGCCGTGAACTTTGGCCTCTCCTATGGACAGACCGCCTACGGGCTGGCGCAGGCGACCGGCCTGACACAGGCCGAGGCCGAGAACTTTATCAAGGCCTACTTTGAGCGCTTCCCCAAGGTGCGGGAGTACATCGACCGCACCAAGGCGCTCGCCACGCGGCAGGGATATGTGGAGACGCTGCTGGGGCGGCGACGCTACTTCCCCGAGTTACTACCAGGCAGCCAGGCCACCCACAACGTGCGCCAGGCCGCCGAGCGCATGGCGATCAACGCACCGATCCAGGGGACCGCCGCCGACATCATCAATATCGCGACGATCCACCTCCATCGGGCGCTCCAGGAACGCGGCCTGCGGGCGCGGATGATTCTGCAGGTGCACGACGAACTGGTCGTCGAGGCACCGGATGAAGAGGTCACGACCGTCGCGCCGCTAGTGCGCGAGATTATGGAGGACGCCTTCGATCTCAAGGCCCCCCTGAAAGCCGACCTCAAGGTGGGACAGAACTGGGAGGAGATGTAGCTATAAAGACCATTCTATGCTACGGTGACTCGAACACGTGGGGGTGGAACCCCGTCACCCTGGAGCGCTACGCCAGGGACGAGCGCTGGCCGGGCGTGCTTCGGCAAGAACTCGGAGATGGGTACCTCGTGATTGAAGAGGGGCTACCCGGCAGGACGACGGTGTGGGACGACCCGATCGAGGGGTACAAGAACGGCAGGGAATACCTGATCCCCTGCCTGGAGACCCACGCGTCCATCGACCTGGTCATGGTCATGCTGGGGACCAACGACCTGAAGGTTCGCTTTTCCGTTTCCGCCTACGACATCGCGAACAGCGCTGGCGTGCTGGTGGACATCGTGCAGCGCAGCATGGCTGGTCCGGACGGCGGCGCGCCCAAAGTGCTGCTCATGGCCCCCCCGCCCCTCGGCAGGCTCACCGAGTACGCCGAGATGTTCGACAGGGCCAAACAAAAGTCCAAGAGATTCTCCAAGCACTACCAGCGGGTCGCCAGGGAATATGGATGCGCATTTTTCGACACCTCCAACGTCATCGTCTCCAGCGACGTCGACGGGGTGCACCTTGAGGTAGGCGAACACAAGAAACTGGGCCAGGCCGTTGCCGCCGTGGTGCGACATATGCTGGAGTAAACCCAGGTCACTCCTGGTTCCAGGTTTCAGGTTTCAGGTTTCAGGCCAGGGGCGTTCGATCTCCTGCTTGCTCAACTGCATCGGCGAGGCCTGTTCCAGCGAGAACGGTTTCAACCTCAGGCCGAAGCGAATCTCTTCGGGCGCGATCAGGTACTGGGGCAGCGTTGCGGGTCCGCAGCTTGCTCCGCCCAAACCTGACTGCCTGTAGTCCAGGTTGAGCGTGATCTCCTCACGCCGCTCCAGCTCGTGGGTGTGCCGGGCTTTGGCCAGGTCCCCGGCGGTAAAGTGATGGGCACTGACCTCGAGCAACGGATGGCTTCCATCCGCGGCAGTCCCCACGACCAGCAGGCCGATACCGCTCTCGTTCGTCAGTGACACCCACCGGGCGTCGGTCTTGTTCCCGTTTTCCTGGGGCGCGATGTACGGCACGTACTGGCCATCGACCGTCCCACTGTACACGCCGACCTGCGCCCCCATCTTGCGGTCCGCGTAGGTCTCGTGCGGCCCGCGTCCATACCAGGTGAAGCGCTCGTCCCCACCCGGCAGGGTCATCCGCACGCCTACCCTCGGCAACGGAGGCAAGCTCCCACTCGGCACGACGTGGACGTCCAACAACACGTCACCGCTGCCAAAGATAGCGTAGCGATACGCACAGGCGAAACCGTCCGTGTGGTCAGGCGCGCAAACAAAAGACCGCACCTCGACCTGGACAACCTGCGGTTTGAGATGATTCACGGTCACCTTCTCCACCCGATGCCGCAGTCGATCCAGCCCTGCCTCACGCCACTTTTTGGCCGATATCAGGTCTTTATTCCACTTGGGGCCTTCGTCGTTGTCGGTGGGCGCTCGCCAGATGTTCAGCGCCGGCCCTCGCTGGACCAGCTCCATGCCCCGGTACTGCCAGGAAGCAATCACGCCCTCCTGCTTGTCAAAGACCAGGCCCCAGTCCGGCCCGCGCAACGTGACGTCCCTCTCGGATTCTTTCAGTGCCAGCCCCGGCATGTCCACAATGCTCAAAACCGGTCCCGCCGGCACGTCGAACGGCACCCTGAACTGGGCCCAGGCCACCTCGTGTCCCGCCTCTGCCCAGGACATAGCCTGGGCCAGGTGGAAACTGATCGTCAGCCAATACTCGACACCTGGCTCCAACGCCGGTCTGTCGAACGGTATCGTCACCATCTCGCTGGCACCGGCAGGCGTGTCCAGGCGCGGCAATTGGCCCGTCTGCAGCACCTGGTCGTCGGCCGACAGCGTCCAGGAGACGTCCAGCCCGCTCAGGTCCGAAAAATGATGCCGGTTGACGATCTGGACTTGCCTCGCCAGCAGATCGACAGGCTCGACCTTCACGGGCTCCAGGGCCTTCTTGACCTCCCACAGGGCCGGCTGGGGTTCCCGATCGGGAAAGAGAGCTTGAGCACGGCGTCCCGGTAATCCTCATCCAGCTCCGTCCTGACCCACACGTCTCTCACGTGCACGGGAGGGACGCTGACCAGATACACGTCCCGATAAATGCCGCTCAGCCGCCAGTGATCCTGGTCCTCCAGGTAGCTCCCGTCGGACCAGCGATACACCTGAACCGCCAGGGTGTTGTCCCCCACGCGCACGTAAGGCGTGACGTTGAACTCGGCCGGCAGGCGGCTGCCCTGGCTGTAGCCCACCATCTCACCGTTCACCCACAGGTAGAACGCCGAATCAACGCCTTCGAATAGCAGAAAGACCTGCCGGCCGTCCCAACTGTCTGGTATGGTGAAATGCCTACGGTACGAACCGACCGGGTTGTCGTCCCGAGGAACACGCGGTAGATCGTCGATGGGAAACGGATACTGGACGTTCGTATACATGGGCACCCCGTACCCCTGTAATTGCCAGTTCCCCGGCACGGCGATCGTGCCCCACGCATCGGCAAAGCCCTCCCGATAAAAGTCTGCAGGGGCTGACGCCGGGTTGGGAGACCAGTGGAACTCCCAA
>DATKTN010000325.1:0-6650 GCA_035531135.1 Anaerolineae bacterium
GCTCGGGTGTCTGCAAGTCAGCTTGGGTCACCAACAGCACTTACGTCGGCGCGCTTAGGCGGCAAGTCAATGGTACATCTGATGCGTGATTTTTGCAAGCGAACAGTCCATTTCGCATAGAAGTGTCGAAGACAGGCTTAGTAATGACGGGCAAGCGTAGAGTCCTGGCCTATGCGCCCCGTGCTGGCCTGGGTCGCCCGACCGCCGTGAACGTCAACTGCGTTCCCAGGTAGATCTCTTGTCCCCACGCCGCCCGGACGGGCGCGTTGTGATCGACGCGATTCGTGCGCATCTCGACCTGGTCGGCGCCCGCCTGGTGGGCCAACGTCCTCAGTCGATCCGGCACGACCTGGTGTGCGTAGGCCACGCTCTCCTCGAGACTGCCAAAGTCGTGCACGCCGTCGGGCAGATGCAGGCGAAAGCGCTGGCTGCCGTCTAGCGGGCGTATGGCCACCTGCAGCCGTTGCACCACGCTGCCCGCCACAGCGCCGACGGCGTTCGCCACGTCGGCGCGGGGGGTGATGATCAACTCGGTGGACAGTTGCCGGGCCACGCGCGGCAGGTAGGCCTCGACCGGCGCACCGACGGCGACGACCGGATGGCGCAACGTCAACTGGCAGTCCAGGTCCGACGCAAGTACCTGCCCCAACGCCCGGGCCAGGAGCGCCGCCGCCGAGGTCTCGCGCTCCCAGTCCGGGAGCGTGGCCTCGTCGCCCAGCACCTTGCTGACGAGGGCGGTGGACACCCGGTCGGACACGTCGGAGACGACCCACTCGCAGAATGCCTGGGGCGAAAGGCCAGCCCGCTCCGCCAGGAGTTCGGCGCCGATCCGCGACGCCTCGGCGTCCCAGCATTCAAAGCGGCCCAGGACGTGCAGCGCATCCGTGGGCGTGAAGCCGGCCCGCAGGATCAGCCGCCGTGCTTCCAGGCGCTCGATCCGCCGCATGGCGAGCGAACCGTAGCGCAGCGTATCGACGAGCGCCGTCAGCGACTGGGGACCGGCGCTCAGATGGTCCAGCAGCGTTCGGTCTTCCTCCGAGAGCCCGGGAGCGGTCCGCTGCTGCAGCAGGGCGAACTGCGCGGCCAACCCCTCCCGCTGGCGCGCCTGCACCTGCCAGCGCAGTTGGTCCACGAACCCATCGTGCGTGCTCGCCAGCAGGCACAGCGGCACCACCCGCCGGGGGCCGATGGCCAGCCGGCCTTCGGCGTCCAGGCCCACGAGGCTGTCACCGCCCAACCCGATCGTATGCGCGTCGACCGCCTCGACCATCGTCCGCCACTCGCCGACCTGTGCACCCTCGGGGTTCAGCCGCGGGCGACCGTCGCGCAGCGCGGCGATGTCGGTCGTCGTGCCGCCCACGTCGACCACCCACACGTCACGACGGCCCGCCAGGTGCCAGGCGCCCACGACGCTGGCCGCCGGGCCGGACAGGATTGTCTCGATGGGCCGCCGCATGGCCCACTCCGCTCGCACCAGCGAGCCATCTCCCTTGACCACCATCAACGGGGCAGCGACGCCCCGTTCATCCAGCGTACGGCGGACGGTGGCGATGAGCTCCCGCAACAACGGGATCAGCCGCGCATTCAACGCCGCCGTCGTCGCCCGCCGCACAGAGTTGAGGCGGGAGGTCAGCTCGTGGCCACAGGTGACCGGCAGGGGTTGCCCATCGGCGGAAGCGGTCAGTTCCTCGACCAGGGCGCGCACCCGCAGCTCGTGGACGGGGTTGCGGACGCCAAAGTAACCCGATACGGCAAACGATTCCACCCGGTCGCGCCGGGCGAGGATGGCCTCGCGGGCCGCCGCCTCGTCCAGCGGCTCGGTCTCGTTCCCTTCGCCGTCATGTCCACCCCGCAGGTAGACCACGTCTTGCGTCACCAGGTCGCGCTCGAACCCATACTGCTGGATCAGCGCCGGGTCGTAGCCGATGAGCATCAGGCAGACCGAGCTACCCCGTCCCTCGACGATCGCGTTCGTCGCCAGCGTGGTCGAAAGCCCCACCAATTCCACGTCGGCGGGGGACACCGCCTGGCCATCGAACGCCGCAGCCACGGCCTCTCCGATGCCGACGGACAGGTCGTGATAGGTGGTCAGGGCCTTGGCCCCGGCCATCACGGTGCCAGTCGACTGGTCGACCAGCACTGCGTCCGTGTACGTGCCCCCCGTGTCTATACCCAGAGCAATTGTCATCTATGCCTCTCTCACCGCCTGTGGCCTAACTTTGCAGAGATTGCCCCCGCCGTATCCATCAACCGCCCTGCCAGTTCGGGAAACAGCTCCGGGGTGACGCGATAGGCCGGCCCGGCCAAACTGACGGACGCCACCACCTGCCCGGTGTGATCGTGGATGGGGGCAGCGACCACGTTCAACCCCTCCTCGAGTTCCTCGCGCACCGTCGCGTACGATTGCCCGCGAACCCGGGCCAGCTCCTTTCGCAACTCGTCGGGATCCGTGATCGTGTGGGGTGTAAACCGCTCCAGGCCGGCCTGCAATATCCGGTCGAGTTCATCCTGAGGGAGGTACGCCAGCAGCACCTTGCCGGCGGCCGTGCAGTGAGGGGACATGCGCCGCCCCACGCGGCCGATGTTCTTGATCCGGCGCGTGGGGGGCACGAACTGCTCCAGGTTGACAACCTGCCCGGCATCCATGACCGACAGGTTGACCGTGTCCCGGCATGCCTCCGCCAGCTCTCGCAAGAAGGGGAGCGCCACCTCGCGGACGTCCATGAAACTGACCACCTGGGCGGCCAGGCCAATCAGGTCGACGCCCAGCCGGTAGCGCTCGGTTTCTGGATTGCGGGAGAGCAGCCCGCCGTGCTCCAGCGTCCTCATCAATCGGGAGACCGTGCTCTTGTGCAATCCCAGCTCGCGGCTCAACTCGTTGACGCCGCGCTCGGGTCTCCCCAGGTTGAACGATTTCAAGATCGCGATGGCTCGCTCCACGGATTGCACGTTGGAACCACGTTGCATCGCCAACCCACCATCCTCCCGGTCAAGCTGCCGGGGACAAATGAGGACTCAAGAGTCGTGGAAGCTGTCTCACATTGTGCAACTCAGTTGCACAAAACGAGACAATTATACCCCTTCCTGCCTCGTTGTCAAACAAGTCAGCACACAGGGGAGGTAGCGCGATAGAGGTTGAAGCTGGCGTTGTATACAGGCGTCTTTGCGTGCGAGGTGCGATGTGATATAATCACTTCACACGAAGCCCCATAGCTTTTCCATTTCCTCCTGTGTACCCTTGCTTCAACCTTCTCCACTCAGGCCTGGGGCGTCTCTTGGGCGCTGTGGCTCAGCTTTAGCCAAAGCCTGGCGCCAGCCCATTGATCAGGATGCGAATGTGGAGCGAGGAGTGGAGCATCCCCAGATGCGGAACGGGGGTTACAGGAGCCGTTCGCACGTGGGCGTGCTCACTCCTCGATCTGCTCTGGCACATCAAGCTCATCGCTCCCGAGAGCGATCCATCCTGATAGCGAGGTGAGGCCCATGATTGAGACACACGGTTTGCGCCAGACCAGCGCTCACTACTCCCGCATGGGGCCGCAGGAATGCGAGAGAATCCACGTGGCGAGCCTGGAAATCCTGGAGCGGGTGGGCATCGAGGTCCACGACGAGAAGGCCAGGGATCTGCTCGTCAAGGGAGGGGCCAGGGCGGACGGCATACGGGTCTATGTCCCCGAGATCATGGTCGAGAAGGCCCTGGCCGTGACACCCAGGCGCATCACGCTGTGCGACCGCAACGGGAACGTCGCGATACGCGCCTGGGGATACAATTCAACCTTCGGTGGCGGTTCCGATTGCCTGAACGTCCTCGATCACCGCACCGGGCAGCGGCGCCGGGCGGTGCTGAAGGACGTGGAGGAGGCCGCCATTCTGATGGACGCGCTGCCCGAGATCGATTTCGTCATGTCCGCGTTCCTGCCGTCGGACGTGAACCAGCGGATCTATGACCGGTACCAGATGGAGGTGATGCTCAACCACACGACCAAGCCAATCGTGTTCGTCTCGCCGGACCTGCAGGGGTGCGTGGCGGCGGTCGAGATGTGCGAGGTCGTGGCGGGCGGGGCGGAACCCTTCCGGCAGCGCCCCTTTGCCACCTGCTACATCAACGTCACGTCAGGGCTGGTCGCCAACGCCGAGGCGCTGCAAAAGTGCATGCTCCTGGCCGGGAAGGGGCTGCCGCTATTATACATCCCGCTCAACGCGGGCGGCGTCAACTCGCCGGTCACGACCGCCGGGTGTACGGCCTCGATGAACGCGGGGACGCTCCTGGGCATCGTCCTGGCCCAGTTGGTGCGGGAGGGGACGCCGGTCGGGGTGCCCGGGTGGAACGGCGGCCCGTACAACCTGCAGACGATGGTGGGCAATTATGTCCTGGCGGACGAGCAGGGGGTCCCCACCTCCATGGGGAAATACTATGACCTGCCCGTCTTTGGGCTGGGCGGCTCGACGGACTCGAAGGTACTGGACCAGCAATGCGGCGCCGAGGCCACACTGAGCCTGGTCACCGCGCTCCTGCACGGCGCCAACATCGTCCACGACGTCGGCTTCATGGACGCCGGGATGCAGGGCTCGCTGCAGTTGATCGCCATCGCCAACGACACGCTCGGCTTTCTGCGGGCCGCCACCGCGGGCGTGGTGGTCGACGACGAGACGCTGGCGCTGGACGTGATCGAGGAACTGGGCCCGACCGGGAGCTATTTGGCGCACGACCACACGCTGAAGCACTTCCGGGAGCCGTACTACTCCAGGCTGGCGGACAAGCGCCCGTACTCGCAGTGGGTCGAGCGCGGCGCGACGACGATGGAACAGCGCGCGGCCGAGCAGGTGGACGAGATCCTGGCGAGCCACGAGCCGGAGCCGCTGCCTGCCGACGTCCAACGGGACGTCAAAAAGGTCGTCGAGCGCGAGCAAGCAGGTTCGTAGTGCGCGATTCATCGCGCTCTGAGGCGCTGAAGCGCCCACTACAAACCCGCCACCGCCCGGAGGCAAAACCAGGAGCCCGTGCGGATGCCCACCTGGGCTTCGACACAGGTTCGTAGTGCGCGATTCATCGCGCTCTGAGGCGCTAAAGCACCCACTACAAACTCGCTATCACTGGACAGAGGAGATTCCGCATGCACGACGAAAAACCCTTCTTCATGCGCGACCCCTGGGAATACGACCCCCAGGCACAGCCCCAACCCCACTCCGACGCCCACCTGGGTTTCGACACCCGGGCCTTGCACGCGGGCTTCCACCCACTCAAGGACGTGGAGCGGTTCCGGGCCTTCGTGCCGCCCATCGTGCAGTCAATGACCTATCCCTACGAGCGTTTCGACACGTTCCCGGATTACATCTACGGCCGCAGCAAGACGCCGACGGTGAGCATATTGGAGGAACGGCTGGCCTCGCTGGAGGGTGGGGAGGGGGCCGTGACCGCTGGCTCGGGCTCGCAGGCGCTGTTCAACCTGATCTTTACGCTGGCCCGGCCGGGCGACAACGTCGTCACCAGCCTGAACGTCTTTGGCGAGGGGTACAAACAGGCCGCCACGATTTTTCCCGAGCGCTGCAACGTGGCGTTCCGGTTCGTCGAGGACCCCGCCGACTCCCGGGCCTGGGACGAGCAGATCGACACGCGGACCCGGCTGGTGTGGGTCGAGACGCCCAGCAACCCGTGCCTGTTCGTCACCGACGTCGCCGCCGTGGCCGGCGTCGCGCACGCCCACGGCGTCCCGCTGCTGGTGGACAACACGATCGCGACGGCCGCGCTGCAAAAGCCGCTGGAGCTGGGCGCGGACATCGTGCTGCTGTCTGTCACAAAGTTCCTGTGCGGGAACGCGAGCGTGCTCGGCGGCGCGGTCGTCGGGCCGGAAGCGCTGGTCGAGGACGTGCGTTGGAACACGACCGAGTTCGTCGGCGCGATCATGCAGCCCTTCGAGGCCTGGCTCGTGCTCCAGTTCCTGGAGACGCTTTCGATGCGCATGGAGCGGCACAGCGCCAACGCGCAACAGGTGGCCGAGTTCCTGGCCGATCACCCCAGGGTGGTACACGTCAACTACCCCGGGTTGCCGGACCACCCCCAGCACGAGCTGGCCCGGCGCCAGATGACGGCCAACGGAGGACTGCTCTCGTTCGTCGCGCCCGGCGGGATGGCGGGGGCCGCCTGCGTCATGGACAGCCTGGAGCTGGTCGTCCACGCGGTCACGTTCGGCACGAGCCGGACCATCTGCATGCACCCGCCGACGATCACGCACGAGCACATGACGCCGGAGGAGCGCGCCGCCGCCGGCATCGACGACGGCTTGATCCGGCTCTCCGTCGGTCTGGAGGACCCGGAGGACATCATCGCCGACCTGGACCAGGCGCTGGCGAGACTGTGATAGGCTGATTGGCTGACGAATCTAGTGCTGGACGCAGATTCACGCAGATTTGCGCAGATAAAGCCCGAGTTTCTGCTTGCGGCTACGACACCTGGCTCGAAGGCCCACCGAAAGAGCCAGAAACGCCAATCAGGAACCCGAAATCGTACCATTTGCCATTGTTGTTGGTCTCGTAGAACCGTACCCCGGCGTTGAACAAGCTGACGATAAACGTGATAGGCATGATGAGCCCGTGCCAGAGACCCGCCCAGAAACCTGCCGGGTGCGCACCCGCCACCTGATACCTGGAGT
>DATKTN010000326.1:0-2616 GCA_035531135.1 Anaerolineae bacterium
TGCGAGAGCGAAGTTGCCCCCTGAGATACACCCAAATTTCCTCAGTCCGAGGACCCCATGTCCAAACTGATTTGCCCCAACTGCGGCGCGCCCTGGCCGGCGGACGCGGCAGGCAGGATCGTCTGCCGGTACTGCGGCTCGCTGCTGGCTGGTGAAGAGGCGCGGAGAGACGGTATGTCGAGGATCAACGACCAATGGCTGGACGACAACACCGGGGCACTGCGCGTGGCGGTCGTCGTCGAGACTCCTGGCTAGAGCGATTGGCCGTGCGTTTGGAGATGGCAGCATGCAGACGTTCGTCTGTCCCCAATGTGGACATCAAAGCAGCTACGATCCGTGGGTCGAGTCCGCGCACTGCACCCACTGCGGGCACGTGCCGTCCGAGGATGCACGCGCGCGAGAGACGCACGTGCGTGGCCCGCGTACGTGGCAGCGGGCGGCCAGCCACCAGCCGTTCCTGGACGAATTACTGGCGCACTGGGCCGGCACACATACCCCGGATCCCGCCTTCACGCTGTACACGTCCGAGCTGGCGCTGGCGTTCTTCGAGGCCTACCAACGGGCGCTGGGCGAGGACCCGCACCTGGTGGCCGGCAGCCATATGCAGTACGTCCGCAACTACCACCCTCGGCGGCAGGAGGTCATGCCGTTCGTGGGGGCTTACCTGCTCCTGAAGCGCGGGGAGCGCGACGCAGCCGCGCAGCACCTCCGCGCGCTGACGGCACATTGCCCCGAGTTTGCCGACGCCTGGGTCTGGCTGACGGCCGCGACCGACGACCCCGCCGAGCGGATAGAATATCTGGAGAACGCGGTCGCCCGGGAACCGGCGCATCCGCTGGCGCGGGACGCGCTGGCGATCGCGCGCGGGAGAGTGTCTCCCTCCCGTGAGCGAGGGGGGCAGGGCCTGGAGCCGGAGACGACGGTCGTGCGCTGCCCCCAGTGCGGCGGGGCGCTGCACTATGAACCGGGCGCGACGGCGGTCGTGTGCCCGTATTGTGGCCACCCGCTCGGCCTGCGGGAGACCAACCTGCTCGAGGCAGATGCCAGGCTCGTCGGCGACATGAAGCTGCAACGCCGCTACCAGGGCCGCGCGTGGGGGGACGTCCAGCGCATCGTGCGCTGCCAGTCGTGCGGGGCGGAACTGACGATGACGCGTTTCCTGGCACGGCAGTGTGCGTTCTGTGGCTCCACGACTGTGCTGGCCGAGGACAACCGGCGCACGTTCGAGCGGCCGGACGGGTTCCTGCCGTTCAAGCTCGACGAGCCACAGGCCACCGCTGCCATCCATGAAGCGCAGCATTCCGGCCTGCGCGGCCTCAAGACCCGGTTGACCGGCCAGGAGGATCAACCGGTGGCGCTACAGCCGATCTATCTGCCCTTCTGGGTGTTCGACGGGTTCGTCGAGGTGCGGGCTTGGGCTACGGATGGGTTCGATCAGCCCGCGCCGCCGGGCGGACCAGCGCCGAGCGCGGACCTGATGATGTTTGACAACCTGCTGTTCTCCGGCGTGCTGGTCCCGGCCCCCTCGTTCCTGAAGCGGGTATTCCCCTTCGACCTGAGCACGCTGGTGCCCTACGAGCCACGGCTTTTGGCCGATTGGCCTGCCGCGCTCTATCACCTGGACGTCGAGGGGGTGGCCGAGGATGCCTGCGAGACGATGATCGCGCTGGCTCGCCGGCGAGCGGAGCCGCTGGTTGCACCGGCGTCATCTGGCCATACCCACGTGCGGCGCTCGTTCCAGGTGACCAGCGCGACCTACCAGTTGGTGTTGTTGCCGGTATGGGTGGCGGTGATGCGGTCGCGAAGCAAGCGCCGCCTGGGACTGGTGAACGGACAGGCGGGCCGCGTGGCGTTTGGCCCCCTGGTGCTCAGTGACAGGGGGTTGCGCAGTTGATGCGGCTGTCGCGGTTGACGAGGTGACGAATGGTCGAGGAGAGGGTCATCCACGGTCTATCCTGCCCTCAGGAGATGTCGAAATGCAAAGACTACAACGTGCAGACCGGCTGCTGATCGTGCCTGTCCTGCTGGTGACGATCGTGGTCCTGACCGGGTGTCCGGCCCCGGCGGAGGTGGGCATCTCCGGGATCGTCGACAGGCAGAACGGTCAGCCTGTCGATGGTCCAACGACGGTCACGATGACGGTGTTGAACCAGGAGGGCAAAGAACTGCGGACCACGCAATGCCAGGATTGCTGGGAGACTCTGCGAGTCAGGATGGACAGTACCGGCAAAGAACGGCTGTTCGTGCGGGTCGAAGCGCCCGGCTACGTCCCCTGGGAGAGCACCACACAGCCGGTTTCTGCCAGCGGGATGGTGACGGTTGAGATGGTGCCATTGGCCGAAGCTGAGGCGTTCAGGGCCAAGCTGGCCGAGTCCGCCGCCCAGTTGGAGCACCTGCTCATCGTCGCCCGGCGCGACAATTATCCCCCGGGCACGGTTGAGGAGTCGTTGTCCCAGGCGTTGGACTGGCTGCGCGAAACCGACCGGCGCCTCGCAGAGTTGGCGGAGTGAGAGTGGCGGCTGGCGGTGGTCACTATTCTATCTGCGAAAATCTGCGTGAATCTGCGTCCAAGTGAGATTTGTCAGTCAGTCAGCTCTGCCGTCTGACCAGCAATTC
>DATKTN010000327.1:0-2537 GCA_035531135.1 Anaerolineae bacterium
GGGCATCGTGCGCATGTCCCAGGTCTCTCCCCCCCAGTGGGGCGGCGATGCGACCTTTTTCGCCACCCCGGAGACCGTCGCCTGGCTGACCGACCAGGAGCAGGGGTTCAACCGGCTCCACGTCCGCCTGGAGTCGTTCAGCGAGGAGGGCGCGGAAGAAGCTGCCGAGCGGGTCCAGGATCGGTTGGAACGCATGGACGTGGGGGTGGGCGGGTATGAAATCACCGACCCCGAGGTCCACTGGCTCCAGGAGACGATGGACTCGATACTGCTGATTTTGAAGATACTGGGCGCGCTGTCGCTGGGGCTGAGCGGCTTCTTGATCGTCAACATGATGAACGCCACCGTCGCCCAGCAGGTATGGCAGATCGGCGTGATGAAGGTGGTCGGCGCGACGGGAAGGCGCCTGGTGCGCATATACCTGGCGACGGCGTTGATCTATGGCCTGCTCTCCCTGTTCCTGGCCGTGCCGCTGGGGGCCATCGCCGCCCACCTGCTGGCGGGATGGCTGCTTGATCTGATGAACATCATCCAGGACGCGTTCCGCGTGATGCCGGTGGCGGTGGGGATCCAGGTCGCGGTGGGGCTGGTCGTGCCCCTGCTGGCGGCGCTGGTGCCGGTGATCGGCGGTGCACGCATCACGCCACACCAGGCCATCAGCAACTATGGCCTGGGGGCCGGGTTCGGACGGAGCTGGTTCGACCGGTTGATCGGGCGAGTCCGTCGCCTGCCGCGCCCGCTGGCGCTCAGCCTGCGCAACACCTTCCGGCGCAAAGCGCGCATCGCGTTGACGCTGACCACGCTGGTGCTCGGCGGCGTGATGTTCATCGTGGTGATAAGCGTGGGGGCCTCGATGAGCAACACCATCGAAGTGCTGCTCAACGACTTTGGCTTCGACGTATTGGTCGTATTTGACCGCACGCATCGCGTGGCCCGTCTGACCGAGGTGACCGGGAGTGTGGCCGGCGTGACCTCCGTCGAGGTATGGGACGTGCGGGGCGCGACGCTGGAGTTGAAGGACGGTGAGGAACTGCAGGGACAACTCTGGGGGATACCGGACAACTCCCAGTTGTTCAACCCCCGGATCACGAGCGGCCGTGCGCTGCTGCCCGGAGACGGTCGCGCGATTTTGCTCAACACCAAGATCGCGGCAGATGAAGACATCCGGGTCGGGGACACGGTCACGATGACCGTCGCCGAGAGAGAACTGAGCTGGACGGTGGTAGGCCTGGTCGTCAACATCAACAACCAGCAACGCGACAACTTTGTCCCCTTTGACACGCTGGCGCGGGAGATCGGCAACGCCAACCGGGGGGCGTTCGTGATGTTGACGTCTGAAGAGCACGATTTCGAGTCACATGAGCAGTTGATCCGCGACATGCGGGCGACGTACACCGCACATCGCCTCAAGCCCGTGTTCTTTCAGAGCGGCGGCGAACTCCGGGAGCAGACCAAATCACAGTTTGACATGATCACGTATCTCATGCTGGCGATGGCGGTGCTGGCGGCGGTGGTGGGCAGCGTCGGGCTGATGAGCACGATGTCGATCAACGTGGTCGAACGGAGGCGGGAGATCGGCGTGATGCGCGCGACCGGCGCGACGTCCGTGGCCATCCTGGGGATCTTTGTCGTCGAAGGCGTGTTGGTGGGTATGTTGAGCTGGCTGCTCGCCGTCCCGCTCAGCTACCCCGGAGCGCGCGTCTTTAGCGACGTCGTCGGTAGCACGTTGTTCCAGTTTCCGCTCGACTTTGACTACTCCATGGCTGGGATGGTGGCCTGGCTGGTGATCGTGGTCGTACTGTCGGCGCTGGCGAGCCTGTGGCCGGCGCTGCGCGCGACGCAGGTCAGCGTGCGGGAAGCGCTGGCATATGAATGACCAATGACCAATGAACAATGACCAATGAACAATGACCAATGGAAAAGCTTTGGATACAGACGGAACACGCAATACGCAATACGCATGGCGACGGAGGAATCACGCGATGAGAAAGAGACAAGTGCTGGCTAGATTATTGGCACTGGCAACCGTCGGGTTGCTGGCAGGGTGCGGCGGAGCGGCTACGGTTGAGTCCGAATCGGCGGAAGCGGTGCCGGTCGTGTCCCAGGAGGACGACAAGGTGATCGCCGAGGCGGCCATCGAGCCGGCCCGCTGGGCTGAGCTGCGCTTCGAGCCCGGCGGTGCGGCCGTCGAGGTGCTCGTGCAGGAGGGGGACGTCGTCTCCGAGGACGACCTGCTCGTCCGCTTCGATCCCATCGACGCCCAACTCGCGGTCCAGGAGGCCGAGGCGGCGCTGGCCGCCGCCCAGGCCCAACTGGCGCAGGTGAAGGCCCCCTCGCGCCCGCAGGAGATCGCCGTCGCCGAGGCGCAGTTGGCGGTCGCAGAGGGCGCGCTCGCTCAGGCTGCCGCCCAGCGGGACCGGCTCGCCGCCGGGGCGACGGACGCCGAGGTCGCCGCCGCGCAGGCCCAACTGGCGCAGGCGATGGCGCAGCAACTGCAGGCCGAGGACGCGCACGACGCGACGATGAAGTGCTTCAAG
>DATKTN010000328.1:0-2499 GCA_035531135.1 Anaerolineae bacterium
GGAGGTGGGTTCATCCAGCGCCAGGATGTCCGGCTGCATCGAGAGGACCGTCGCAATCGCCGCGCGCTTCTTCTCCCCCAGGCTCAGGTGGTGTGAGATCCGCTCCGCGTATCCCGCCATCCCCACCTGCGCCAGCGCCCAAGCTACCCGGCGCTGTACCTCCGTCTCTGCCAGTCCCGCATAGAGCGGCCCGAAGGCCACGTCCTCGAAGACAGTGGGGGAGAAGAGCTGGTCGTCCGGGTCCTGAAAGATCAGCCCCACCTGGGCCCGGACGCGGGCCAGATGAGGCTCGGCCACTTGCTGTCCCATCACGTGCACCGCCCCCTCACCCTGCAAGATACCGTTGAGGTGTAGCAGCAGCGTGGACTTTCCCGCGCCGTTGGGACCCACCAGCGCCACTTTCTCCCCTGGCTGGACGCTCATGCTCACGCCCCGCAGCGCCTGCCGGCCGTCGGGGTAGGCGAAGGAGAGGTTGCGGATCTCGATACAGGGTTCCATAGTCATCAGCCTAGAAGCCTTGCGAAGGTTGCGCGTCGCTCCGACAACGGGCATGCTCCTGCAGGCACACACGACTCTCGGCAGGAAGTGATCTCAAACCTTCGCAAGGCTTTCTCACCGTGACAAGCGCGCCAGGATCTGGATCGCCGCCAGCGCCAGAATGATGGGCAACGCGACCACGACATCACGGGCCCGGAGGAGGGGTGGACGGAGCGAGCGCACCTCGCCGTCGTATCCCCGTGCCAGCATCGCGTCGTAGATGCGCTCGCTGCGCTCGAGGCTGCGCAAGAAGAGGCTGCCAACCATCCCGCCCGTCACCCGCGCCCGCCAGAAGACGTTTGCGCCGCCCTTCGACGAGCTCAGGGCACCGCCCTTCGGCAGCCTCAGGACACCGCCCTTCGACGGACTCAGGACACTGCTGCGGGCCGCCCGCGCGCGCATCAGCCGCAGCGCCTCGTCGCCGATGACGAACAGGTAGCGGTACGTGAAACCGGCGATGGTGACCAGAACCCGTGGCACGCGCAGGCTGCGCATCGCCTGGAGCAGGGCCGGGAAAGGCGTCGACGCCGTCAACACCACAGCAACCTGCACCGACAGCCACGATTTGAGCAGGATACTCACGAAGCGGATCAGCCCGGCGTCGGTGAGCGCCAGTTGCCGGCCGAGAATCCGCGCCGCCAGCAGAGGCCGTCCTGGCACGGAGAACACGACCGTCACGGCCGCCAGCGCGAAGGGAAGCGCCACCGCCGCCCGCCGCTGCACGAATCCAACCCCCAACCGCGAAGCCACGATCACGCCCAGTACCAGCGCGGTCAGCAGCGCGTAGGCCAGCCAGGCCCCGTCGGGCGTGAGCGCCGTCGAGACGATGAAGAGCACCGCCAGGGCCAGCTTCACCCGGCCGTCGAGGTCGTGGACGAGACTGGCCCTGTGACGGTAGGCGTCGAGCGCGTGGATGTGCATGCTGGACCCAGATTGTCGGTCGGTTACGAGGCCGACTGGCGGCGGAGCCGGGCGACGGCGAAAGCGACGCCCGCGACGACCAGGGTCCCCACGAGCCCTGCGGCGATGGTCGCCAGCCGCTCATCGGGTACGCCCGGCAGGACATAGTCAGGGATGATCTCGTAGGGCGCGTCCTGCGCCGTCTCGCTGAATCCCTGGTCCTCGGCCACGCGCTCCAGCCCGTCGGGATGAGGCGAGGCCAGCGGGGCCAGCAACGCCACCGCCAGCGCCAGCACCAACCCGGCCGCAGCCCAACGCAGGCCGCCGGTCGCCGCGCCGGCCGGCTCCAGCAAGTCGCGCCGCACCGCCGCGACGAACGCCAGTGCCCCCGCCGTGATCAGCCCCTCGCCAACGCCGATGAGGACGTGCACGCCGGCCATCGCGGGCAGCGCCACGCCCAGCGGCGACGTGCCGGAGAAGGCCAGTTGAACCGCGGTCGCGACCGCAGCGATCACCACCGAGGCCCACGCCGCGGCGCAGCCGCCGACGAGGAGCCCCCAGCGCTGGCCCCGCGCCAGCGCCGTGGCACCGCGATATACGCCGTACCCCACCACAGTCGAGATGATGCCCATGTTCAGGATGTTCGCCCCCATCACGAGCAACCCCCCGTCCTGAAACAGGAGCGCCTGGATGGCGACGACGGTCGTCATCGTCAGGATGCTGGCCCACGGCCCCAGCAGGATCGCCGCCAACGCCCCGCCGATGAGGTGACCCGAGGTGCCCCCAGCGACGGTAAAGTTCAGCATCTGGGCCGCAAAGATAAAGGCAGCCAGCACCCCCATCAGGGGCACCTGCCGCTCGCCCAGGGACTCCCGGCTACGCCAGAGGGCCACCCCCACGCCGGCGACGGCGAGGGCCCAACAGACCAGCGAGACCCCCAGGCTGAGGAACCCATCCGGGATGTGCATGGGAGCCGGAGACGGTACAACCGTGTTCAGTAGCATGTTATGCCTCCTTGCGTCCAGGATTAGATTTGCCAGTCCATCAGGGGACGCAGGTTAC
>DATKTN010000329.1:0-10836 GCA_035531135.1 Anaerolineae bacterium
AGGTAGAAGCGACCGCCCGGCCGGAGCACCCAGGCCACGCCCCGGATCAGCTCCTCCTGCACGGCCCGCCCGCGCGGCAGGTGGCTCAGCACCAGGTCGAACGAGGCGGGCGGTAGCCCGCTCACGCCGTCGGCCAACTGCACCTCGCCGTTGGCGATGCCGCCAGCGTCCAGCGTGCGCCGGGCACACGCCACCGCCGCCACGTTGCAGTCGACCAGCCGGACGCGGCCCTGCGGCACCAGCACGCCTGCGACCGCGCCGACGACGCCCGTCCCGCAGCCCAGGTCGAGAACGTCGTCGCCCGGCCCGACGTCGGCCACCTCCAGCAGCGCCGCCGTGCCCGGGTTGAGCGTGTCCCACGACCAGACACCGGGCTTGCCGACGACGGCCACCTCGTGGCCGTGGGCTGTAACGGACCACTTGCGAAAGGTGTGGTAGTCAGCCACGCGATTCCAGCACAGCCAACGCCTCGACCGGCGTCAACGTCTCCACCACGCCCGCTGCTCTTTCTCGCTGCTGCCTGTCCCACGTGATCAGGTGGGCGCCTTCCCGATGCGCCAGGGCTGCGTAAATCGCATCGGAACCGCGCAGGCGGTACTCTGCAGCCAGACGGGCTGCAAGTCCACTTAGCGCCCGGTCCACGGCAATGAACCGATGGCCTGGCAGCGTTCGCAGATGAGCGGCTGCACGATAGCCCAGCTCTGTATCATCCAGGCCACGCGCGACAGCGGCCGCAACCTCCGGAAATAGGATCTCTGGACAAACCACAGGTACCCTGCGGGCCGCCACGACACGAAGCAAGCGCACGCTTTTCAAGTGATTGGCTTCTTGCCGATGCATTCGGCTGACGTACACGCTGGCATCAATGACGACCATCGAGTCACCTTCGCATCTCGGTCAAGAGCTCGACCGCTGACTTGTCCGAGCGCCACTGCGCGCTGATCTCCTGGCTCAGCCATTCGAGTTCTTGCCAAGCCTGCTCGTCGTCCTCTTCACCAATGACGGGAACGAGGCGGGCCACGGGCTGTCCGCGGTAGGTGATGACGTATTCCGCCCCTTCCTCCCGCACCGCCCGGATGATCTCGCTGGCTCGGTTCTTTAATTCACGAACTCCGACTTCTGCCATCGGCGTCCCTCCTCCAGACGAAATGTAGCCACATCGTGTGGCTACATTGTATCACGATCGGGCAAGGCCGTCAACCGCCAACCCGCCCGCATCACGCTCCCCCGCCCCTAATACTCGTAACAACTGCCGCCGATGAACTCGCGCAGGAGCGAGTCGGGCGGGATGGCCGATTCGTCCTCGACCGGGGTGACCGCCTTCAGGAGATGATACACGCGCTCAGCGCGCCTCCGCGCGTCCTGGCGCAGCGGGTCGTCCTGGTACTGTTCCATCCACTGCTCAAAGTGATCGAACAGCCTGGCCCGCATGATGGGGAGCTCGTACGGCAGGGCGCTGTTGACGATGTAATCGGTCGTGTTGACGTAGGGGATGATGTTGCGGAGCTCGCTGGAGCGCACATAGTGCCAGTGTTCCAACGTCCGCTGGGGATCGTAGGCCCGGTAGGCCGCATCGCGCACCATGCGGCGCATCAACCGCAGATCCGTCCAACGCACGTACTTGCCATCGGGGTCTTTCATCTGCAACAGCGGCTCGATGTACAGCTTGAACTTTTGTTCGGCGTCGACGGACCGCGTCATGTCGGCATACAGGCCGTGCAGGCTGTCGATGAGGATGACGTCGTTCGGCCCGATCTGCATCGGGGTGTGTTCGTCGTGTCGCCTGCCGGTTTTAAAGTCGTAGAAGGGGGTCCGTACCTCCTCACCGGCGATCAGGCGCACCAGGTGCTCGTCGATGAGCGCCAGGTCGAGCGCCTGCGGCGTCTCAAAGTCATAGTCGCCGAATTCGTCCTTCGGGTGCAGCTCCAGGTCGAAAAAGTAATTGTCGACGGTGAGCGGGACCAGGCTGAGCCCCATCTTTTTCAGCAGGTGGCTGAGCTTGATCGTCGTCGTCGTCTTGCCGGACGAGGATGGCCCAGCGATGATGACGATCTTAACCTGGTCCCGGCGCTCCCCGATGATCTCGGACGCGGTCGTGATGTCCTCGTTATAGGCCCGGCCGGTCTCGCGCACGATCTGGGGGAACTCTTTGCGGGCGATGCGCGCGTTCAACCGCTCGACGGTGTGGAGGTCGTGGTCGACGGCCCAGTTCAGGACCTCCCAGATCTTGCGCCAGGGGATGTTCTCGGATGGACGGGCCGAGCGCTTGGCCCGCTCAAGCCGCTGGCGGGCCCGTTCGTCGCGGTACAGGATGTAGGCCTTGGCCGTCCTGGCGTGGCCGTTCTCAATCAGCACCTTCTCGACGACGTCCTGGATCTCCTCGACGGTAGGGGTGTGGTCGGGCGGCGTGGTCTCCTCCAGCATGGCCACGACCTGGTCGGCCAGCCCCTCGGCGGTGGACCGGTCACGTCCCCCGACGGCGACGGCTGCCCGGTAGATGGCATTGGTGATGCGTTCCTTGTTGAAAGGCACGACAGCCCCCGTTCGCTTGACGACGTGCGTGATCTTTGCCATGGCGTTCCTCCTTCTGTCCCCTATCATCCGGCTCAGCGCGAGAACTTGAGCACCGTACACAGCACGAAAACGATCACGATGAGAGCCAGCCAGGCATAATCGGCCGGGCGCGCGCTGAGCGTCTCGATCTCTGTCGGTTCGACGGGAGCGCCGAACCCCTTGGTCTCCATCGCGATCTGGAAGTCGTTGGCCTTGCGGAAGAGCAGCAGGATCAACGGCGTGATAATCGGGACGTACGCCTTGACGGCGCGCTTGACAAAGTTCATCGAGTCGATGTCGAACGCACGCAGCTTTTGCGCGTCCACGATCGAGCCCCACATCTCAAAGATCAACGTGGTGAACGAGAGGGCGCTGACGAACATAAAGGTGACCGTCTGCGGGATGCGCAGTTTGCCCATCGCCGTCATGATCGCAGACGTAGGCGTCGTCATCACGAACAGCGGCAGCGACGAGGTGGCCACCAGGATGCGCACGCACAGCACGAGCCCAAACCACACCCCTTCCCTGGTGATCACGCCCAGGTCCGCCTCCCAGAGTTTCAGGTGGCCCAGGACGATGAGGGGTGTGTGGCCACCGCGATACGTCAGGCCCTGGATCAGGATCAGAAAGATGAACGTGCCGGTCAGGATCTTGAGCAACGTGGCCAAGCGCCGCAGTTCGATGCGGGCCACGGCCCATAGCAGCGCCGAGAAGCCCAGCCAGATGAGCAGGATCGGCATGTCCGTGTCCCTGATCGGGTACATGACCAGCACCAGCGTCAGCAGCACGTACGCCATTTTGACCAGCGGGTGCAGCCGGTGGATGGGTGTGTCCAGGTGTGTGTAGCGAAATACAGGTTCCATCTACGCCACCTCCTCCCCCTCACGCCGGGGCACGAGCACCCGGTAGAGCTCGTCGAGCGTCATGACGTAGGGTGGCACACCGAGCGGGGCCAGCTCTGCGGCCAGTTGAGCCGCCACCGGCGGTACGACGAAACTCTTCTTGAGTTCGTCGATCTGCGTGAACACCTCCGCCGTGGGGCCATCTAGCAACACCTGTCCGTCGTAGAGCACGATCAGCCGGTGGGCGTAGCGGGCGATCAGATCCACGTCGTGGGTGATCATCAACACCGTGCCCCGCTTCTCCTCGTGGAACCGCCGGGCCAGCTCGGCCAACTGGTACCGCCCACGGTGATCCTGGGCCGTCGTCGGCTCGTCCATGATCAACACCTGGGGATCGAGCGCCATCGTCGCGGCCACGGCCAGCTTGCGCCGGTCGCCAAAGGACAGGCGGAAGGGGAACAGGTCGGCCTCCTCGCTCAGCCCCACCAACTGCAGCGCTTCCTCGACCCGCTGCTCGATTTCCTCAGCCGGCACGCCCACGTTGCGCAGCCCGAACCGGATCTCGTCGTGGCAATAGGCGGTGAACAATTGATAGTCGGGGTTCTGCAGCACCAGCCCCACCCGGCGGGCGATCTCACCCACGGAGAGTTTCCGGATGCCCTCCCCCTTGAACAGGATCTCCCCTCGCTTGGGCCGCAGCAGGCCGACGAAACACTTGACCAGCGTGCTCTTCCCCGACCCATTCTGGCCGACGATGCCGACGAACTCGCCCTGGCGAATCTGGACGTTCACACCCCGCAGCGCCACGACGGGCGGCGGGCCGGGGTACTTCACGGTCAGGTCGTTGGCTTCCAGGACGACCGGCGCGTCGGACGCGACGGGACGCGGCCGGGAAATCGCCTCGGGGCGCACGGCCAACCGGCCCGCTTCTACCGCCGACCGGACCCGGGCGGCGACCTCAGAAAGGGTGACGTTTACCCGCTGCTCGCCCGTAACGACATCTTGGCGCTCCTCAGACGGAACCAACTTTGACTGGAGCAGGATCAGGGCAGGCGTCTTGACGCCGGACTCCTCCAGTTGCTCGGCCTGGGTAAAGACGTCCGCGGGAGCGCCCTGGAGCACAGTCTCTCCTCGCTCCAGCACGAGGACCTGGTCGGCCAGGCGCAGGATCTCCTCCGTCTCGTGGGTCGTCATCACGATGGTCAGATCGCCCTTTTGCTTCAGGCGCTCGATGGCCTCGACGACCTCCCAGCGGCCCAGCGGGTCGAGCTGCGAGGTAGGCTCGTCGAGCACCAGCACCTGGGGGTCCATCGTCAGCACGGCCGCCAGCGCGGCACGCTGTTTCTGCCCGCCGGACAGATCGCGCGGGTTGTGCTCCTCCAATCCCTCCAACCGGACCAGGCCCAGCGCGGCTCGCGAGCGGGTCCTGATCTCGTCCCGCGGCACACCCAGGTTGGCGGGGCCGAAAGCCAGTTCTGTCTTTAGCGTGGGCATGAACAACTGCACTTCGGGGTCCTGCATCAGCACCCCGCAACGCTGAGACGTGACGTACAGCGGCTCGTCCCACGGATCGAGGCCGGCCATCGACACGTGGCCCAGGCGCCGGCCGCCGTAAATGTGAGGCACGATGCCGCTGAGCACGTAGCAGAGCGTCGATTTGCCCGCGCCGTTGGCCCCCAAGACGACGACGAACTCACCCTTACGCGCCGTGAGATTCAGATTGCGCAGGGCGACCACGTCCCCCTCGTAGGTGAACGTGACGTCTTGCAGCGAGATGATCACGTCATTGGCCACCCGCACTCTCCTCCTGCATGGACCACTGGACCAGCGGTGGATTGGTAGATTGGCAACCAGTCTACCAGGCTACCGATCTACCAATCGCTACCGGCAAACATCCTCTGGCATGATCGGGGCTCGTGGGAAGGAGGGACTTTTTACCAGATCGCGCCCTCGATCTTGGGCAGTCCGCTGCGCTCCAGCGCCTCGACGATGGGGATGGTGATGACGGTCGTGATGGCGGACAGCGCTGGCACCCACCAGGAGTAGCCGACGTGGGTGGCGACACCCAGCTCGGCGGAGAAGTTGAACAGATACCAGTAGGGGCGGGTCCAGGGCAGCCACCACACGAAAATCGCCGCCAGGATGGCCAGGAAGATGCCACCATACCGTTCGGCGCGCTTCGACGAGCGCACCCACTTGGGTATCAAGCGGGTGCCGAGTGGAGTGGCTGCGATGATCGTCGAGGGGATCCAGTAGAGACCGGCCATGATAAAGTAGAGCGGCTCAGGTCCCTTGCCGAATCCGGCCGCCGCGCCCGGAATGTAAAAGGGCACCAGCCAGCCTGCGATGCCGATGACGATGAACAGAGGCACGGTGACTTTCCAAAGCTTGTCATCCTTGATCATGAGGGCCGTCAGAGCAGCAGGGATCGCCGCATTAAGAAAGACGTCTACCACTTGCAGCGGGTAGGCGGCGGGCGCGATGAACATCCCGATCACTCCACCGACGATCGCGGCGACGACGCCGCCCCACGGTCCCAGCAGCAACGGAGCGATAGCACAGAATGGGGTGGTCAACGGCACGTACCCGCCACCGCCGACGTAGGGAAAGATTGGGACGAGCCCCAGCACGCCACACAGTGCGCCATACAGCGTCACCCAGGCGATGGAGGCCCCTCCGATCCGGCCCCTGGCCCCAGCACTGACTTTCTCGGTCGTTTTTTCCTCCATAGCGATTACTCCCTCCTTAATGTCGATTCGTGAACTTTTTCTACAAGGGCCCTCCTTCCCAGAGCCCCGTGCCCCCCTTGAAACCTACTCACTCACGAACGGAATCGTCGATGCCCCCATCGGGAAGACGGCCACACGTGCCTGCGGGCCGTACTCGGCCAGCAGCGCGTCCACTCCGGCCTGGAGAGAGGCTGGGTGGTAAAAGCCCATCGCCTCCAGTTCTGCATCTGAGACGCCCTCCGTCACGATGACCAGCTTCTTCTCGGCCTTGATCCGCGCCAGGCCGTATCCGAGCACGCTGAACGTGACCTTGCCGTTACGACGAACGACGTCGCGCAGAAAGTCGTCGGGCCCCTTTGTCTGGTCGGCCATCAAGCGATAGAACTCTTCGCCGCCGACGCCGTCAGGACAGGCAGCGACCATCAGGATGCTGCCCCCCTCGCGCACGATCGCGTCAGCGTACTCGGCGGCGCGCACCGCCTGGTAGAGATCGAGTTCGTAAGGATAGCCGGACGTGATCGCAACGTCCACCTCACCCGGACACGCCACCTCGTAGACCTGCCGCGCCAGTGCGACTCCTTCCCGGTACACGCTGCCTGGCGTCCCGGCGAACGCCCGCACGACGTGCTCGTCCTGGCAGAGGACCACGTCCACGACCATGTCCAACTGCACCAGCGCCGCCCCTTCCTCGATATCGAGCCGGCAGGGCACGTCCACACGCCCCGGCCGGCGGAATCCCAGCGCGACCAGGCTGTGATTGGCGTTGATGGTGTCGAGCGAGGCCACGCCCGGGATGATCAACTTCCGGCCGCCGGAGTACCCGGCGTACGGGCTGGGGCCGACGTGGCCGATGCCGACGCAGCGGTCCGCCTCGACGACGAGCCGGTTGATCCACACCGGCGTGCCCTGACTGGTCAGCCCCAGGTAGACCTGGTCCCGTTCGTCGGTGCATCGGTGCTGCACGATGCGGAACCGTCCGTAGACGCCTTCGCCGACCTTGCGCCGCACCTCCTCATCGGTGCTCAGGCGGTGCGTGCCGTGGGTGATCAGGATCGTCACGTCCGCATCTTGCACCCCGCCGGCCCACAGTTTGTCCAGCACGGGCGGCAGGATCTGCGCGACCGGCGTGGCACGCGTGTGGTCGTCCACCAGGATGACCACCTGCTCGTTGGGCTGTACGATCTCAGATAGGGGCGGTGTGTCGAGCGGACGGGCCAGCGCGCGCACGATCTCGGCCGCCAGGTCGCAGCACGCGGCTACAGGCTGCGGGGTGTAGACGCCCGCCAGGTTGGCCTCGGGTATCCGAAACTTGAGCCTCCCACCGCCGTAAGGAAGTTGGATTTCTCGCGACACCTTACTCCTGTGGCCAATTCCGAACCTGTTCGACCACCTCGTCGCCGGTGGTCAGAACGTGGTCCGCGATGATCTCGCCAGCGGCGGCGGCGTCCCCTGCCTTCAGCGCATCGACGATCGCCTGATGGTCCGGGGCGATCCCGTCACGATGGTCGGCAAAGCCCTGATCCATCGCCATCACGCAGGTCAGCCGTCGCCGCAACTGGGACAGCGTCTTTTGTAGCAGCGAGTGCCCGGAGAGCGCGTATAACTGTTCGTGAAACCGGACGTCGAGCCGGACCAGCGCCTTGACGTCGTTGAGCCGGGCGCTGCGGTCCATCTCGTCGACGGTGGCCTGCAGTTGAGCAATCTCTTCGTGGGTGGCGCGCTGGACCGCCTCCTGGATGGCAAACCGTTCCAGCACGGCCCGCAGCGTGTATGCCTCTTCCACCGCCCGGGGGGTCCACCGCATGACAAAGGTACCCCTGGAGGGATAACTGACCAGGATACCTTCGCCGACCAACTGGCGGATCGCTTCGCGCACCGGGCCGCGGCTGATCCCTGCCCGCTCGGCCAACCCGGTCTCGACGATGCGATCGCCTGGCTGCAAATCGCCGTTCAAAAGCGCTTCCTCGATCAACCGGATGACGGCCTCGCGGAGGCTTTCACGCTTCAACTGTGGAACTTGCACCGCTCACGTCTCTTGCAAATACAGGCTTCAGCAATTCCCGTTTTAGCATTATCGTCACGTGGTATAGCTTTGTAGTGGCGACTTCAGTCGCTGGTTACGCAGAAAGAACGACTGAAGTCGTTACTACGAACTCCATAACGGGAATTGCTGTACAAATACAGGCTTACGAATGTCAACTGTTGACAGTCGACGACATTGTACCAGAAGCTGGACAGTATGTCAACGGCCTGTCAGGAGTTTTGAAGGTTGACTTCTGCGCGATGTTGCATTACACTATGGGCACCCGGCGGACAAGAAATCTCCGCGGCCGCAGTGTGGGCAGGGTGAAGACCAGACCTGACACGTTAAACCTGTCAGGTCTTGACAAGTCCCCCTGTCCGGGCCACTAGAGCACAGGATATCATGAGCAGACCAATTGCGCTGATTATCGAAGACGACCGAGATATGGCGAATCTCTTTGCCGCCGTGTTGCAGACAGCCGGGATCGAGCCCGGGATCGTCTACGACGGCGACAAAGCCCTCGCGCGACTGGCCGACCTGGTACCCGATCTGGTGTTGCTGGATCTACACATCCCGTGCACACCGGGTGTAGACATCGTGCGCGAGATTCGGACCGACGCCCGGTTGTCGGGGATCTGCATCATCGTCGTCACCGCCGATCCCCGCGCGGCTGAAGACATCCAGGACGACGTTGACCTGGTACTCATCAAACCCATCAGTTTCGACCAGTTGCACGACCTGGTCGCACGCATGGTCCCGGCAGTGTCACCGGACGAAGAGGGACCCCACAGAACCGATTGAGGGTGCGAGGGCAAACGGCCTCTGATCACCGACCCATCGACCCCGCCCGGTCGCAGTTGCGTCTTCCTCCAATCGCGCATATAATTGCGAGAACAACGTCCGCTCCACGGCAGGGCGCATATAGGTTTGCCCACGGATCGTACATCGGTGCAGGTATTACGGCAGGAAAGGAGGCGCTTATGGACTCTGAAATCCAGGTCAAGGAAATAGATGACCGCGTGGAACCCGAAGGGCCGTCCGTGGTGGATCTCAACCAGGCCACGGCGGAGGAATTGGAGACACTTGCGGGCATTGGTCCCGCACTGGCCCGGCGCATCGTGTCTTACCGGGAGGAACGAGGGGGCTTTCGCTCACCGGAGGAACTCGCCGCTGTCCCCGGCATCGGTCGTGCCGCCTACGAGCAGGTGGCCGAGCGGCTGGTCGTCACGCCGCCGGAGGCACCCCCGCCACCAATTTTCGAGGAAGCGCCGCTGGTGGAGGCTCCCGAGGCGGCGCTGGGCTTGACTGAGCCCCCTGCACCGCAGGAGGTACCCCCCCTCGAGGCTGAGGAGGTAGTGCCGGAAGAAGAACACATCCCGCTGGAGGAAGAGGTCGTGTCGGAAGAAGAGCACATCCCGCTGGAGGAAGAGGCTCCCGCCGCCGAGGAAACACCCGCGCCTCCTGCCGTTGAACCCGCCGCGCCCCCCCCCGCACCTGCACCGCCGCGCCTGCCTTCCGCCCTGGCCTGGCTTGGGGCAGCGCTGGTGGGTGCGTTGCTGGGGATGGCCCTCGCGTTGCTGGTGTTCTACGGGATCAACGGTGCGCTGGACGTCAGCGGCAGCCACGCCGTTATCGGCGTGCAGAACCAGTTGGACAGCCTGGCTGCGGAAATGGACTTTCTGCAAGGGGAGATCGACGGGCTGGATCAGCGACTGAAGACGCTGGAAGGCCTGACCGCCCGGATGGAGAAAGCAGAGTCCGCTGTAGACGCCCTTCGCCAGGAGACGGCGGACCTTGACGGGCGGGCCAACGCACTGGAGGGCGAACTGGCTGGTGTCTCCGAGGGTCTTTCCGAGGTGCAGGCACAATCGGAGCGGGTGACCACCTTCTTTAGCCAGCTCCAGGCGTTGTTGCAGGACGTTTTCGGAGACGGAGCGGCGGTCGAGCCAGCGCCCGAATCGCCTGTCGAGACCCCCACACCGACCCAGTAAGGAGATGAAACCATGACATATCAGCAACCGAATCCAGAACCAACGGGGAGCCGCGTCGGGCAGGCGTTTGGGGGTTTCTTTCGTTTCCTGGTTCGCTTTCTCTTCGTCCTGGCTGTGGGTGCGTTGATCGGTGCGGGGCTTTTCTACCTGGTGCCCTGGACCGTGCGCAGCCTGGTGCTGCCAGTACGGCAGAACACCGCCCGCATCGCCGTGCTGGAGCAAAAGATGGCACAGGAGCAGACCCGCTTGCAGGATGAGAACCGCGCGCTTCAGGACCACGTCGCTGACCTGGAGACGGAGATGGCCACCCTGCGGGAGCAGTCTGCTGTTCAGAACCAGGACATCGAGGGAGCCGCCGGGCAGATCCAGCAACTGGATGCCCGCATCACTCAGGTAGAAGGGGACCTGACAGCGCAACAGGAGGACCTGGTGGCCCAGCAGAAGGCAGTCGAGGTGGCGCGCTCGGAACTTGACAGCGCCATCGCCGATCTGAGCGAACAGACCGACCAGGTCGCCGGGCAGACAGACGAGCTCGAAGGCCGACTGGCGCTGCTGCAAACCGCGCAGGATCTGCTGAAAGTACGTCTCCTGCTGCTGGAGGAGAATTCCAGGAGCGCGCGCGACACGCTGGCACTGGCGACGGCGCACCTGGAACAGGCGATGCCGTTGATGCCGGAGCAGGCGGAGACGTTGACGAC
>DATKTN010000330.1:0-2784 GCA_035531135.1 Anaerolineae bacterium
TGGCGGTCAACTGCCTGATCGTCCGGCCGGTCTTGGCGTCCTTGAATTCGCGAATTTCAGAGTCCCACGTTTGGCCGATCATTGCTAACCTCTCAGGTTATGGCAGAAAATCCTCGCGGATGGGTGTGAAGCAGTCCACCAGCCGGACGTGCCCGGTCAGTTGTTGGATCGAGTGGGGCTTTCCGGAAGGGACCAGGAACACGTCCCCCGGCCCAAGGCGCGTCTGTTCGCCGTCCATGACGAAGAGAATCTCTCCCTCTGCCACGTAGGACACCTGCTCGTGAGGATGTGAGTGGGGCGGGTCCGGCTGGGACTTGGGTCCATCGTAAAAGTCCACGACGACGATCATCAGGTCGTCGGTATGCCCAAGCCGGCGTTCCGCTCCGTCACGGATCTTTATCGCGGGCATCTCGTCATATCTCAGTGCTGTCACGTGTATCTCCTCCACAGGCAAACTGGCAGGGCTAGGCGCTCAACGCCTGCATCAAGCCCTTGATGTATCCCACTTGCCACGCCCTGCTGCAGTGGTGCCAATCGCTGTCGCCGGCGAGTCCGAAATGGTGGTCCGGCACCACGTATCCCTCGTATCCCACCTCTTTCAGCGCTTTCAGATTCGCGACCATGTCCCCGTCGCCTTCGTGGGGAAAGACCTCGGTGTATTTGGGGACCGTTCCCACCACGTTCCGGAAGTGGACGTAGAATATCTTTTTCCGCCGCCCAAAGTAGCGGATCACCTCGGGCACGTCCTCCCCCGCCTCCTGCATGCATCCCAGGCACAGCAACAGTCCATTGTACGGGCTGGGCACCAATTCGACGAGTCGCTTCAACCCCTCAAAGCTGATCAGCGCCTGGTGCACGCCCCGGTAGTATCCCATCGGCGGGTCGTCGGGGTGGGTGGCCAGCCTGACCTGTGCCTCTTCCGCCACGGGGACGATGCGCTCGTACAGGTAGGCGATGCGCGCCCACACCTCTTCGCTCGAGACCTCCCCTGCCGGCCGGTCGTCCAGTTCGCCCTGGATGCGTTCGGCGTCGAACGTCGTCACGCTGGCGCCACCCCTGCCAACCGGGAGCCTGTCGTAGCCTGGCTGGCGCCTACCGGCGCGCGGCTGGCGTCTACCGACGCGCGGATGGCGCCTACTGGCGCGCGGATGGCGTCTACCGACGCGCGGCTGGCGTCTACCGACGCGCGGATGCCACCAGGCACCCTCTGTGGCCCAATACGTGGTCCGCTGGTCGATGATCACGACCGGGGAGGGCGCGCCGTCCTGGTATGCCTCCCCGATGCTGCGTATCGTCCGGCAGACGTTGTCGATCTCCCGGTCACGCCCGGGCAACCCCAGAAGCTGGTTCTTGATACACTCACCGCCCAGTCCAACGCCCGTCAGCTCGAGCTCGTACTTTTCGAATCGCTCCCTCATCTCCAGGACGTTTTCGACGGTGAGGTAGCATCGCTCCGTGTACCCCGGGCACGCCGAGCCCCAGATGCTGGCGCCGTCCGCGCCGATCTGTTGGGCAAATTGCAGGCGCTCCTCCGCTCCGTTGTCGGATCTCAGGCCGATTTTCACTGCGTACTTCCTCGAACCTCTTTGATCCAGGCCAGTACCTGGGCGACCTTTTTCGAGATGGCGTGGAAGTCGCCTGCCGCCACCAGCTCCTTCGTGATCAGCCTGGACCCCATCCCCACGCAGGTCACCCCGGCCTCGAACCAGGCCCGGATGCTCTCCTCCGTGGCATCCACGCCGCCGGTGGGCATGATGCGCGTCCACGGGCAGGGCCCCAGCACTGACTTGGCAAACCCCGGCCCGCCGACTGCCTTGCCCGGAAACACCTTCACGATCTCCACGCCCAGTTCCTCTGCCTGCGAGATCTCCGAGGCACTGCCGCACCCCGGCATGTAGGCGATCTTGCGCCGGTTGCAGAGCCGGGCCACCTCGGGATTGAGCACCGGCCCCACCACAAAGTTCGCCCCGGCAGCGATGTACAGCGCCGCGGTGGGGGCGTCGATCACGGAGCCGACGCCCAGGATGACGTCGGGCTCAGCCTCGGCCGCGTGCTGCGCCAGCGCGGTAAAGACCTGGAACGCGAAATCCCCCCGGTTGGTGAACTCTACCACCCGGGCACCCCCGTCTCTGCAGGCACCGACGATCTGCCGGGCCACCTCCAGGTCAGGGTTGTAGAACACCGGGACCAGCCCCAGTTCAACCACTGTGTTCAGAACTTGCAATCTGCTATAACGAGCCATCGTCCCCTCCTATCATTGTCTCAACGGGACACGCGTCCCGACACGTCGCCGCCCATCAGCTTTTCTACCTCGGCCACACTGACCAGGTTAAAGTCACCCGGTATGGTGTGCTTCAGGCAAGAGGCCGCCACGGCAAAGTTGAGCGCCTGCTGCGCATCCCGGTACGTGCGCAGGCCATAGATCAGGCCGCCGCAGAAGCTGTCGCCGCCGCCGACCCGGTCCACGATGGGGACGATGTCGTATCGCGGCGCGGTATAGATCTCGCCCCGGTGCCACAGGATCCCGCTCCAGGTGTTGTGGCTGGCCGATAGCGACCCGCGCAAGGTGATGGCCACCGTCTGCAGGTTGGGGAAGCGCTTCACCAACTCGTTGCACACGTACACGTACGCCTCGGCCTCGACCTTGCCGCCCGTCACGTCGGCCTCCGGCGCTTTGATGCCAAAGACCCGGTCGGCGTCCTCTTCGTTGCCCACCGCCACGTCGCACAGGCTCACCAGGTCGGGCATGACTTCCCCGGCGGTCTTGCCCCACTTCCACAGCTT
>DATKTN010000331.1:0-54135 GCA_035531135.1 Anaerolineae bacterium
CCCCCGCCGGTCGGTGATCACCGTCCATGATCTGAACTTTCTCTATTATCCACAGTTCCTCACGGCGGAAAGCCACCGCTACTACAACCAGCAGATCGAGTGGGCGGTGCGGCGCGCCGATCACATTCTTGCCGATTCGCACGCCACCAAATCCGACTTGGTCTCTTTACTGAATGTGCCGCTGGAGAAAATCACAGTCGTTCATCTGGCCGCCGACCCGGCCTTTCGCCCGCTTCCGGACGCAGAGGCCCGGCGGGTCGCCAAGCAGTATGGCCTGGAGCCAGGGTACTTGCTCTTCGTGGGCACGTTGGAACCGCGCAAGAACCTGCCGGGCCTGTTGCAAGCATACCGCTGGCTGCTCGACGCAGAGGTGACGGCGGCGCCGCTGGTATTGATCGGCGGCAAGGGCTGGCTATACGACGAGGTGTTCGAGCGCGTCGAAGTGCTGCATCTGCACGGACGGGTGCGTTTTCTCCACGATGTGCCGGATGCCGACCTGCCGGCGATGTACAACGCCGCCAGTCTGTTGGCGACACCGTCGTTCTACGAGGGGTTTGGGCTGCCGGCGCTGGAGGCGATGGCCTGTGGCACGCCGGTCGTCGTCGCGGACCGGGCCTCGCTGCCGGAGGTGGTGGGCGAGGCAGGGCTCCTGGTGAACCCCGACGACCCGGATGGCATCGCCCAGGCGCTGGCCCGCGTGCTGACGGAGGAGTCCCTGCGGGCCAGGATGCAGGAACTGGGGCTGGCGCAGGCGGGGTGTTTCACCTGGGAGCGTGCCACCCGGGCGACATTGGCGGTGTACCACAAAGTGTTGGAGAGATGAGGAGCGGGGTATGCGGGTTCTCTTTTTGACGCCGCAGGTGCCATATCCGCCTCGACAGGGGGCGGCGCTGCGCAACTGGGGGCTCATCTCCGGCCTGGCGACGCGACACGAGGTAGCGATACTCTCGTTCCTCTCCCCTGGGCAGTCTCTGGAGCAGGCAGATCCGTTGAGGGCGGTCTGCCGCATCGAGACGGTGCCGCTGGTGGTGCGCTCCTTCCGCGATCGCTTGCGCAGCATGCTCACGACGCGCCAACCCGACATGGCACTGCGGCTGGCATCAGAGTCGTACGCCCGGCGGCTGGCGGACTGGCTGGCAGGGGAGACCTTTGACGTTGTGCACGTTGGGGGAATCGAGATGGCTTCCTATCTCGGCGTGATCGAGGCGGCGCGACCACGCCCCCACGTCGTTTTCGATAACCTCAACTGCGAGTACCTGCTTCAACAGCGAGCCTTCCTGACCGATCTGCGTGCCCCTGCCCGCTGGCCCGGTGCAGCTTACTCGTTCGTGCAGTGGCGCCGGCTGCGTCGCTACGAAGCGCAGGTCTGTCGCCGTGCCGGCCGGGTGTTGGCTGTCTCTGATGCGGACGCGGTGGCGCTGCGGAAGCTCGTGCCGGGGCTCGATGTGACCGTTGTCCCCAACGGGGTTGACACCCAGGTCTACCAACCTGAGACCCCAAGTCCCAAACCACGAATCTCAAAGGATGCGTTGGTGTTCACGGGGACGATGGACTTTCGCCCAAACGTGGACGCAGTACTGTGGTTTGCCCGGAGGGTGCTCCCCCGGGTGCGGGCACAAGTGCCGGAGGCACACTTCCTCGTCGTGGGGCAGCGGCCTCATCGACGGCTGGACGAGCTGCGAGATGCCCCAGCGGTTGCGCTGACGGGCTGGGTGGAGGACGTGCGCCCTTACATCGCGCAGGCAGCGGTGTACGTCGCGCCGCTGCGGATAGGGGGGGGGACGCGGCTCAAGCTGCTGGAGGCGATGGCGATGGGCAAACCGGTGGTCGCCACCCGGCTGGGCGCGGAAGGATACCCGGTGACAGATGGACGTGAGTTGCTGCTGGCGGACACGCCGGCCGATTTCGCCGCTGGGGTGGTAGCTCTCTTGCGCACGCCGGAGCGGCGGGTCGAACTGGGCCGGGTCGCGCGGGCTTTCGTCGAGCAGCAGTACGACTGGCGGGTGATCGTGCCCCGGGTGGAAGTGGCCTACCGAACGAAACAGCCGCCAGTTTCTACCGGCGGCTGAATGTCTGCCTATCGAATGCGGAAAAGTCAGGCAGGAACCAGTTCTGTCGAGGCCTCTTTCTCTTCCCGTTCCGCTTGGTGAAGTACGATCTCGCCTTCCTCGGCTTCCACCAACACTTTGTCTCCGGCCTCGAATTCTCCCCCCAGTATCGCGTCGGAGAGGGCATCCTCGATCCGGTTTTGAATCACCCGTCGTAATGGCCGCGCGCCGTACTCCTCGCTGTACCCCTCCGTGGCCAGCAGGCCCTTGGCCGCTTCTGTCACTTCCAGTCCCATATCATGTTCCATCAGCCGTGCGCACACTTTATCCAACTCGAGGTCCACGATCTGCGTGATATCTTCCTGGCTGAGAGCGTGGAACACGATGACGCTATCCACCCGGTTCAGAAACTCGGGGCGGAAAGTGCGCTTCAGTTCCTCGAGCAACTTCTTTCGCATATCCTCATAGCTGCGTCGGACGTCTGCTTCCTCGTCACGGGGTAGGGCAAAGCCCAGGCTCGTCTCTCGTTTGATCATCTCCGCCCCGATGTTTGAGGTCATGATAATGATCGTGTTGCGGAAGTCGACCTTGTGCCCTCGGGCATCGGACAGGTTGCCTTCTTCCATGATCTGCAACAACATGTTAAAGGCCTCGGGGTGTGCCTTTTCTATCTCGTCGAAGACGACGATGGAGAATGGGCGGCGGCGTATGGCCTCGGTAAGCTGCCCGGCGTCGTCGTAACCGACATAGCCCGGCGGGGCCCCAACCAGTCGGGCCACCGAGTGGCGCTCCATGAACTCGGACATGTCCAGTTGCAGCAGCGCGTCTTCGCTGCCGAACATAAACTCAGCCAGCGCTTTAGCCAGTTCCGTCTTGCCCACGCCAGTGGGACCGAGGAAGATGAAGGAGCCAATGGGCCGACGGGGGTCCTTGAGCCGGGCCCGTGCCCGGCGTACGGCCTTGGCGACCGCTGAGATCGCCTCATTCTGACCTACAATGCGCCGGTGTAGCTCTTTCTCCATGTGTAGCAGGCGCTCTGTCTCATTGCTGTGCAACTGGGTCAATGGGATGCCAGTCCACATTGATACCACTTCTGCGGCGTCTTCGGGAGTGACGACGGCTCCACTTTCGGCGTCCCAGTCGGCGCGCAGATTTTCCAGTTGTTCCTGCAGATCGATCTCCTGATCCCTCAGCGCAGTGGCATCCTCATACCGTTTTTCTTCGATCGCTCTCTCCCTGGCCCGCTGAATGACCTTTAGCCTGGCAAATAACTCGCGTAGATTCCTGGCGTAGGGAGCCTTGTATATACGCACGCGGGATGCGCTCTCGTCGATGACGTCAATCGCCTTGTCTGGGAGATAGCGATCGGAGATATATTGAGCCGAAAGCCGGGCTGCGGCCTCCAACGCCTCGTCGCTGATGCGCAGACCGTGGTGTTGTTCGTACGCTGATCGGATGCCGCGCAGGATCTCGATTGTCTCCTCGACCGTTGGCTCTTCAACCCTGATGGGTTGGAATCGCCGTTCCAACGCCGCGTCCGACTCGATGTACTTGCGATATTCCTCCAGCGTGGTCGCACCGATACACTGTAATTCGCCCCGGCTGAGGGCCGGCTTGAGGATGTTGGCCGCATCCACCGAAGAACCGGCCGACCCGGCCCCGACGAGCATGTGTACCTCGTCTATGAACAGGATGCTACTGCTGTTTTTGAGCTCGGCGATCACCTTCTTGAGGCGTTCCTCGAACTGCCCGCGGTACATCGTCCCGGCAACCAGCGAGCCGACGTCTAGTTGAAGCACGCGCTTGTCGAGCAACAACCCGGGCGTCTCACCGGCGACGATGCGCTGTGCCAGTCCCTCGACGATGGCCGTCTTACCCACACCAGGCTCGCCGATCAGCGCCGGGTTGTTCTTCGTCCGCCGGGCCAGGATTTGGATCACGCGCTCGATTTCCTGCTCCCGTCCAATGACCGGATCCAATTTGTGCTGCTCGGCCAGCGCAGTCAGGTCAACTGCCAGTTGGTCTATCAACGAGGGTTTGGCAGATTTGCGCCGTTCTTTTCCGGCAAAGACCAGTTGTCGCTGTAGCATCTGGTTGGTGTAACGGCGGATCTGGTCGCCGGTGACGCCCAGTTGGTTGAGTACTTGCAACGCGGTGCCGTCGCCCTGGCGTATCAGTCCTAGCAGGATGTGGTGTGTATCTATCCGGGAATCGCCCCGGCGCCTGGCCTCGTCCCCCGCCAGCTCGAGTACCCGCTTGGTACGGGGTGAGAGATCGAGTTCGGTGCTGAGCAGAGTCGAGCGCCGTCGCCCGGTGCTGAGTCGCTCAACCCAGTGCTGCACGTCGCCAGATTGTAACCCCAGTTCGCGCAATACGCGACTGGCGAACCCATCCCTTTCACTCAAAAGCCCTAGCAGGAGGTGCTCTGTGCCGATCTGCGCATGGTGCAACCGTTCGGCTTCTTGCTGGGCCGACTTTAGTGCTCGCCGGGCTCCGTCGGTAAAAAATCTCATCAACTTGTCCATAGCCAACCACTCACTCTAAAAGCGTGCCTTGTGTCTACTGTAACCCACGACGTTCGGAGGCGTCGGTTTCCTGGGGGTTCCCAATCGTCTGAGAAAGCGCGGCCGAGAGCGGACTTTCGGGTTGCTCAGTCGCGAGCATCGCCTTCCAATCCTGATCCAGATACTCCGCTTGATCGGCTCGTTTCAGGCTCAACGCCATCCGATGGCGCCTCTGGTCCACGCCGATCACGCGCAGTGTGACGATCTGTCCGGGTTGGATAACGTCACGCGGGTGAACGACCGGCCCCTCGGCCAGTTCCGATACGTGGATCAGTCCTTCGATCGCCTCGTCGCCAACGATGCTGGCAAAGGCTCCCCACTTGGTGAGGCGGGTGATGACACCTTCGACCAGTTGCCCTTCCCGGTATCGCTCTTCGATGAGGGCCCACGGGTCGGGCTGTAGCCGCTTGAGGCTCAGGGCCACGCGTTGGCGTTCTCGATCCACTCCCAGCACGTAGACTTCGACCTCCTGACCCACGGCAACCACTTCACGGGGATGTGTGACTCGTTTCCAAGAGAGTTCGGACAGGTGCACCAGTCCATCGAGCCCCCCCAGGTCGACAAAAGCCCCAAAATCAGCCAGGTTGATGACCCGGCCCTGGCACACATCACCTTCGGTCAATTCGTTCAACAGTTTCTCGCGCTGGCTCTTGCGCCAATCGCGCAAGGCGGCCCGTTCGGAGAGAATCAACCGGTTGCGCTTCTGGTCAACCTCAATGAGCTTGAGTTGGAGAGTCTCACCGACCAGCGCGGCCCAACGGTCATCGCTGCCTGGGCCGGCAGACGGCTGATCAGCAGCGCGCGAGGCAGCCATGTGTGAGCCTGGGACGAACCCTCGTAATCTCCCCAGGTGTACGATCACACCGCCCTTGTTGCAGCCGGTGACCTGTCTTTGGATGATCTCCTGGCTCCTGAGGAGGCGTTCTGCTTCACGCCAATCGCTGGCTACCTGGGCTCGGGAAAGGGAGAGGACGATGTTGCCGCTGTCATCTTCTGGGCTGATCACGTAAACCAGTACCTCATCGCCCACGTGGATGGCTTCACGATCGGCTGGTGACAGCATCTCCAAGTCGCGATCTGGCACGATACCCTCGCACTTGGCGCCGATATCTACGACGACCTCAGTGGGACTGACACGGACAACTATGCCCGAAACGATCTGCCCAGGCTCCATACGTTGGCAGGACAGATAGTGTTCAAGCATATCTGCCATTGGATTCACATCCTGATTGGCAGAGGACTCTTTTTTCTCTCGCCCGGTGGGCACGATCAATTCGGCAGGCATATGTCCACTCCCCCATGTGGTGGAAGATAATTATATGATGTTTAGCTAGAAACCGCAAGTGCCAGGCTGCCTGGCTTGACTGCTGCGAAGACCTCACGTAGCGTGCACTTGTCACCAGGTAGCGCATCGTGTAGAATGATGCAAGCTTGGTATCGCGCGTCGAGCGAAGGAGGGAATGGGATGGATCTGGGCTACGTCTTGCGCCGCGCGTGGGAGATCACCTGGCAGCACAAGGCACTGTGGCTATTCGGCTTCCTGGTCAGCCTGGGCACGGTGGGCGCGCGCGTCGGCATAGGCAGCGGCGGCAGTCGCGGGCGGTGGATAGGGCGAGAGCACCCACCGGAGGTGCAGCGTGCTGTCTCCGGTTTTCTCTCCAGCCCATACTTGATCGTGGCGGTGGTGGTGCTCGTGCTGCTGGTCGTCGCCATCGGCGTCGGGCTGACAGTGCTGGGTGCGCTGGGACGGGCGGCGCTGGTCGACCAGGTGCAGGCAGCGGAAGACCGCGGTGGCGTGAGCCGGCGGGCCGGTTGGCAGGCGGGCGGCCGCCACCTGTGGGCGGTCTTCCTCATCCGCCTGCTGCTGGGCCTACCGGCGGCCGGTGTGACGTTGACCGGGATGCTCCCGGCAACTGCGATGTTGTTCTGGGTTGCTGGGCAGGAGCGGCCTGAAGTGGTGATACCCGGCGTCTTCGCCCTCCCGGTCGCTCTCCTCACCTGCGTGTTTCCGGCCATTTGCCTGGCGGTGATGCTCTCCGTCCCTCTCAGCGTGTTGTGGAGGCTGGCGGTTCGGGCCTGTGTGCTCGAGGGATATGGCGTACGCCAGAGCATTGCCCGCGCCTGGGCGATGCTACGGGAGCACCTGGGGTCTCTGGCGTTGGTGTGGCTGATCCTCTTGGGCGTGGGGGTCGGGGTGACGATCGTGATCGGACTGCCGCTGGCGCTGGTTGCGATGTTGCTCGGGACGGTGGCGCTGTTGATGGTGCTCGTCTCGCCGCTGCTACCTCTGGCGCTGGTGCTGATCGGGGGCTTGCTGACGTGGCAGGTGGGAGCTGCCTTCAGCGGCGTGGTGGAGACCTTCACTTCCGCCGTGTGGACGCTGGCCTACCGCGAGTTGACTGGAATGGGACTGACGGGAGAGGAGACGGCGTCGGCCGTAAGCAAAGCGACGTGATTCGCTGTTGCGTCAGCGTGCGGGTGGCGGTATAATGTCAGAAGTGAGCCAGGGCTAAGGGTGAGGTGATGCATTCGCCTGCTGACGCACGCGGAGGTCTGGGGAGCAGATGACGACCTATCTGGCTGAGTACACGCCTCTCTTCGAAAGGAACCTCAAGCGGTACCATAGTCTGCACCGGCAGATTCGTCGCAGGATCGGCTGTGTAGTGCAGGACCCGTATGCTGGCACTGAGCGACTGGGCAAGGTCATCGGTGGAAAGGACCTGCGAGGCTGTCGCAGCGTCCGTGTCACCCGCAATTTTCGCATCATCTTTGTGGAGCCAGATGAACACGGCCCAATCTGTCACCTCCGAGATTGAGCCTATCGTCGGCGCGTTGTGTGTCGTCGGCGGTACGCGCGTGGAAGGTGCCTCACCCTGTACGGCGACGCTGACACCGCCGCCACGGGCCGCCCGTGGCCGAGAGAGTGAGCTTCTTTTTGTCCTGCTGGATCTGACCGGGCCGGCGTCGCCACACCTGTACCGGGAACTGCACGCGGTTGTGGCGCAGGCGTATTGGTCCACCACGGGCAGTATCACGGCTGGGCTGCGCCAGGCGGCGGCTGCTGCTAACGGTCATCTGTTCCGCAGCAACTTGCGCTCCGCCCCCTCCGATCGGTGCGAAGGTGGCCTCATCTCTGCTGTCCTGCACGATGATGACCTCTTTATCCTGCAGGCTGGCTCTGGCCGAGCCTGTTTTGCTCACGGGGAGCACGTAGGACGTTTCTCCCGTGGCGAGGAACCACCTCCTCTTGGAGTAGGCCCACTGGCCGACGTGCGTCTCTACCACACCTTCGTTGCCCCAGGCGACATGCTGTTACTGGCCTCGCCTGCCTTGATCCGGCAGGTTGGTGACGTGGGGCTGGCCCGCGTGTTGTCCCGTGCCGGGGTGAAGGCCGTGCTGGATGGACTGGAGCAGGTCGGGGCCGGAGCTGACTTCGCTGCATTGGTCGTGCATTGGGCTCTGCCGGAGGAAGAGCCAGCGAGTCGTGAGCTGCCCAGGCCAGTCCCGCGCCATGAGCGAGAACCGACCCGGCCGGAGCGCATGCCGCTTCGCTCAGAGCGCAGCGACGCGCGTCCGAGGCCAGCCCGTAAAGTACCTCGGCCGGAGCGCATGCCGCTGCGCTCTAAGCGCAGCGACGCGCGCCCAAAGCCGGCCCGTGGACCGGGACCTGGTCTGGCAGGACGGATCAAAGGGGGCCTCCGTTCCGCAGGGCGCGGGATTGCGGCTTTTGGCGCGTGGCTGGCTGGCGGAGTGCGCACACTGTTCCGGCGCATGCTCCCTGGTCCTCAGCGGGCGACTCGTCGCCGGGCCCGTTCTCCCCGCCCAGCCCCCAGGGAGAACCGTACGGTGATGATGGCAATCGCCATCGGCATCCCCGTCGTTCTGGCGATCGTCGTCGCGCTGGCCTACCTGTCGTTTGGGACCAATGCGCGTGTCCGAGGGTTTATCAGCCAGGCGGAGGCAGAGGTCGCGCTGGCTCAGGCTGCCGAGGACAACGATGGCGATCGCCATTTGGAGGAGGCCCGACTTCATTGGGAGATGGCGCTGGATCACGCCAGGAATGCCACGCGGTTGCGGCCCGGCGATCCAGTTGCCACGGCGTTGCAGGCCCAGGCCCGTGCAGCCATCGATCTTTTCGACGGCATCGTCCGTCTGCAGCCTGCCCTACTGTGGGACTTTGGACCGGGCACTGGCGTACCGGGCTACGAGCGTCAACTGGTCATCCATGGCCAGATGATCTTTGTCCTTGACCCGGGAGGAGGATGGGTGGCCAAGCTTACACTGAGCCCGACTGGAGTACCAGTGAGCCCGACTGGAGTACCAGTGAGCCCAAATGGAGATCGTGTGGTCGAGCAAGGGGATTCGCCTATCCTCGTGCAAACCGGCCAGGATGTCGGTGGGGGCGAGGTGGGAGCCATGGTGGATTGCGTCTGGGGTAGCCCGGGGGATGAGCGGCAGGCGAGTAGCTTACTGATCCTCGAAGAGGATGGAGGGGTAGTGAGCTATGATCCGGCCTGGGTGGACGAAGACGGATCTCCCAGGTTGGCCCGCTCTTTTCTGGGTACATCGCCGAGCTCGCCCAAGGTTGTCGATTCCTTCGGGGGCCGTCTCTATATTCTCGATACGGACGCTAACCAGATCTGGCGTTATGACCCTCGGGAGGATACCTATCCCGATCGGCCCGATCGCTACTTTGCCACTTCGCCACCCAGATCGTTGGCGGACGCGCTGGACATGGTGATAGACGGCCATATATATGTCCTCTACGAGGAAGGGGAAATCCTCCAATTCCTGCGGGGCGAGCACCAGCCTGACTTTGATGTACGAGGGCTGCCCGGCGACGGCATGCAAGCGGTCGCGTTAGCGGTGGATCAGGATGGGAGTAGTGGCGCTGTCTACGTGGCGGATGCGGGTAACAAGCGAGTGATCGTGCTGGGGCCTGACGGGGCCTTTCAGGCGCAGTTGCGGCCCGACGCAGCCGTCGGGGCTGGTGAAGCCTTCGATGCGCTGGAATCGCTGGTCGTGGACGAGTCCGCACGGCGGCTATACGTGGTCAGTGGGGGGCGGCTCTATGTAGCATCACTACCCTGATTGTGGCAATGGCGTACCAGGCTACGTTGTGTTATAATCTGCCCGCATTGAAGGATCTGATAACTCCAGCACCGCCGTACACCGGCGGTGCTCTTGACGGGAGGATGGGAGTGCGGCGTCGTACAAGAAGGATAGGGCATTCTAGCAATCTGGTTCAACGACTCGGCGCAGTGGGCGTCGCTTCGCTTACGGTCTTGATCTTTCTGATCATCGCCGGTGTGGCCGGGTTGTTCGTCTTTGACCAGGTGCGGCAGTTCATCGCTGCTTCCGATATGTTGCCTGATTTCACCATTGAGAACAGTGAGACAGAGGACGTGGTGTACGAACCAGGGAAGCCACTGCCACGCTGGGAGGGCACCGAGCGCGTCAACCTTCTGGTGGTGGGTATTGACCAGCGCGAGCAGGAGCAGGGGCCCTGGCGCACCGACACGATGTTGGTGTTGACAATTGACCCGGTCACGATGAGCGGCGGGATGCTCTCGATCCCGCGCGATCTGTGGGTGCCGATCCCGGGTTACGAGGAGGGACGCATCAACACCGCTCACTACCTCGGTGGAATCTACGACTATCCCGGCGGCGGCCCGGCGCTTGCTGCCAAGACGGTGCAGTACAACCTCGGTGTTCCCATCCATCACTACGCGCGTCTCAACTTTACCGCCTTCGAGCGGCTGGTGGACCTCATCGGCGGGATTGACGTCTACGTGGAGGAGGAAATCTCGGATCTCAGCTATCCTGACGAGGCTTACGGCTACGACCCGTTGTACATCTCCGCCGGCTGGCAGCATTTCAACGGTGAGATGGCGCTCAAGTATGCCCGTACCCGCCATTCGGCTGGCGGTGACTTTGACCGGGCCAAACGGCAGCAACAGGTCCTCATGCAAGTGTTCGAGCAGGTCACGCGGCTGGATCTGTTGCCGCAGTTGGCGCCCCGCGCGCCTGAGCTATGGCAGACGCTGCAAGGCTCGGTGGTGACCGACCTGACGTTGGATCAGGTCATCGCGCTGGCTCAACTGGCGAGCGAGGTGGATCCGGAGAACATACGCTACGTCGTGATCGACGAACACTACACCCAGTTCTGGTCGACGCCCGATGGGCAGCAAGTGCTGATCCCGCTGCGCGATCGCATTCGGGAACTGCGAGATTACATCTTCACGACCGAGGCCCCCTTGCCCCAGCAGGCAGAAGACCCGGCTGCGCGGCTGGAGGCTGAAGCGGCCTCGATCGAGGTGCTGAACGGGACGACGACGGCGGGGCTGGCTGCGTTGACGGCCGATCATCTCGAGCAGGAGGGGCTGCAGGTCTCGCGCGCTGACAACGCCGACCGCTCCGATTATTCCGAGTCGCTGGTCATCGTCTATACAGCCAAGAACTATACGGCCGAGTACGTGACCCGTCTGCTCGGGCTGCCGCTGACGGCCGTGGTACACGGGGCCGACGCGAACGCCGAGTACGATATCTCCGTCATCGTGGGCACCGACTACCAGCCGCCGGACTTAGACACGGATCAGAAGCCGGAGCAGTAGAGGCTCGACTGGCCAGTGGTGACAGCAAACAGCTAGAACCCCGGTCTCTGGCAGAGGGCCTCGTGTTCTTGTCTGAGGCCGATGTCGATGGTCTAGCTTACACGACGTTGTACTCGACGATCTCCCTTCCCTCTCGGAAGCGGTCATTGTGCAGCGGCGTGACGTCGAGCGTGTGGGCTGCGCCATCGAGGATCTCCTCGGCCAGGAGCAGGCCACAGGCGGGACCGTGCTGGAAGCCGTGGCCGCTGAAGCCGCCGATGCAGTAGAACCCCTCTATCTCGGAGACGTGGCCGAGGATGGGATGCGCATCCGGCGAGACCTCGTAGAGCCCGGCCCACCGGCTGGCCAGCCCGGCCCGTTCCAGGATGGGCAGGCGTCGCATGGCCTCCTCCAGGTGCACCAGCTCCCACTCCATGTCCACCGACTGGTCAAAACCCACCGGCTGCTCCGAGTTCGCCATGCCGGTCAAGATACCCGGTCCCTCGCGATGGAAGTAGAGGCCCGTGGCAAAGTCGATGGTGAAGGGAAAGTCGGGTGGAATCTCGGGGATGGGACCCGTGACGACGATCTGGCGGCGCACGGGAACGACGGGGATATCGACGCCGACCATCTGGCCGACTTGACCGAGCCACGGCCCAGCGGCGTTGACGACGACCGGAGCGGACACCTCTCCCTGGTCGGTGACGACGCCCTGCACCTTGCCACCGTCGACGCGGATGTCGGTCACCTCGACGTCGTTGAGCAGCTTGGCCCCCAGCCGCCGTGCCCCGGAGACGTACCCCTGGACCACGCTGCTGGGGTCTGCCAGCCCGTCGCGGGCGTTGAAGGTACCGGCCAATACTCCCTCCAGGTTGACCAGGGGCACCAGGGGGGCGATCTCGGCTGGCTCCAGCCATTCTGTCTGCGCGCCTAACCGCTGCTGCATCTCGACCTGCTGGCGGAAGGCCGCCACGTCTTTTTCGGTGGTCAGCAGGAAGAGATAGCCGCAATACCGCAGGTCAATCGGCTGGCCCAACTCTTCCTCGAAGCGGTCCAGCATCGGCAGGCTGAGCATAGAGATGCGGACGTTGATCTCGGTGCCGAACTGGTGACGGATGCCGCCGGCGCACCTGCCCGTGGCCTGCATGCCGAAGAAGGATTCTCGTTCCAGCAGCAACACGTTACGGCAACCCTTCAGGGCCAGGTGGTAGGCGGTACTGGCGCCCATCACCCCGCCGCCGATGATGACGACGTCCGCCGTTTTTGGAAAATCCATAGCGCTGTTCTCCTATTCGCTGCGTACTTTGCTGCGCTTCTTGTAATCCTTGATGTACCGCATGGCATAGTCGTCGCGCCCCAGAAGCAGGTCGGACGCCAGAATCGCCAGGCGCACTTTCGCCGCATCCACGATGGGGCAGTTCACCCCGCTCTGGATCGCCATCGCCAGGAAGGCCCAGTTGATCACCTCCCGGTCCGGCAGCCCAAACGAGACGTTGCTTGCGCCCAGCGTCATGTTGACGCCCAACTCCTCCCGCACCAGGCGCATCGCCCCCAGCGAGATCACCCCGGCCTGCGAGTCGGCGCCCACCGTCAGCGCCAGGCAGTCGATGACCACGTCCTCGCGCGGAATCCCCAGCGCCTCCGCCCGCCCGACGATCTTGCGGGCCACGGCCAGTCGCCTCTCCGACGTGTTGGGGATGCCCTCGTCGTCCATCGCCAGGCCGATGACGGCCGTCCCGTACTCGGCCACCAGCGGGAGCACTTGCTCCAGGCGATCCTCCTCGCCGTTGACAGAGTTGATGAGCGGCTTGCCCTCCGGGGCCATCTCCCGGTGGACGGCGAGCGCGGCCCGCAGCGCGTCGACGTCGGCGCTGTCGATGCACACGGGCACGGCGACGGTCTCCATGACCAGGCGCACGGCTTTAGGCAGCAGGTCCACCTCGTCGACGCCGGCGGCACCCACGTTGACGTCGAGCACGTCGGCGCCGGCCTCGAGCTGGGCCAGGGCCTCCTTGCGGACGACGTCCAGGTTGCCCTCGGCGAGGGCGGCGGCCAGGCGCTTCTTGCCGGTGGGATTGATCCGCTCGCCGATGAGCACAGTTGGCTTTTCGGGGCTGATCGTCACAGTTTTCTTTGCGCTTTTCAGAATCGTTTCCATCAGTTTGCTCCTTGTTCAAAATTACCGTCGAATCACACATCCTCGCAGAAATCGCCCACCACGGCTCCTTCCAATGCCTGCATGAGGGCATCGGGCGAGAGAGCCAGCCCAGCTACGGGTGCTCCTGCGCTGATGACTGCCTGCTCCAGATCCATCACGTGCTGATCGACATATGCGGGCACGTCCGTCCGTCGAAATCCCAACACAGAGACCGCGCCCACCTGGAAGCCGGTCACCCGCTGTACGTCCCGCTCCGAGGCCAGCTTCACGTTCTTGTCATTCAACACCGCGCCGACTTTCTTGAGGCTGAGACGCCGGTCACCAGGTACGACGACCAGCACAAACTGGCGATCGGAACGCTGGATGATCATCGCCTTGACCACCTGGGCCACAGGGATGCCCAGGTCCTCCGCAACACCTTCGGCCGTGTATTGCTTGTGTGCGTGCTGGTGTACTTGATACGAAATTCCGTGTTCCTCTAACACACGCATGGGCATCGTCTTAGGCATGTGCTTTTTCTTCTTGGCCATATTGCTCTCTCCAGAGAAGGTTCGTGCCCCCGTTACGTGTCCGGGATCTGACGATCTCGGGGGGAGTTAAAAACGGTGCCCTATTCGGCAGCGTTTCGCCGCCGGGGCCACGAAAGCAGAAGAACGCCGCCAACGACCAACACAGCGCCCAGAACCTGGTGGGCCGCCAGTGCCTCATCCAGTAAAAAGTACGTATAGACCGCGACGATGGGGATTTCGGTCATGGCCAGGATGCTCGCTACGCTGGCTGGCAGCCGTCCCAACCCAAACGTGTACGTAGAAAATGGGATGATGGTAGAGATAAAAATCAGGCTAGCGAACCAGAGCCAGCTCAAACCGGGCACGGGCCAGGGCTGGGGCGTGAAAAACTGAAAGGGGAGCAACACCAATGCACCAAATCCAAAGCCAAAGGTCAAGGTCACCAGGGGATTGTAGCACTCTCGGGCTTTTTTGCCAAACAGGTTCCAACTGGCATAGCCAAAGGGGATGCCCAACCCGACGAGCAGCCCCGACAGCGTGAGTTCGGCCTGCCCCAGGACGTCCAGCCCGGATACCAGCACCGTGCCAGCGAAAGTCAATATGATGGCCAATATCTTGTTCCAGGTCAGCGGCTCGCGCCAGATCAGCCATGCGGCCACGGCGACGATGGCCGGCATCGCCGCCTGTTGCACGGTCGCGACGGCGGCCCCGTTGAGAAACACGCCCAGGTTCCAAAGCACGTGAAAGATACCCAGGCTGCCCCCCAGTCCCACCAGCCAGCGCAAATCGTGCCGCTGGACGCGCAGCCATGCCGGGCGCAGTAGGCCCACCCCGGTCAGGAGCACGAGAAATGTAAACAGATCGCGCCAAAAAGCGAGCGCAAGCGCGGTGACATTGCTGCTGGCCATAACGAACTTGACGAATATCCCCGATGTGCCCCAGCACGCTGTCGCGATCATCACGGCCAGGTAACCGACCATGTCCGAGCGATCGGGCGTACCTGCGCTGCTCTGGGGAACTGTTGACTTGAGCATGTTGATAGCTGTTCTGATCATCTGTAGCTCCGATGTAACGCTGATCGAAGCCGGTATCCATCTGCCCCCCAGCACCGTGCCACCCGTGGGGGCGGTGCTAGGGGGCAGAGCTGTGTGCAGGCCCCAGGCCGGCGTACACGCCGGTTAGGAGTAGCCTGGCACTCTGGGCCTGCCGGATTCGATCGACGTGTCGGATAAGTCTAGGGCACCCGTTCCTCGGCCCGCTGGATAACGGCTTCCAGTTCAGCGGCCGTCACCTCGTCCAGCGGCGCTGGCTGGTACTGCTCCAGGATTTCCCGCACCTTGGCTTGGGCCCGGTCTTTCAGGGTGAGCTGGCCTCCCTCCTCCCACTCCCCTCGCGTCGACCGGTCCAGCAGCTTGGGGACCCAGTTCTGGCGAAAATGCTTCAAGGTGTGATCCTCGCCCAGGAAGTGGCCACCGGGGCCAACCTGGTCGATCACGTCCAACGCCAGTGTTTCCTCCGTGACCTCCACCCCGCGCATGAAACGCTTGACCAGGCCCGCGATCTCGTCCATGCTGACGAGCATCTCGTAGGAGGCCGTCAGTCCCGACTCGACGTAGCCGACGTCGTGGATCAGGTTCCCGCCGCCCAGCGCTGTGACCAACATCCACAGCGAGCCCTCGGCTGCGGCTTGCTGGTCGAACATCTTGGCATCAGAGCAGCCGGCGAAGCTAAAGATCGGCAGCTTGTAGTAGTGACACATCTCGCTAAAGGCCGTCATCGCCAGCATAAACTCGGGTGCGGCGTAGGAGATGAGCCCCTTGGACATGTCCATGTACAGGATGCCACCGGCCCCGATCACCGGCGCGCCTTCTCGAATCAACTGGCAGATCAGCAACCCACTGAGTTGCTCGGCGGTGGCCTGCACCAGAGCGCCAGCCACCGTCACAGGCGCCGAGCCACCGATCATCGGGGCTGGCGTGTAGACGACCGGCAGGCCCTTGCTGGCGATGTACAGCAGCTTTTCGCAGCTCTCTTTCGCGTGTGTCAGTGGCGAGATGGGCTCGCTGTAGAGGGCACAGAACGGGCTGCGCCGCAACGATTCGGCTCCACCCGCCACCGCCTCGGCCATCTCGATGATGTCCTCCAGGTTCTGTCGGCTCCATGCCGTATAAATGATGGGCTTGACGGTGTTAGAGACCATCGCTCGAAAGTGGTACAGGTCCGAAATGGCCCCGGTCACGTCGGAGGCGATGCCCATGCACATCAGAAAATCAATGTTGGGCAGGGCGTCCACCAGGCGCGAGACGTTGGCGACGTCGGCCAGGACCGCCTGCCGCCGTTCTCCGGTGTAGGCGTCGAGGACGTAGGGCGTGTCGGAGCCCGTGCCATAGTAGCCTTTGCGGCCTTCCAGCGGCATCACCGCGTCGCCGTCGCGGTCGCACATCACCACCCGGTGCGGCGCGGTGCGGATCGCCCATTCGATCAGTTGAGGTGGGATGCGCACTCGATCGTCGTCGAGCCAGCAGCCGGCCTTGGACAGGAGTTCTCGCACCTCGGGCACCAGGACCCGCACCCCGGTCCGGCGCAAGAGCTCCAATGTGGCCTGGTGTACCTGATCCTTCTGGTCATCGCTGAGCACTCGCATGCCAGGGGTGACCTGGATAACGTTGTTAGAGTTGATCATTGAGTGTTGTCTCCTTGTTATTTGGGGATAGAATAACAGCCTGCGACGTTGGCTGTCCCTCAGACCGCGGATTCGAGGGCGCAGGGACCGGTGGCGCACTTGCCACAAGCGTCGGCCACGCCCAACTCTCGGAAGCCGTCGGCCACGTGCAACAGCCACCGATAACACAGTTGCTTGTCCAGCCCGGCTTCCGTCAATGCGCCCGTAGGACAGTGGTGTACGCAAGCCAAGCAACTGCCATCGACAAAGTAACTACAGCGTTGGACAACCGGTTCGTCGGGCGATGACGCCGGTTCCAATACCGCATCCACCACCAGGCTGCCAAAGCGCCCGGCGCAGCCAGCATCGGTGATCAGCATGTGGTGCAGGCCAAAGCTACCCAGGCCGGCGATAGCCGCGACGCTCTTGTGTGACCAGCGGCTGATGAGGGTGACCGGATCCCAGTTGTGCGTAGCCGGCTCCGCCGCAGCTTTCACGCCCTGCTCGGCCAGGGCAGCGATGAGCCGGTGGCTGATGTCGTTGATGAGCGTGTTCGTCTCGACGTAAGCCAGTGCCCATTCGCGCGCCACTTGGTGCGGGTGAGCCCGATTGGCGTCTACGATTTCCTCGGCAAAAGGCAGGAAAAACGAGATCACAGACCGGGCTGCCGGTAACAGGTCAGACGGGAGTGAATGGGTTGGCTCGCAGATTTCCCGCAACTGGGGAAAGCGGGGATCAGTCGCATCGGCAAAGCCTACCCGGGGCGGCCGGTAGCGGGTCTCCGTCTCTGCCTGCGCCACCTGTTGCCGCACAAAAGCGGTGATGAACGTTCCCAAGTTGTCCACAGCTTACTCCCAATGCTTTGCCATTCGATCCAGTTCTTTGATGACTTCTGGAGGCAATGGCGCTGGCTCGTGTTCCATCACCTTCATGGTCTTCTCGCGCAGCCGTTCCTCAAAGCGTTTCGCGCCCTTCTCCAGCCACTGGGCGTGAATCGTGCGGTCAAACAGGTCCGAGTACCACACCTGGCGGAAATGTCTCAACGTGTGCTCCTCTTGCAGATAGTGCCCGCCTGGTCCGACGTGATCAATCAGGTCAATCGCCAGCGTCTCGTCGCTCACCGGCATTCCCTGCATGTACTGGTTGACCATGTGGAGCACTTCATTCACGAGCACCATGTAGGCCGGCGAGGCGACACTTCCATGGTCTAGCCAGCCCGAGTCATGGACCAGATTGGCGCCAGTGAGCGCCGAGCTGAGGCAGGAGAAAGTAGCCTCGGCGGCCGCCTGGGGGTCGGGGAACTTGGCGTCGGAGCAACCAGCAGTGCCAAAGTATGGCAGCTTGTAGACCTGTGCCATCTGGGCCAGGGCGGCGACCATCAAGCTCATCTCTGGCGCAGCGTAGGAGAAAATTGTCGTTTTCATATCCATCACAGTTGCGAAAGCGCCGTAGATGAAGGGCGTCCCTGGCCGAACAAGCTGGGCGAGGACCAGGCCGCTGAGTGATTCAGCGTTCCCCTGAACGACTGTGCCGGCAAAGGTCGCTGGAGCCGTGCTGCCGGCCTGCGGTGCCGGGTAGTTGATCAGGGGGATACCCTTTTCGGCGCAGAAAAGTATCTTTTCAATGGCCGGATCGTAATACAACAGCGGCGAGATGGGTTCGGAGTAGTGAACGCAGGTTGGTGCTTGCCGAAAGCGCTCCTCGCTGCCAGCGACGAGCAGGTACATCTCATAGATGTCGCGCGTGCTGTTGACGTCCTTGCAACAAAAGACCAGTGGCTTCTCGCAGTATGTCAATACCTGTCGGGCGATCGCACGGTCGGCGATGTCGGCCGGCACGTCGGCGGCCATGCCGATCGTCATCACCCAGGAGTAGTTGGACAAAGCGTCGGCAACCGTTGAGGTGACGCGACAATCGTCGCTGGTGAACCGATGGCGCTCGTCCGTGATCGGGTCCAGGTAGTCGATGCAGTCGACACTGGGTCCGAACCAGACTTTGTCTCCTTCCAGGAAAACTGAACGTTCGCCGTTGCGCCGGCCCAGCACCACGCGGGAGGGGGCTGTGTGTATCGCGTCCTCGACCATCCAGGAGGGAATATGGACCCGGTTACCCTCCACGCGCGCGCCAGCACCGCCCAGCAACTCTAGCGCCCGTGGGTGCGTGATCTGGACGCCGGTGCGTTCCAGCACCTCCAACGTAGCCAGGTGGATCTGCTCAATCTGGTCGTCATTGAGCACGTATGCTCTCGGCTTAAAGTGCAATTCGGGATAGATCATAGTCTCCTGCCTCCTTGTTTTTCAAGAATGACTTGTCCCTGATACCAAATCGGGAGTTGATAGAACCAGGCAATTTATGGGTCGCTATTTCGCCTTGTGTGACTCTGCCACGCTGCGATCAATGATTGCCTGAAGTCGCGTTGCCATGTCCTCGGGCAATGAAAGCGGTTGGTACTGCCTGAGCTTTTTCTCGATCAGCTCACGGGCCCGGGCACGTATGTCAAGCCCACCCCGTTGTATCCAGCCAGTGACGCCAGCGCGATCCGAGAGAGCGGGGATCCACATCTCTTGGCGGAAATAGCGCAGGGTGTGCTCTTCCTGGACAAACTGGCCGCCCGGGCCTTGGGCAGCGATGAGATCGAGGGCCAGACGTTCCTCGTCAACCGCAAAACCTGCCAGCACGCGCTTGACCCAGCCGACAATTTCGTCATCAATGACATAGCCTTCCAACGTGAGGACCAATTCGGCCCCATAGGCGGCTGCACCACAAATCATGTTCAGCCCGGCCAAGGCGGGGAGCAATGCCGTCCCGAGTTTCTCGTACCCGGCCTGGGCATCTGGAAGCTTGGAGTCGGTCAGCAGGCCGCCCCCTCCACATGGCAAGCCATACATTCGAGCCAGTTGGGCCGACGCTACCCGCAACATGCCGAACTCTGGTGCGCCGAGGGCCACGTTGGCATACTTCATGTCCATTGTGCGAGCCCAACTGGCGTAAATGAACGGGGCCGCTTCATTGACGGCCTTGGCCAGCACGATCGCAGCCAATACCTCAGCATTCGCCATTGTCAGGGACCCGGCCAGTGTCGAAGGCGCAGTGGCCCCTGCCATCGGGCCCCCCAGGACAAACAGGGGGAGTGAGAACTCGGCACTGCCCATGATGACCTCACAGGCATCGCGGCGCAACGTGAGCGGGCTCGTGATACATACCAACGGCGCGACGAATGGCGCACGCTGCAGGTTGTCCAGCCCGCCCGCCACTTCCGATGCCATGGCGACCAGGTCGCGGAATCCCGTGGCATCATAACACTGGTTGACGATGGGTTTTCGGGTGAATATCCCACAACTCCCTGTCGTCTAACACTTGGATAAGCGGTTTCACCTCTCCATTGCCTCCTTGATAGCTGAAATGGCATTCTCCAGCAGCACGTCGTTTTGCACGTTCCCCGCTAAGCCAGGATTCCCTTGTTTGCCGTCAAGGTTGCGTGCACTTTGGCGGTAAACTCCTCTACGTGATCGTGCATGATATGCCCGGCGCGGTCAGCGTCGCCAGCGCGTATCGCCTCCACCAGGTCCAGGTGCTCCTCGACGGCGGCGGGCAAATAGCCCATGTGAGGCAAGACCAGGTACCACAGTCGCCGCGACAGGCCGAACAAATGGTCAAGCGTTTGGGCCAGATACTTGTTCTGAGCCGCCTGTGCAACCGCCTGGTGGAACTTGTGATCCAGATCGAAGAGACGATGGCTGTCCTCGGCTGGAACAGTGGCTTGCTCCTGGCGCAGCGCCTCCAGAACGACCAGGTCGTCGGGGGTGGCCCGCTGGGCGGCCAGACGGGCACAGAGCGCCTCCAGCGGGAGGCGTATCTCGCTGATCTGTTCCAGGTCGGATACGTTGACGTCGGCCACGTACAGGCCGTGACGGGGTGTGACGACGACCAGGTTTTCGTGGGCCAGCAATCGGAGTGCCTCGCGCACCGGCACCATGCCCATACCTAGTTCCCGCGCCAACTGTTGTTCGTTGATCGGTGCGCCGGGGGCCATCTCCAGCGTGGTGATCTTGTCCCAGATCAGCTCGTAGGCGCGTTGGGTGTCAACCCGCATCAGTTCCATACCCATTTCGTTTACCTCCACTACAAGAACACGGATCGGCAGGATTAAGATGGATCACGGTTTCTGGTCTTAGCCTGTCAGACGTGGATTTCCCATGGCTTTTGCCCGAATGCGATAGGTGTCCAGGCCGTCGGTCAGTTGTTCCACGACCACCTGCGGGTTGTCCGCGCCGGAGCGCAGGGCTGCGCCCAGCGCGCGCTCCTTGCTCAGCGCGCGGGCACGGGTCAGCGCGTCTTCCAACTCCTCGAACTCCAAGCGGCCAGTCTGCTGGCCGCCGCGGTCAGTCTGCCGGTCGCCGTGGTCGGACGTCTGCACGTAATAGCCAAGCACCTCCAACCCCGAACTCGATAACATCGGATAGATCAGAATCTCCTCGGCCACCATGACGCTGCCGGCGATAGCGCCCAACGCGTTGGCGACCTGGTGGTGCTCGGGCAGGATCAGATCGGTGTGGAGCGCATCGGCGACGTCGTGCAGGAAAAAGCTCGCTGGCGCACCAATGCCGATGATGGGCTGGCGCAGCCGGAAGCGGGTCTCCAGTTGCGGGTGGGTGTCGTAGAGAGCGTTGTAAAAGAACCAGCACCCGATGTCGTCGTCATTTTCTGGGGCCTGCCCATCAGGCAGGGGCAGGGTCTTGCCACTGAGATAGGTGATGATGGCGTGGACGATCATCTCGGTGACCCGGTGCCACACTTCCTGGCCAAGTTCGCCCGGATCCCGAAACTGATAGTGGGCAAATACCTGCAGGGCCAGCGACGACGCCTCAATGTCCCAGGGGGCATACTTTCCCTCGATGTGCATCAGGTCCGTGGGTGTCAGGCCCGCTTTGCCAATGACCTCCTGACGCAACAGTTCCTGGACGCTGATCTGTGCCACGTGCAACACGTCGAGATGCTTGATGATCTCCGGCACCGGCTTGGGACCGTCGCGCAGGAACTCGACCAGCGCCTTTTGCTGTGCCGTCTGCAGTAGATGCCCGTCCTCGCGATTCCGATCGCCGGGCTCCCGCAACAGGTACCAATATTCCAGCCAGTCGGGTGTGGCCTGTGCCCACGCCCGCCGTGACAGGGCCTTGAGACGTTTTCCTACCTGGGGGTGTTGCCAGGCCAGGTGAGCCAGGGGGACGACGCGCTCGGGCCCGATGGCGATTTGCCCTTCACGATTCAGGGCGATGTGGCTGTCGCCGCCCAGAGCGATGGAGAGCAGGTTGGCCGCCTGGACGGCTGTCTTGTAATGGCCAACGGTCGCGCCCTCCTCGCTGACCGTCACGCGCCCGTCCTGGATGAGCGCGATGTCAGTTGTTGTGCCGCCGACATCTACCACCAGCGCATCGTCCAGCTCTGTAAGGAAGCGGCCGCCGATAGCGCTGGCTGCCGGCCCGGAGTGGATCGTCTCGACCGGCGTGCGAGCGGCGAACTCGTCGCTCATCAGCGTGCCGTCTCCGCGCACGACCATGAGCGGGGCGTCAATCTGACGGCGCTCCATCGCCCGTCGCACGGCGATGCTAAAGTCCTGCAAGACGGCCAGCAACGAGGCGTTGAGGGCGGCCGTCGTGGCGCGTTCCACGGAACCCAGCTTGGTCGAGAGCTGGTGTCCCAGCACGATAGGCAGGTCACAGATGCTGGAAACCGCCCGGTACACCCGGTTTTCGTGCTCTGGGTTGAGCGGGCTGAAATAGCTGGAGACAGCGATGGCGTCTACCTGGCCCTTGATCTCGCTGATCTTGGCCAGAATGGCCGGCAGGTCCAGCGCTTGCTTCTCCCGGCCGTAGAGGTCGTGGCCCCCAGCAAAGTAGTAGTAATTCGGGGTGGCAAAGCGCCCCTCCATCTTGAATGATCTAACAAGGTCTGGGTCGTAGCCGATCAGCAGCAACGCGACCCGTTTGCCTTTGCCCTCGGCGATGGCGTTCGTGGCCAGCGTGGTCGAGATCGAGACCATTTTGATGGCCGATGGGTCCTCGATCTGGATATGCTCGATGACCCGCTCGATGCCGATGCTAAAGTCACGCCTGGTGGTCAGGCTCTTGTGCGTGGCCAGTACCCGGCGCGAGTGGTATTCGAGGAGCACGCCGTCGGTGTACGTGCCGCCAGTATCTATGCCCAGCACCAGGCTGTATGGAGAGTCATTTCCGGTTTCCAATGCGTTACCTCGCCAGAACCCGTACTGGCCCCTCTCCTGGCGTGGGAGAGGGGCCAAGTTTGGTCAAGCGGCATAGCCGCCGTTGGCCGCTTGGCCTACACAAACATCTGTACGTCCAGCTCTTCGTCCTTGTGCCGTGCATCGGCCAGTTCACAGATGTGACGCAGTTCCTTGTACATCGCCTCGTCGACGAGTGGCTCGGTCTCGGTCTCGAGGATCTCGATCACGCGCTCGTGCACGCGCTCGCGGTGGGTCTTGCTGCCGGCCAGTTCCCAGTTCTCCCAGTTCAGGCGGTCCAGCAGCTTGGGCCGCCAGATCTCGTTCTTGAAGCGGTGGTACGTGTGATCGTGCTCCAGGTAGTGGCCACCAGGTCCGACGTCTTCCATCACGTCGAGCGCCTGGGTCTCATCGGTGACGGGGATGCCGCGCAGGATGCGTTTGACCATGTCAATGATCTCGTCCGATGCGACCATCATCTCCATGGAGCTGGTCAGGCCTTGTTCGATGTAGCCCACGTCGTGGATCATGTTGCCGCCGATGAGGCCGGCCGTGGCGATGTTGATGGTGGCCTCCATCGCTGCCTGCTCGTCGAACATTTTGACGTCGGAGCAGCCGGCCGTCTCATACTCGGGCACCTCCAGCCACTTGGTGATCTGGGTGTAGGCCGCGCTGAGCAGCGCCATCTCGGGCGAGCCGTAGCAGTAGACGGTGGTCAACATGTCCATGTTCGACATCAGGCCGCCGATGATGAGTGACGCGCCCGGCTTGCGCAACTGGCTGAGGACGATACCGAACAGGCTCTCGGTGAGGGCCTGCACCGCCGTGCCTGCCAGCGTGGTGGGCGATGTAGCGCCAGCCAGAGGGCAGGGCGTGTAGACGAAGGGGATGGCGTGATCAGCGGCGAAGAGCAGCTTTTGCACCACCTCTTCGGAGTGGCTCAGCGGTGACACCGGCTCGATGTACAGCGAAAAGATGGGGCCTTTCTTCCATTCCTCCTCGCCACCCACGCGGACGTAGGCCATCTCGAGCTGATCGCGGACACCTTCCAGGTCGACGGCCGTGATGTTGATGGGCTTGTTGGTCCCTTCGAGCATGGCCAGGTATTGCCAGCGGTCGTAGGTGCCGACGGCCGTGTCTTGCACGATGCCCAGCGACATGTGAAAGTCGATGTTGGGCAGCGCCTGGGCCAGCCGGGCAAAGTTCTTGACGTCCTGATACGTGGCGCGCCGCCGCTTGCCCGTGTAGGGGTCAATGGTGAACGGCGTGTCGGAACCCGAACCATAGTAAATCTGGTTCTTGTACAGCTCCATGCGATGCTTGCGATCGGGGCCGACCACGACCACCTTTTTGGGCAGCGTGGCCCGGGCCCGGTCCACCATCCAGGGTGGTATCTTGACCAGGCTGCTGTCGTCCGTCGTGTCCTCGACGATGGCGCCGCCTGAGTAAGCGACTTTTACGCCTTCTTTGTCGTATACACGGACGCCCGTCTCGTACAACACCCGCAGGGCGGAGAAGTAGATAGCCTCGATCTCATCCTGGGTGAGCACCTCGAGCGTGGGCGTGGCATTCACTAGATAGTTGGTTTTCCTTACCTGCATGGTCTGATCTCCTGTCTCTAAAACCCTAAGGGTTTCGGAAAACCCTTAGGGTTTGGCGCTGGCAAACTGCTTGGCCAGTTCTACACCGGACGGTGCGTTGGAGCCATACCCATCGGCGCTGATGCGCTTGGCGAATTCGGCGTCGACTGGTGCGCCACCGACCATGATCTTGACTTTGTCGCGCAGCCCGGCCTCTTCGATGGCCTTGATGGTATGCCCCATGGCGCGCATCGTGGTCGTCAGCAACGCCGACATACCCACGATGTCGGGCTGGTGTTCTTTGATCGCTTCGATGAACTTTTCCGGCTCGACGTTAAAGCCCAGGTCGATGACCTCAAAGCCGGCGCCCGCGCACATCATGCCGACCAGATTCTTGCCAATGTCGTGCAGGTCACCTTTGACGGTCCCCATCAAGATCTTGCCAATGAGCTTGGCACCGCTGGCGACCAGTTGCGGGCGCAACAGTTCCAGCCCGGCCTGCATCGCATCGGCCGACATCAGCACCTCGGGCACAAACATGTCGCCGCGTTTGAAACGGACGCCCACCTCGTTCATCCCCACGACCAGCCCATTGTCCAGGATGTCCTTGGGTACCAATTCCTCATCCAACGCTTTCTGCACCAGCTTGTACGTCTTGTCGTTATCCCCTTCCAAAATGGCCGTTGACAGTCGTTCGTAAAGTCTGCTCATCGTTTTTCTCTCCCTCATCAAGTTCCTAGATCTCAGCTACCCTGTCTGACGCGATCCTCGGCCTCTTCCAGCATTTCCCGGATGACCTTGTCCGTCTCGGGCTTGATGGGAGATGGCTGATGGCTGGCCAGGATATCCTGCACGCGGGCGATGGTCCGATCCTTCATGGTCGTCCGGCCCATCATGTCCCATTCCTCAAAATTGCGCCGGTCGCACAGGTTGGGGTACCAGAACTCGGTCTTGTAGTAGCGGCGCGTGTGCGGCTCGCGTAGATAGTGGCCGTTGGGGCCCACGTTGTGGATCACGTCGACGGCCAGCGTGTCCTCGTTCACCTCGATGCCGCGGGTGATGCGCCGGGAATACCCGATGGCCTCGTCCATGGCCGCCAGTTGGAAGACCGAGCCAGTCATGGCGCTCTCGGTGTAGCCTACATCGTGGCACAGGTCACCGCCGCTGAGGGCAGAGAAGAAAGCGGAGAGAGAGCCCTCGATGATCGCTTGCTCGTCAAACGTCTTTGAGTCGGTGCAGCCGCCCGTCTGCCACAGGGGGAGGCCGGCGTAGTGGGCCAGCTCGGTGAGCCCGGCCATCATCAGCGACAGCTCGGGCGCGCCGTAGGCCAGGATCATCGAATTCATATCCATCACGGACAACACCCCGCCCATGATAAAGGGCAGGCCGGGCTGGATCGCCTGGGCGATGGTCAGCCCCATCCACGACTCGGCCGCCGCCTGCGTGATGATGCCGGCCGCCGTGACCGGGGCGGTGCCGCCGGCGATGGGGCAGGGGGTAAAGACCAACGGTATGCGATGCCGGGCAGCAAAGACCAGCTTGTCGAGCGCCTCAAAGGTGCTGACGAGTGGCGACAGCGGCTCGCAATAGTGGACATAGTTGGGGCGCTTCTCAAAGGCCTCCTGGCCACCGGCTTCGGTGATGGCGATCTTGTGGATGCCGTCCGAGTCGAACTTGTCGTAGGACCAGGCCACGATCGGCTTACTCGTGTTGGGGAACATGCCCGCGAATTCGTAGAGCGCGCCCAGGTCGTAGTGAACGTCGCCGACGGTGCCCAGCGACTCGCAAAAGTCGATGTTGGGCAGCGCATCGACCACCTTGGCTACGAGGGGTACGTCGCTCTTGACGTAGGGTCGGCGCTCCAGCGTCTCCACGTCGATGAAATTGGGGCAGGTGGGGCCGGGGCCAAAGTGCGCCCGGCCGGGGCCGATGTGGATGTCGTGCTTGCGATTGCCGTCGCGGGCGAACAGAGTAAAGCTGCGCGGTGCCATCTCCAGAGATCTCTTCACCAGGTAGGATGGGAGGCGCACCCGCTTGCCGTCCACCCATGCCCCCGCTTTTTTGAGAATCTCCCGTGATTCTTCGTGATGTACCTCGAGCCCCGTGTACTCTAACACGTGAAGCACGCCCCAGAATAACTCTTCCAATTGGTCCTGCGAGAGCATCTGAAAGCGCACACCTGAATTGATCCGATAGTTTGTCCTCATTTAGAAGGACTCCTTTCTTTAAATTCTGCGGGACAGGCCCGGTGGGCTGGCCTCGCCTGGCATCTTGTCCTGCAGGCGACGCTAGGCTGTGGCCACAAGCTGCTTGGCCAGGTCGGCCGCCGAGGCAGCGTTCGAGGCGTAGCCGTCGGCGCCGATCTGATCGGCAAACGCCTGAGTCACCGGGGCACCACCGACCATCACCTTCACCCTGTCGCGCAGGCCGGCCTCCTCCAGGGCCTTGATCGCCTGCTCCATCGCGCGCATGGTCGTGGTCAGCAGGGCCGACATCCCGACGATGTCAGGCGCGAATTCCTTGACCGCCTCCACAAAGGCCTCGGGCGCGACGTCTTTGCCGATGTCTTTCACCTCAAATCCAGCGCCCTCGCACATCATGCCGACCAGGCTCTTGCCGATGTCGTGCAGGTCACCCTTGACCGTGCCCACCACGACCTTACCGACCATCTTTGCCCCGCTCTCAGCCAGCAGCGGTTTGAGGATGTCCATCGCGGTCTGCATCGTCCTGGCGGAACGCAGCACCTCGGGCACGAACATGTTGCCAGCCTTGAACTCGGCACCGACATAGTCCATACCAGCCATCAACCCGTTGTCCAGGATCTCCTTGGCACTCAGGCCATCGTCCAGCGCGTCCTGGGTCAGATCGGTGATCTTGTCCAGATCGCCCTCGATGACGGCCGTAGAGATTTGTTCCAGTATCTCGCTCATTTTGTTTTTCTCCTTGTTCTGCTGCGAATTTATGGTGTTTGTGAAACGTTCAGAAAGCTGTCCAAATGGCACGAACTGCTCGATGCTACATACGCGCCCTCCGTCCTCTGTCTGGGTCTCCGATGGTTTCGGAAAACCCTGGGTGCAGGATTTAGATTTCACGCGTGATCGGGTTGCGTGTCATCCTCTTGCCCACTAACGTGTGTTCACCTCCCTGACGTGGGTATATCAGCGCGTGTGTTCGTCCACGAAGGACTGCAACTGGCGGGTCGTCGTCTCATCCAGGGGTGGGTCCTGGTGCTCAGCCAGCAACCGCTGCCAGCGCTGGCGGGCTTGCCCCACGACGTCTGGGCATCCGGCCGTCTGCCACGCTGCCAGGTCAACCCGTTCGAAGAGCGCTGGCTGCCAGAACTCGGTGCGGCAACGCTTCAGCGTGTGTTTCTCCATCAAAAAGTTGCCGCCAGATCCAACCTGGGCGATCACGTCGTACGCCAGGGTGTCCGGCGTGACGGAGATGCCGCGCCGGTAGCGGTGCATTATGCCACACATCTCGTCGTCGAGCACGAACTTTTCGTAGGAGAAGGCGAGATACGAGCTGAGGATGCCCGCTGAATGCAGCACAAAGTCCATACCGCTGTTGACGGTGGTCAACAGGCTGAGCATCGCCTCAAAGCCGGCCCGGGCGTCAGGGCTGTGAGCGTCGGTCAGCGCGCCGCCGCCGCGGTACGGAAGCCCATAGTGCCGCGCCATCTGTGCGGTAGCCGTCACGATGAGCGCCAGTTCCGGACTGCCGATGCACAGACCTCCGGTCTTCATGTCCAGGTTGGTCGAGGTAGCGCCGTAGACGACGGGAGTCCTCGGGCTGATGAGCTGGGCCAACGTGATGCCTGCCAAAAGCTCGGCATTTTGCTGTGCCAGCACGCCCGCCAGCGTGACGGGGCCGGTGGAGCCGGCCAGGACCATCGCGGCGATGATCAAGGGCTGCCGCGCGCGGGCGTAGGTCATCAAGGCCTGGAGCATCTCGTCGCTGTAGCCCAGTGGGCTAAGCGAGTTGACCACGCCGATGGTCACCGGCCGCTCTGGCTGCTCTCCGAAGAGAATCGCCGCCATCGCCATCGTGTGGTGCGCTCCCACCGCTCCTTCGGTACTGCCGATGAAGGGCTTGTCAGAATGCACCATGCCGGCGTGGAGCATGCGCAGGTGGGCGGTAGGCGCTGGCACGTCCCCAGGTCCCACCAGTAGATGGCCACTCAAGTCCTGGTTGGGCAGCGCGTCGGCCAACTGCACCAGGTTCTCATAGTCCCGCATCGTCGCCAGGCGCTTGCCGCCCTCGGCATCTATGACGAATGGCGCGCCGTAGCCGGGCGCAAAGACCGGCTCACCACCGCCGACGGTCACACTCTTGTCGGGATTTCGGGCGTGGATTGTGAACTGTGCCGGGGCTGTCTCGAGGGCCTGCATCACCTGCTTCTCGTCGAGATAGACGGTGTGGCCGTCGGTCTTGACGCCGTGTCCCTCAAAGATGGAAATCGCATCGTCCGCAGGGAACCGGACGCCGACGGTGCCCAACAGCTTTATGCTCGTGTTGTGGATCTGTTCTACGTCCGTGGGCGAGAGGAACTCGATCCAGTTGCGAATCATTGCCATACTCCTTACCTCCTGTCGCTATGGCGGTGTGCGCGCACCTTTATTTTCCCTTCAACCGAGATGATTTTATCCTATCCACGGCCCACCTGTAGAGGCCCGCCAGACCCTGGGGATAAAAGATCATCACCAGGATCATCAGCACTCCGTAGATCACCATGTGCAGGCCGGGGAGGTCGGCCAGGTTTGACCTCAGATATTCTATGAAGAAGACGAAGGGGAACGCCGTGGCTACCCCCCCCCAGAGACTCCCCCGCCCGCCAATGTAGGCCAGCGACAGTATCTCGACGGTCTTTGACGTGTGCATGACCGTCTTGGGAGTCAGGCTGCCGATGTAGTGGGCGTAGAAACCACCCAAAAGGCCGGCGAAGACGCAGGACAGGGTAAAGTTGATGATCCTGTAACGGGTGGGGTTGATGCCCGAAGCCCGGGCGGCGTCGATGTTCTGGCCGATGCATCGGAAGGCCAATCCCAGGCGCGACTTGGTCACCAGCCTCAGCGTGACGTACGTCAGCGCCAACATGGCCAGGATGACATAGTAATACGGAAGGTTGGAGGTCGTCTCTATGAGGGGGCATGGGCTAAACCCCAGCGAGCCGCGAGTTATGTCGGTCAGGTTGTTTGCCAGTCCCATCAAGGCGATTCCCACAAACCAGGCCATCACAGCGGCGTAGATGCCGCGCAGTCGCAGTGTCAGCCAGCCCAGGAGAAGCCCCAATATGCCGGCGACCAACGCGCCGATCCAGATAGTGATCCAGGGTGACCAGCCCGGGTGAATCGTGACGATACCCAACTCGTTCGAGAGGATGGCCGACGTGTAGGCGCCCAGGCCGAGGACAGCGGCAAAGCCAAAGTTGACGACGTTGATGTAGCCGCCGGTAAAGTCAAAGGCGACCGCCTGGGCGCCCAGAAAAGCGCCCATGATCAGCCAACGCAGGATGTGCTCCTGATCGAACGGGGGGATCAGAGGCAGCAGGGCAACGACGATATACAAAGCCAATCCCAGTGGGGAAACCCCGACGCGGCCCAGCGCTGTCGTAAACCTTCCCCATGTGCTCGTCGAGGCTGGCGCTCGCTTGCTCTTTAGCGTTTTCTCGTTATTCATGTGCATTGCCCCCTTACTGCTCCTGGACACCCTTGACCTCGCTGCCAAAAATGCCGGATGGCACGAATAGCAGCACCAGGATCATGACTGCGACAGGTACGACGTCCTCCCACGCGACGCCGATGAACTGCTGCGTGAGCGTCTGGAGGATCGCCACGATGAAACCGCCAGCGATGGAGCCGGCGACGTTGCCGAGGCCAACTAACATGACCACGTACCAGGCTATGTACAGCGGCCTTAATCCCACAGTTGGGTAGGCCGGGAACATAAACAGGAGGCTCGCACCTGCAAGTGTGGCCAGTGCCGTAGCCAGGGCGAAGGTCAAGGTCTGGATCCCATTCACGTTGATGCCGACCATCTCGGCTCCGGCCTCATCCTGGGACACGGCACGAATCGCCCGCCCCGTGCGCGTTTTCCGGAGGAAGAGCCACAAGGCCATAATGCTGATCATTGCGACGAAGAAAGCAGCAATGCGATCCACCGCCAGCCGCACATCCAGGAATTCCAGCGGGGGTACATCCCAGTAGCGGGTGATGCCGCGAAAGTTGGGGCCGAGTATCAGCGTCGCGCCGTTCGTCATCACGAATGAGATGCCGACCGTCAGCAGGAAGGCGTTCATCACCCACCCTTTTCGCGTGCGAACGCGCAGTGGGTAAAAGATCACCTTCTCGATGGCAGCGCCCAGGACGAAGCCGGTCAAAGCTGCCAGGACCATCCCCAGAAACGGCGCAACCGCGCTCAGGAATGGTTTGGGACTTTCGGCGAGGCGGTTCTGAAGTGGAGTAAAGATGGAGTAGGCGACGTAAGCGCCCACCATGAACGATTCACCGTGAGCAAAATGAGAGATGTTCATGACGCCAAAGACCAAGGCCAATCCCACTCCCATCAGGGCCCACATGCCGCCGGCGATGAGGGTGTTTGCAAGCTGCGACGGGCCAGCGTACACGCCGATCACGACGACAGACACAAGACTGAGCAGGATCACGAGCCAGGCCGCTGTCTTGGCCTTGATGCTCCAAAGCAGCTTTTCCCAGAATGAAGGTTTGTACTGCACTGGTGCCATTCGAAACCTCCCTTATCAGCACTCAATAGGCTGCTAAACACCCATATACGCAGATCTGACGTGTTTATTGTGGGTCAGGTCCACGCTTTCGCCCTCGATGGCTACCTTCCCTTGTTCGAGGACGTACCCGCGATCGGTGATGCGCAGCGCGCTGGCGACGTTCTGCTCGACCAGCAGGATCGTCACGCCGCGCTTCTGGAGTACCACCAGCGCGTCGAAGACGTTCGTGACCAGTTGAGGGGCCAGGCCGAGGGACGGTTCGTCCACCAGGAGCAACTCTGGTTGGGACATCATCCCTCTGGCGATGGCCAGCATCTTGCGTTCGCCGCCGCTCATGGTGCCGGCCAACTGTTTTTCCCGCTCTTTCAGTCGAGGGAAGAGATCATAGACGAAACCGAGGGCTTCTAACTGTTCGTTTTTGTCGCGGATGTTGTAGGCACCCAGCAGGAGGTTCTCCCGAACCGTCATGTTGGTGAACAGGTTCAACTCCTCGGAGACGAAACTGATACCCATGCCACTGATCGTGTGTGCCGGTTTGCCGACGATGGACTGTCCATTGAACCGGACGTCTCCTCCCTTGGGGGGGATGAAACCGGCGATCGTCTTGAGCGTGGTGGTCTTGCCCGCGCCGTTCGCGCCCAACAGGCACACGAATTCCCCCTCTCCGACGTGAAGGGACACACCCCACAGCACTTGCAAGAAACCGTATCCGGCATCCACGTTTTCTAATTCGAGCAATGGTTTCATCATATCAACTCCTTCGATCCAGCACTGCCCGGCTGGTGGAAGCTAGTCAACTGTGTGGCCTTCTCCCAGGTATGCCTCCAGCACCTTGGGGTCGTTGGCAACCTCCTGGGTCGGTCCCTCGGCGATCTTGGTGCCGTACTGGATCACCGCGATTCTGTCGCACAACCCCATAATGACCCGCATGATGTGCTCGACCATCAAAATCGTGACGCCGCCATCCCGGATCTTGAGAATGATGTCCATCAGGTCGCCCAGTTCGCCCGTGGTCAGGCCGGCTGCCAGCTCGTCGAGGAGCAATAACTTGGGCCGGCACGCCAGCGCCCGGGCCAGGTCGATCCGCTTGAGCTGGACGGTGTTCAGTTGCTCGGCACGGATGTCCTTGGGCATGGAGAATTCGACAAAGTCCAATATCTCCTCCGCGACCTCTTCCGGGTGCAAGCTATGCTCGTGTGTCGAGCCAAAGATGACGCCGGCGAGCACGTTCTCCAGGGCGGTCAGTTGGGGAAAGGGCTGGCAGATCTGGAACGTCCGCGCCATTCCCTTGTGACACATGACGTCGGCACGTTGGCCCGTCGTGTCCGCGCCGAGAAAGTGGACGTGGCCTCCGCTGGGAGTGTAGGTCCCCGTGATGCAGTTGATGAAGGTGGTCTTGCCTGCGCCGTTGGGGCCGATCAATCCAAAGATCTCACCCTCATCCACGTGCAGCGAAACGTGGTTAACCGCCGTGAGACCACCAAAAGTTTTGAGCAGTTCTTGCGTTTCGAGGATGACCATGAGCCTCACCTGCTTTCATGATTTGTGCACGTTTCTTCCAAAGACGCTTTTCCCCCAAAACGAGAGGGGAGTGGGAAGGGTGGCGATACCTATGCCACCCTTCCCTTGTGCACGCGATTGTCACGGCTTGGGCTGGATGTCCTGCTCAGCCCATTCGGTCGGGAAAACGACCTTGCCAACGCCATCAAAGTACTGGAGTACCGGGAAGATGTAGTAGCCCGGGCCGACCACTGGGTCGGGAACGGTCTCGGGGGTGTATTTGTACTCGCTCATGACGATGCCGTCGGTGTAGGACCACTTGCCGGTCTGCAGATTCTCGCTGGCCCACGTGTAGAGTGTTTCACTGGTCAACTCGCCGTATTCGTCAAAGGTGTGTTGGGCGGACTGGATGAACAGGTTGATGCCGTCGTAGGCGAGCCCGGCGGCTGACGAACTGGGTGGGAAGCCATACTTGGCCTCGAACTCCTGGGCGAAGGCTTTGCCCTCGTCGGTCGCCCAGCCGGGGATCTGGTCCAGCGCGTAGTCGGAGGAACTGCCCATCAGCTCGTACCACTCGCCGAACCAGCCGAGGCCATCAGCGACGAGGAAGCTTTCGAGGCCCACCTCGTCTGCCTGCTTGATGAAGGCAGAGCAGGTCTGCAACCCTGTGATGGTGCCGGCTACGACGGCCGGGTTCATGTCCTTGAACTTGTTGAGCAGCGGATAGAACTCGGTCTGCTCGAGGGGCACGTATTCCTCAGCTATGATCTCCCAGCCAGCATCCTCGAACTGCCCCGTGATGGCCCCCGCGAAGGAGCGGCCCCAGTCGGTGTCCTCGCCGTAGATGGCCACGGTCTTTTCATCAGGCGTCCACAGGCCGCGTTCGATAGCGTTCTCCAGTGCCTCGACGTAGGAGATGCTCAGCTTTTTGGGAATAGGCCAGCCCTTGTTCAGCCAGTAGCCGTACTTTTCCGGGTCGCCGTGCCACTTTTCGTCGATCACTTCGGTGGCCCCGAACGGGAAAAAGTGGGGGATCTTGTGCTTGGCCGCGATGTCCATGCAGGCAACCGCGACGGAGCTGTGCCAGTTCAGCGCGCCGGCCTGGATGCCATCCTGGACGATGGCCTGCTCGTAGGCCTGGGTGGCCTTGGCGGGGTCGGACTGCGAGTCGACCCAGACCAGCTCGATCTTGTAGTCGCCGATCTGGTAGTCTATGTTCTCAAAGGCCATCTCGACAGAGCCCCTGAACTCCTCGCCAGTGCGCGCGGACGGCCCGCTGAACGGTGCCAGCACGCCCAGCTTGAACTCCCTGGTCGCTTCGACAGGCTCAGGCTCAGTGCGGATGGCCTCGGCTCCCTTGCCGACCAGTTTCCCCGTGGCCCATTCGTCGGGCCAGACGATGATCCCTTCCCCGTCCATGTACTGCAGGACCGGGAAGATAAAGTAGCCCTTACCCACAACCGGGTCGGGGATGGACGTCTCGTTGTACTCGTAGCGGGTGTGCATCATGCCGTCCGTGTAGACCAACTGGCCGGTCCACAGTTCACTCTGCCCCACCTCGTATAGCGTCTCGCTCGTCAGCTCGCCGTGCTTCTCGAGTGCCCTCTCGGCGACCTTGATGAAAAAGTTGGCCATGTCGAAGGACTGCCCGGCGGCCGAAGGGCCAGGGGCAATACCATACTTCTCCTCAAAATCCACGGCCCACTGCTGGGCCTCGGCTGACGCAAACTGCGGAATCTGATCCAACACATAGTTGGACGAGGAGCCGGTGAGATCGTACCACTCGCCAACCCAGCCCAGACCATCGGCGACGATCAAGCCCTCCAGGCCCACCTCGTCTGCCTGCTTGATCAACGCCGAAATCTGCGGCGGTGTCGTGCTGGTGCCCGCGATCACAGCAGGATTCAGATCCTTGACCTTGTTCCACAATGGGTAGAACTCGGACTGCTCGAGGGGGAAGTAGTCTTCACCTACGATTTCCCAACCGGCGTCCTCGAACTGTCCCTTGATCGCACCGCCAAAGCTGCGGCCCCAGTCGGTGTCCTCGCCCCAGATGAAGGCGGTCTTTTTCTCGGGCGCCCACGTGCCGGCCGCGATGGCATCTTCCAACGCGGTCACGTAGGCGATGCTCAACTTGTACGCACTGGGCCAGGTCTTGCCCATCCAGTAACTGTACTTCTCCGGGTCGGACTCGTACTTCTCATTGATCACCTCGGTGGCCGCGAACCCGAAGAAGTGCGGGATCTTGTGCTTGGCCGCGATGTCCATGCAGGACACCGCTACCGAGCTGTGCCAGTCGAGCAGGCCAGCCTGGATGCCGTCCTGGACGACCGCCTGCTCATAGGCCTGCGCGCCCTTGGCCGGGTCGGATTGCGAGTCGATCCACACAAGCTCGATCTCGTACTGCCCGATCTGGTAATCGATCGCCTCGAAGGCCAGCTCAACGGCCCCTTTGATCTCCTCGCCGGTGCGAGCGCCCGGCCCACTAAACGGGCTCAACACACCCACCTTGAGCACCTCGGTTGCTGCAACGGCTGGCTCAGCGGCTTCTTCCGTCGGCTCAGCGGCCGGCGGCTCGGTGGCCTCCGGCGCGGCGGGCTGACAGCCGGCACTGGCGAGAACGAGTCCGGCCATCACCAGCAGAACCAATAGACTATAGCTTGCTTCCTTCATTTGTTCTTTCCCTCCTGTGTGTAGGTACTATGTGACGTACAAGCGGGCGGATTCCCTTACTTCCTCACAGAAAACTGTAGTCAGTTGTGATGCGGTAACCACCTCCCTTCAAGCGAATCATCTGCGGACGGCAAGATGCGGCGTACCGGGCTACGTCCGCGTACCGGGCTACGTCCGCGTACCGGGCTACGTACCACACGACGCGGCCTGACGGCGCTAAAGCGCCTGCTACGAACCTGGCAGGTGCCCTGCCGTTACAACACGGCTTTGATCCTGTGTTGAAATTCAAGGATATGCTGCTGGATACTAGCCTCGGCTCGTGCCTCGTCTCCCGCTTTCAGTGCCTCGTGGAGTTGCCAGTGCTGCTCGATCGCGTCGCGCACATCGCTGAGGCGAGGCAGAACGAGATACCAGATGCGCAGACTCAGACCGTAAAGACGATCCAAGGCCTCGGCCAGGAACTCGTTGTCTGCAGCCTGGTGCAGCAGCTTTTGGAAACGCCAGTCAATGGCCATCAAAGCCTTCGAGTCCCCGCTCTGCACATGCTCCAGATCTTTTAGCACCATTTCCATCTGGGCGATTTGGTCTTTAGTGATCCGCCGGGCCGCCAGGCGGGCGCAGAAACCCGCCAGGATGATCCGCACCTCGAATATCCCCTGCAGGTCGGTGATGCTGATGTCGGCCACGAACATCCCCCGCCGGGGGATGATATTCACCAGGCCCTCAGTATCAAGCCGTTGCAGGGCGTCACGGATCGGCGTGCGTCCCAACCCGAGCTCTTCCATCAAGGCACGTTCGTTAATCACCGAGGAGGGTGCAAGCTCCAGGGTGATGATCTTTTCTTTGATCAGGTGGTAGGCTTTCTCACTGGCTAGTCGCATAGGTGCTCCTTGCCAACTGTCGAGTGGGTCGGGAGAATCCAATAGTGATTTACCTCTTACCTCGGCGGTAACGTCGGCAGCACAAGCCCGCCATAGGGCATGATGCCGATTGAAGCGCCACCAGCGTAGGAGCTCAAGGCGTCGTCGGCAGCCTGTTGCACGCTGGAGGCATGATCCAGGTGGACCTCTCCTAGCTCGTCCGCCGTCATACCATCGGTGACGACGATGATGCGGCATTTCATCTCGTGCAACAGCCACGAGAAGGTGAACAGAACGCATCCCTTCTCACCGCCCATTTTGTCGTCCTCGACCAACTGGCCGATCTCAACCGGGGTGGGCATTTGGCGCATCCAATCGCGGTACTCTTCGTGCTCGAACCCCTCGTATATCCCTTCCCAGCAGGCATTGGCCATGACCAGCGTGCCTCCGGGCCTGAGGGTGCGGTCGACCCCACCACAGACGCGTGATCCTCCCTGGAACAGGCTGACCTCCAAGGCCGGATCTCCGACACCGGCGATGAGGACGTCCACCGCCTGCGGCAGGCTCACTTCGACGTCAGGAAGCATGCGGTCCCTGGCGGCGCGGTGGGCAGCCACGTGCTCGCCGCAAAAGACGTCCACCAGCCGCCGCTGCGAATTGAGGACGGTGTTCACGACCATGTCCAACCCGCTGACGGTCGCGCATTGTTCGATGTCGGCACGGACCGGGTTGTGGGGCGGCATGATGCCCAGGAGGGAGGAACAGCGCAATTCCAACAACGGCTTGACGAATTGTTTGTGGTTGTGGTAGATGCTGCGCCGGCTGGAGACGCCGGGCATGACGATCTTGCCACTGCCCGACCAGCCAGCCAGCATACACGGCATGACGTTGGTGACGCCGATTTTTATGTCCGCCTCGGCAAAGCGCCGGTGCACCTCTACCGGGGTGCCCATGTCCGTCGTGCCAAGGGGAGTCATCACGGCGTCGTTGTCAGGGTCATTGGTGATGGCCTCCACGCGGTCCAGCACAGCCTGGCCAACAGTACGCAGGATGTCCTCTCGGCTGTCTGGCGCGTGCATCCCCCCGCTGCTTATCACGGTGATGTTCTGGTCGGGCACACCACAAGTGTTGAGCTGGTCAATCAACATGGGTACGATGCGCTTATTGGGGGTGCTGCGCGTGCGATCTGTGATGGCGATGCACGCTCTTGCGGCCGGCCCCGCCTTGGCCGCCAGGCCGCGCTCCTCCATGGCACTCTCAATGGATTGACGCAGCAGCGCATCGGGATCGGAGGCGGGCGGCATGGAGCGAGGTACACGGACCCCCACTACCTGGCTCTCGGGGACCTCCAGTTCGACCATGTTCTTTGCGTAGGGAATCTGAACTTTCACGTTGACTCCTTCAACTTGGTCGTAAGCTAAGCGACGTTGGTGTAAGCGAAGCGACGTTGTTGTAAGCGAAGCGGCGTTGTCGGTTCTAGTGGCGCCCTCGGAGGAAGCTGTCGCCCTCGACGACGATGCCCTCTTCGTAGCGGCTAAAGCGCAATGGATTTTCTGTTGGGTCCATTACCCCGGTGACCAGATCGGCCACCCACTTGCCGGACCCAGCGGAGAGCATCACGCCGGCCCAGTATCCGCAGTTGAGGTAAAACCCAGGCAGTGCGGACATCGGGCCGATGAGCGGCTGGTTGTCGGGAGTGTAGACGTACTGGCCGGCGCTGGGGTGAACGTCGGCCTTCTTCAGTCCAACAGCCACCTCCTCCCAGAAGGGGCAAATTTGCATCAGTTTTTCCAGGACGATGGCAGCCCGGTACCGGTCGGTCGGTAGCTCCTCGGCGGGCTCGCTGACCGGCTCGTCGGGATTCACCCATGCGATGTATGCACCGCCCAGTTCGGGCCGCCAGTAGGTATCGCGAGCGACGTCCATGACCAGCGGCCCGTCCTGGGGAATCTGGGGTTGGGAAGAGATGAAGGTCTTCTGGCGGCGCACCGGCTCCAGCGGTAGGTCCAGCCCCGCCATGCGGCCGACGACCCCGGCGAAGGGGCCGGCGGCGTTCACGACGATGCGGGTGGCGATGGTGCCACGATCGGTCTCCACCCCGCATATTCCCTGCGCATCCTGCAGGACGTCGGTCACCTTGGTGCGCAGCAAGAAGCGGGCGCTGCTCCCCTTGGCGAAGCCCTGGGTCGCTTCGTGGCACGAGAACCAGCCATCCCCCTGACGGAAGGTGGCCGCCACCACGGTCTCCGAGAGAAAGGGGAAGCGCGTTCTCGCCTCGTCGCCGGTGAGGAACTCGGAATCGGTCACCCCCAGGCTGTGGTGCTTTTCCACGGCGGACCTGACCTGGTCAATCATCTTGGGATCGTCGGCCACAAACAGGTAGCCTTGGTGCCGGATCGATATGTCATAGTCCGGAATGCCGATGACGTCGGCAAAGTTTTCAAACATCTCGATGCTTGGCTTGGCTAGCGCTGCCATCGCCGGCTCCGTGAACTGGAGGCGGAAACTCTCAATGGACTGGGCCGTCGTCAACGTAGACAGGCCGTCGCGCATCTCTACCAGCACCGTGTCGAGCCCGGCCCGCGAGAGCCAGAACGCGGTGGCCACGCCGACGATGCCGCCGCCAATGACGACCGCATCAGTTGTGGGGGGAAACATTTCGGCGGTCGGAATGAAAACTTGGCCCATCGTTCATCTCTCCTTTGGGTGACACGGATCAGCAGGATCAAGACGGATCAAGCGGAGTGAAACTGAAACCCATCGCGAGAGGATCGTCTGGGTCGATCACGAACTGCTGGATGCCGGTGATGTAGGCGGTGCTGCCCACGCGGGGCACCACGGCCTTAAAGTCACCTACCATCACTTCGCGCAACAACTGGCCGTTGAACAGCGTGCCGATGATGCTTTCATGCACGAAAGGCTCCCCTATCTTTAGCTCACCCTTGGCGTACAGCGTCGCCATTCGAGCGCAAGTGCCCGTTCCGCACGGCGAGCGGTCTACAGATCCATCTCCGAAAATGATCACGTTGCGGGCATGGGCTTCCGGATGAGACGCCGGACCGGTGATCTCGGTCAGTTCCACCCGGTCAATGTGCTTTTCAACAGGATGCTGTACCTTCACTTGCTCGTTCACTGCCTCCCGGATGCGCAAGCCCAGGTCGACCAATCGCTGAGCGTTGGACGGCTCGACCGCTACACCCAGTTGATCGGCGGGCACCAGGGCGAAAAAGTTGCCGCCGAAAGCGATATCAACCGTGATCTGTCCCAGTCCTGCCACTTTCACAGGCACGTCGCCGCGATACAGGAAAGCGGGCACGTTCTCGATCCATGCCTCACGCGCCCTTCCATCCTTGACGATCACGTGGGCATATACCAGGCCGGCCGGCGTGTCGAACACGATCACGGTTTCGGGTTCCTTCGCCTCGGCCAGGCCCATCTCCACCAGCAGAACGGCCGTGCCGATGGTGCCGTGGCCGCACATGGTCAGGTAGCCGCCGCTGTCCATGTACATCATGGCAGGAATCAAGCTAAAGGGTATACGGGTGGTCACCAATTATGCACTTGGGCAGTGGTCCTATGGTCTGCATTGAGCCTGCGATGGTCAGGGTGGTGTGTAAGCACATAATCTCGGGGCTGTGTGAGAATAGCTCGCGAAGCTCGTTGGTGGAGGCCTGGTGCGCTAATGCGTTGCACAGGCACGCCTGACACAAGGTATGCAGATCAAAAGGTCTGGTATCACCACGCTGATGTACTTGATAATACTATAAAAGTAGTATTGTGATATATCACAACGCGACTACTATATCACATTATGTCCGATTTGTCAAGCATCCAATGAATATTGCTACTTACAAAGGGGAATGCAAACAGGCCGCCGAGTGAAGCGACGGCGGCCTGTTTGGATAAAGTCTGTTTCGGGGACCAGGGGGTAGATCGGACCGGACTACAGCGCGACCTCGGTCCCCAGGCCCAGTTCCCGGGCCGCCTCGAGCACCGCGGCCGCGGCCGCTACGTCCTGCACGGCCACGCCCACGGACTTGAAGAGCGTGATCTCGTCCGGCGACGCGCGCCCGGTCTTGTGCCCGGCGGCGATCTCGCCCAGTTCCGCGTAGATGTGTGCCTCGGTGATCAGTCCCTGCTGTAGCGGGATCAGCAGGTCCCCGGCCTCCGCCAGGCTGGCCTCGCGGTGGTCAATCACGACCCTGGCCCGCAGGACCGTCTCGGGGGGCACCTCCTGCATCTGGGGCGTGTACGCGCCGACGGCGTTGATGTGGGTCCCCGGCCGGACGTCGCTGTCATCAAACACGGGGCTTGACGCGGTCGTCGCCGTGCAGATGACGTCGGCCTGACGCACCGCCTGGGCCGGCGTCTCGGCCACGCTCACCGGGAGCGACAGACGCTGGCTCATCTCGTCGGCGTAGGCAGCGGCCTGCCGTGGCGCCACGTCGTAGACCCACGCCTCTTGGATGGGGCGCACCGCACAGACGGCCTCGAGTTGCGTGCGCCCCTGTGCGCCAGCGCCGAAGACGACGGCGGTGTGCGCGTCCTGGCGGGCCAGCAGGTCCGTGGCAGCGCCGGAGGCCGCGCCCGTGCGCAGCGCGGTGAGGGCCGTCCCGTCCATCACGGCGGCAGGTCTCCCTGTCGTCGCGTCCACGACGACGACCAGCGCGTGGATGAGCGGCAGCCCCTTGGCCGGATTGTCGTTAAAGACGGAGACGATCTTGACCGCCATCTGGTCGTCGGCGGACAGGTAGGCGGGCATAAAGAGGGTGACGCCGTTGTGGCGGGGCACGTCCAGCGCCACCCGCAGCGGCACGTCGGCCTGGCCCGTGGAGAGCTGGGCGAAGGCCCCTTTCATCGCCTCGATCGCCTGTCGCATCGGCAGTGCCTGGCGCACGTCTTCGCGCGAGAGGATATGGAGCATGGCTACTGCTCCCCCAGGTACGCCTTGCGCACCCGCTCGTCCTGCAACAGTTCCCCGGCCGGGCCAGAGAGGACCACCTGGCCTGTCTCCAGGACGTAGCCCCGGTCGGCGACCTTGAGCGCCGCGCGGGCGTTCTGCTCGACCAGCAGAACGGTCACGCCGCGCGCATTGATCTCGCGGACAGTGTCAAAGATGGCCTTGACCAGCATGGGGGCCAGGCCCAACGATGGCTCGTCCAGCATCATCAGCCGGGGCCGGGCCATCAACGCCCGACCGATCGTCAGCATCTGCTGCTCGCCGCCGGAGAGCGTCCCGCCGAGCTGGTTCTTGCGCTCCTCGAGGCGGGGGAAGAGGCTAAAGACGCGGTGGCGGTTCTCCTCGATCGCCTCCGTGTCCCCGCCCAACGAGTAGGCGCCCATGTTCATATTCTCCGTCACCGTCAAGGTGCTAAAGATCTGACGCCCCTCGGGGGCGTGGGAGATGCCCGCCTCCACGATGCGGTGGGCCGGCAGGTGCGTGATGTCCTGGTCGCCAAACGTGATCTGGCCATCGCGGGGACGGATCAGGCCGGAGATGGTGCGCAGTGTCGTCGACTTGCCGGCCCCGTTGGCGCCGATGAGCGTGACGATCTCTCCCTCCTCCACCTCCAGGTTGATGCCCTTCAGCGCCTGGACGCTTCCGTAGTAGGTGTGCAGGTTCTCGATGTGCAGCAGGGCCATGGTCACACCTCCTCCTCGCCCAGGTACGCCTCGATGACGCGTGGGTTGCGCTGCATCTCGGCCGGCGTGCCCTCGGCGATTTTCTTGCCATAGTCAAGGACGACGATACGCTCACAGATCCCCATCACCACCTTCATATCGTGCTCGATGAGCAGGATGGTGATCCCCGAGTCGCGGATCAGGCGGATCAACGCCATCAGTTCCAGGCTTTCCTGTTCGTTCAGACCCGCGGCCGGTTCGTCCAGGACCAGGAGCGCTGGCTCGGCGGCCAGCGCCCGGGCGATCTCTAACCGGCGCTGGTGACCGTACGGCAGGCTCTTGGCCAGCTCATCCCGGTAGTCCTCCAGGCCCATGAACACCAGGTGGCGCTCCGCCTCGGCGACGATGGTCGCCTCCTCCTTCTGTTGGGACGGAGGGCGGAAGAGCGCGCCCCAAACCCCTGCGTGGGTGCGATGGTGCAGGCCGGCCATGACGTTCTCCAGCGCGGTCAGGTTGTTGAACAACCGGATCGTCTGGAACGTGCGGGCGATGCCCCGCTCCGTGATCTCGTGGGGTTGAAGCGCACGGAGCCCATCCCATTGCTGCCTCACGGAGGGGATGGGCAGCCAACTCGCCCACCAGGTGGGCGTGGACAGCCGTTGGCGCCACGTGAGCGGCTCGTGGGCGATACGCTGATCCCGGAAGTAGACCTCCCCCGCCGTGGGCGGGTAGATACCGGTGATCATGTTAAAGATCGTCGTCTTCCCAGCGCCGTTGGGGCCGATGAGCCCCAGGATATCTCTGTCGTTCAATTCGAAATCCACACGGTCGACGGCCACCAGGCCGCCGAACTGTTTGGTTAATGTGCGCAGCTCCAAAAGTGCCATGTCTCTCTCCCTGCCGGATCAAGTGCCTGCCGCCGGAGCCCGCCCTGAGCCTGTCGAAGGGGCAGGCAGGGCCTCTTCCTTCTTGGCCCGAATCTCCATCGCCACGCGGCGGCTGGGCAACAATCCCTCCGGGCGGAGGATCATCATGATCACCATCGCGAACCCCAGCCAGGCGTCCCGCCAGGCCCTTAGCGGGCGGGAGAGTTCAGGTAGCGTGACCATCCCTAGGGTGCCGACGAAAACGCCGGGGATGGAGCCTGTGCCGCCCAGGACGACGATGCAGAACATGATTACCGATTCCAGGAACTTGGACTGGTCGGGCGAGATGACGGTGATCCTGCCCGCGTAGAGGGCCCCCGCCAGCCCGGCCCAGCCGGAACCCAGGACGAAAGCCAGCAGCTTGACCCGGGTCGTATCGATCCCCATCGCCTCGGCCGCCACCTGGTCCTCGCGCACGTACATCCACGCTCGCCCCAGGCGGGAGTGCTCCAGCCGCTGCACGGCAAAGATGGTGATGACCAGGAAGAAGAGCATCAGGTAGTAGTGATAGATCGGTGCACGCAGCACCATGCCAAACAGGACGGGGCGATCGATGCTGCTCAGCCCGTTGGCCCCGCCGGTGATGCCAAAGAGGTTGTTCACCAACACCAGCCGGACCACTTCGCCGAAGGCGATGGTCACGATACACAGGTAGTCGCCCCGCAGGTGCAGGATGGGCCGGGTGATGAGGTAGCCAAAGACGGCGGCGACGATCACGCTGGCCGGATACGTCAACAAGATCGGGACGTCAAAGTGGATGTTGAGCAGGGCGCAGGTGTAGGCCCCCAGCGCGTAGAAGGCGGCGTGACCCAACTGGAACAGCCCGGCGTACCCGAGGATGATGTTGAGGCTGAGGCCCAACATGACGTAGAGGCCGGTGCGCCACAGCACGGAGCGATAGTAGTCGCCCATCGGCAGCGGCAGCAGGATCGCCAACACGATCAGGCCCACCTGCCACCAGAGCGGCCGGAGTGAAAATGCTTTTCGGAGGCGCGTCAGCAAGCTTTCCATGGTTGCCTCCTCACAATTTCTCCGCCACCCGCTCGCCGAGCAGGCCGGTGGGGCGGAAGATCAGGATGAGAATAAGAATCATGTAGGCGATGACGTCCTTCCATTGTGGCGACAAGTAGCCAGACCCCAGCGTCTCGATGATGCCCAGTAGCATCCCGCCGAGCATAGCGCCGGGGATGTTGCCGATGCCTCCCATGATGGCGGCGATGAAGGCTTTCAATCCAAAGACCCATCCCAGCGTAAAGTCGAAGGAGCCATAGTAGAGGGCCACGATCATACCCGCCACCCCGCCCAGGCCCGGGCCGATGAGGAACACGATGGCGATGATGCGGTTGACGTCGATCCCCATCAACCTGGACGTGTCGTGGTCCAGCGAGACGGCGCGCATGGCCGTGCCGATGCGGGTACGCTGCACGAACAGGTACAGGACACCCATCAGCATGAACGAGACTGTCAGGACGACAATCTGCATCACGCTGACGCGTGCGCCTCCGAGCGTGGTACCTCCAGTGAGCGCGACCCCGGCCGGATAGGTCTTGTAACTCGCCCCATAGATGTTGCGGGCCAGGCTTTGGAGGATAAAGGCCACGCCGAGCGCCGAGATCACCGGCGCCAGTCGCCCCGCCGTGCGCAGCGGCCGGTAGGCCACGCGCTCGACCAGGACCCCGACCAAGGCCACCGTGACCATCACGACGACGACGGCCGGCAGGATGGCCAGCGGGCTCGTCTGGGCCAGCAGGGCCAGCACGACGTTCAGCCCGGTCAGGCCTACGTAAGCCCCCCACATAAAGAGATCACCGTGGGCAAAGTTGATCAACTTGAGCACGCCGTAGACCATCGTGTAGCCCAGGGCGACCAGCGAGTAGAACGCGCCGATGGTGATACCGTTGATCATCTGCTGAAGAAATTGCATGAGATCGGTCCTCCCTCCCTCCGTCCAAACCCTTGGGGTTTTCCGAAACCCCAAGGGTTTTAGAGTCCACAGGGCCATGGGTGAGGGGGAGTTCGAGGTCACTCGAACTCCCCCAATTTGCCAGCGATCCTACGGCTGCTGCGGGTTGACGACGAGCTCGCCGTTCTCGTCGATGATGTAGGCCAGGTGGATCGTGCCCAGCCGGTCACCCTTCTCGTCCCAGCCCAGGATCGGGCCGGTGAGGCCGGGGAAGTCCTTCATCGTGTTGTGCAGATAATCGGCCAGTACTGCCGAGTCGGTGGACTTGGTCTGCTCAATGGCGTAGCGGATGACGTTGAATGCCTCGGCCGCCATCATCCACCATACACTGTCGGGCGACTGGCCATACTTGGCCTCAAAGTCAGTCACGAACTTTTTCGCCTCGGGATAGTCCACGTCCTTGGGCAGCGGCTCGGTCGTGATGTACGTACCCACCGCGTTCGCCAGCCCGGCAATCTGGACCAGTTCGGGGTTGTTGCAGGCGTTCCCCATCATCCAGGTCAGGTCCAGCCCCAGTTCGCCGCTCTGCTTCAAGAGCAGGCCGCCCTGGGCATGGTAACCCGTGAAGTAGATCGCGTCCAGCCCGACCGCCCCAATGTTGGTCAGGATGGGCGTAAAGTCGGTGTCGTCAGGATTGATGGCGTCGTAGAAGGCGACGTTGATCCCCAGCTCCTCCGCGTAGCGCTTGCTGTGCTCGGCCAGCCCCTGGGCGTAGGTGGAGTTGTCGTGCAGGATGCCAAAGGTCTGCACACCCAGCACTTCATTGGCGAACTGAGCGGCGAACAACCCCTGGCGGTCGTCCAGGAAGCACACGCGGAAGAAGCGCTGGTAGCCCTTCTCGGTCAGCCGCGTGGCCGTCGAGGAGGGGGTGACGTGGAGAATGCCGGCCTCGTTGTAGATGGCAGAGGCAGGCTCGGTGGCGGTCGAGTTGTAGGCACCGATGACGGCGACGACCTTGGCATCTACCAACCGCTGCGCCACGAGCGCGGCCTGGGTCGGGTCGCCGGCGTCGTCCTCGACCACCAGTTCGATCTGGCGGCCCAACAAACCACCGGCCGCATTGGTCTGGTCAACCAGCAGCCGGACGGCCTTCTCGAAGCCCTGGCCCTCATAGGCATAGTCGCCGGTCATGGGGCCCTCGAGGCCGATCTTGAGCGTCCCGGTCTCCTTCTTGCAGCCCGTGAACATGGACAGAGCCACGACGAGCGCAAGCAACAGTAGAGCACACTTTTTGTACATGGGTCTCCTCCGTTTGTGGAAATCTGTGATCAGCGGTCCGGCTCAAGGCCGGCTCAGGTATACCCGACGTCTTTCTGCACTGAGCTGCTCTGTCCGATACGCCCTCCTTTCTGGCCTGCGCCTGCGTCTGAATTACCTTCCCGAAGGCTTCTGCAGCGGTGCCCGGCTTGTTGTAATGTCGAGCCTTCGGGAAGGTCATGCGCAAGCACCAGCCGAAGTGTGGAGAACACGGTGGGTGTCCAGGCTCGCCACAATCCATAGAGAACCAACCCAAACCCGACGGAGCACTAGTATAATACGTGCAATCCTTCCATCTGTCAAGTCAAGTTCGAGCGAATTGCCTTCCCGAAGGCTTTCACAGCGGTACCCAGCCTGTTGTAATGTCGTTCGGACCTTCCCGAAGGCTTCTACAGCGGTGCCCGGCTTGTTGGAATGTCGAGCCTTCGGGAAGGTTATGCGGGTCGTCACTTCAGTTTTTCCTCACCCCCGAACTCCCGGTACGGCCCCAACTCCTCCAGGGCCTGCTCGTCCTCGGGCGTCAGGTTGTCTTGCACCAGGTGAGTCAGCAGCGCCCCCACGCCCGGCCCCAGCATGTACCCCTGCCCACACATCCCGACGGCGTAGATGTACCCTTCCGGTTCCCGCACCCGCCCCACGATGGGGGACCCATCGGGCGTCATAGGATACAGGCCGCGCCAGGTGCGCCGTACTTTGACGTTGGCCAGTTTGGGCATCAGGTCCACCATGCGCCGGGCGATCATCGGCAAAAACACCGACGTCTCCCGCCGGTCGGTGCCGACGATGGGCGGCTCCGGCGTGATGCAGAAGACGATGGCGCCGGGCCTGTGCTGATAAAAGTAATAGTTCTTGGAGCCATCGGCGGGACGGACGTCTACCACCATCGGCCCCAGAAAGTGGGCCACCGGCTCGGTGATCCCCGCCTCGTGGCTGTCCGGCACCACGGGCGCATCCAGCCCCGCCATCTGGGCTACCCCCCGTGCCCAGGGGCCGGCCGCGTTGATGACCGTCCCCGTCGCATAGCCTCCCTGGTCGGTACGCACGCCCACGACCCGCCCCCTGCGCCGGATGATGCCGGTGACCCGCTCGCGCAAGTGAAACTCTACCCCCCGTGCCCGCGCCTGGGTGTAAAAGGCGTGGGCGCTGAGCAGAGGCGAGGCCGAGCCATCCTGCGGGGAAAACGTCCCTCCCATCAGGCCCTCCCGCTTCAGGTCCGGGATCACCTCCAGCAGGTCGTCCCGCTCCAGCCAGCGGATGTTCAGCCCATAAGTCTGCTGGACCTTCAGCAAGTCCTTCAAGGCACGCTCCTCCTGCTCCCGATAAGCGACGAAGGAGTAGCCTCCTGGGTACCACTCGATGTTGTCTCCGTAGGTCTCCTGCCAGGTGGAAAAGACCTCGATGGACTTGAGGCACAGGTTGATCTTGGAAGGAGTGGAGTGGGTCGCGCGGATGCCACCGATGGCGGCCTTGTTGGAGCCCTGGCCCGGGCTGGCGAACTGATCAATCACCAGCGGCTTGAACCCGGCCTGGGCCAGGAAGAAGGCCGTGGGCAGCCCGACGCTGCCTGCGCCGACGATGATGACGTCGTATACTTTGGTGGTCAACATACCTCCTTCAGTTCAGACTTCGGAAGTCTCCAGGACTTCTCAAGTCCAGACTTTATCGGGCTTTCCCTCTCGCCAGCGAGGCGAAAATGCCACCGAAACACAGCACAGCGAAAATGGTGAACGCCGTCCTCAGGCTGGTCAAGAAAACGGGATAATACTCGGGCGTAATCTGCACCTTGCCGATATAGATGACGAATATCAGCGTAGCGATGGCCATGCTGAGCATCTGGCCGATCAGGCGCATGGTGCCGACCATGGCGGAGGCGATGCCATAGTACCGGCTCTCGACGGAACTCATGATGGCGTTCATATTGGGAGACGAGAAGAGAGCGAAGCCAAACCCCAGCAGCATGAGGCTAAAGATGATGAACCCCAACGTCGTTTGCCCACTCAGGAACGTGAGAGCCAGCAGCCCGACCACCGTCACCGCCATGCCAGCCGAGGCGAGCACTCGCGACGCGATCCTGTCCGAAAGCCTGCCGGCAAATGGCGAGAGAGCGGCCATCACGGCCGGTTGAGCCACCAACACCAGCCCGGCGTTTTGAGGGGTGAGCGCCTTGATGTGCTGCAAGTAGAGGCTTAACAGGAACGTCACGGCAAAGGTAGCGCTGTAGTGGATCAAGGCCGCCAGGCTCGAGAACGTAAAGGCCGCGCTATTCCTGAATAGGTCCATGTTCAAAACGGGGTGGGCCACCCTGGCTTCCCACCACACGAACAGCCCCAGGCCGAGGACACCTGCCAGGATCAAGCCGGCCCCCCACAACGCCGGCAACCGCGAAATGCCGTACATCAAGGCGACCAGGGCCAGCCCGTACACCAGGGAACCCACGAAATCGAACTTTTCCCCCCCGGCCCCGACCCATTCCCCCTTCAATTTCCAAAAGACGAGGGCCAGGATGATCAGGCCGATGGGCACGTTCACCAGGAAGATGCTTCTCCAGCCGAGTTGCTGGGTGAGGATTCCTCCCAGGACCGGGCCTAGCGATAGTCCCAGGTACGTGGCGGCGACGTTGATGCCCAGCACCTTGCCCCGCTCCTGGATGGGAGACACCGACGTGAGAATCGCCATCGCTGTGCCTGCCATCATAGCCGCCCCGAGCCCCTGCAGGACGCGGAACCCGATCAGCAGCGGGATGGACGTCGAGCTAGCGCACAAGAGAGAGGCAATCGTATACGTCAGGATGCCGTACGTGAATACCTTCTTCCTTCCATAAATGTCCGCCACTTTGCCAAACGGGAGCAGAAACATGGCGGCGGCCAGCAGGTAGCCGGTCGCCACCCAACTCAGCAGCACCGTATCCGCCGAGAACTTTTTCCCGATGATGGGCAGCGCAATGTTGATGGCGTTGACCATGAAGGGGGTCAGGAAAGAACTCAGCGTGGCGACGAGCAGCGCGACCCTCTTCAGGGTGGTGCTTTCTGTCTGATTCATGATTGTCCTCTCTCTCGCTCCCCGTAGTCGCAGGTGTGAATGTCTGCTTGCTCCTGATTGTTACCGCTTACCCGCCGGCGTAAAAGATGCGGTAGATGCTCCCACCGCTATCGTCGGAGACGAACAGGCTGCCGTCGCCCCCTGTGAGCACGTCCACCGGCCGGCCCCACTGGGACCCGTTCGCACGCAGCCAGCCCGTAGCAAAGTCCTGCACCTGGCCGGCCTGCCCGTCCTGTAGCGGAATACGCACCACTTTGTATCCGGTGGGCACCGCGCGGTTCCACGAGCCGTGGAAGGCCACGAACAGGTCGCCCTGGTATTCCTCGGGGAACTGCGTGCCGGTGTAAAAGGTCAGCCCCAGTGGTGCCGAATGGGCCTGCATCTCGACGGCCGGGGCCACGACCCCCTCGCAGGCGGTGGGGCCACCATAGTCAGGGTCTACGATCCGCCCGCTGTGACAGTACGGCCAGCCGGCGTTGTCCCCTTCTCGCACGTGGTACACCGTCTCGGGTGGCTGGTCGTCGCCGAGCCAATCGCGCCCGTTGTTAGTAGCCCACAACTCCACAGTGCCGGGGCGAAAGGTGATGCCGACCGCGTTGCGCAACCCCTGCGCGTAGACCTGCCCTCCGCTCCCGTCAGGATTGTAACGCATGATCGTGGCCCGCCGCGGGTCCTCCTCGACGCACACGTTGCACGAGGAGCCAATGGAGACGAACAGCGAGGACCAATCGGGACTGAAGAGGACCGTGCGCGTGGCATGGCCACCGCTGGGCAGCCCGTCCAGGATGACCTCCCGTTCCTGAAAAGCGCCCCGGATGTACTCATCCGCCGTGTCAGGCGCGCTCAGGCGCAGCACGCGCTTCGTCTCGCCGGCGTAGAGGGAGCCATCCTGGTAGAACGCCATGCTACTCGGCGCGTCCAGGCCCTCGGCCACCACCTCGACGCCGTCCGCCACGCCGTCGCCGTCCCGGTCGGGCAGGCGCACGATGCGCCCGGCACCCCGTTCGGCCACGTAGAGCTGTCCGTCCGGCCCCAGCGCCATCATGCGCGGGTCACGCAGTCCCTGGGCGAACGTGGAGATGCCGAAGCCGGGCGGCAGGCTGAGCGTGTCTGCCGGCGGGATGACGCGCGTGGGCTCGACCTGCGCGGCAGGGGTAGTGGGCAAGCCCCCCACGCCAGTGGGGGGTGACGTGACGGCTGGCCCAGGCCTCGAAGGCTGTGCAGGCTGGGCCTCGGGTGCTGCCGTCGAACTGGGCAGCGGTACTGTGGTGGGCGCAGGCGACCCCGTGACCTCCTCGTGAAATGCTCCCATCAAGCCACGGCAGCCACCCACCATCAGCGCGGCAAATAGGACAAGCGTGAGCGGCCAGCATCTTCCAACCATCGTTCTCATCTTTCCTGCGAAATGTCGCGAACGCCCCGCTTCAGCGGGGATTTTCCGGCCGTGTTGCGACGGACGCCCCGCTTCAGCGGGGATTTTCCGGCCACGTTGCGACGGACGCCCCGCTTCAGTGGGGATTCCCCGGCCACGCTGTGACGGACGCCCCGCTTCAGCGGGGTTTTCCCGGCTGAAGCCGGGCCTCCGCTCGCATCTTGCACCAGGAACCGGGCTATAGCCCCCCCTCGTGTGCGTCGGTCGCGTGGGCGGCCGGGACTTCTGCGGCCGGCCCCTCGCCGGTGACGGCGCCGGCCAGCGCCCCCAGCGGCACTTCGACGAACAGCGGCCGGCGGGTATTCTCGACCACCCGTGCCAGCGGGACCCCCTCCTCACGGAACAGCCGCTTGATCAGGTTGGTGCAGGTCTTGCCACCGCAGGCCCCCATGCCGGCCCGCGTCACCGCCTTGATGTGGTTCAAGTCCTGCACGCCGGCGCGGATCAGGGCGCGCATCTCCCCCGCCGTCACCCGCTCGCAGCGGCACACAATCTCGTCCTCGGCCATGCGTTCTACGAGTTGTTCCAGCGGCTCCGTCACCCACGGCTCTTGCACGCGCATGCCGGCGATGCGCCTGGCGATCTCCTGCGGGGCGCGCACCTGTACCAGGGCCGCCCGGTTGGCGAACCTGGGCGCCCGCACCTTCATGACCTCCACGTTGCCCAGGAACGTCCCCTCCGTGTCTAGCACGGTCACGCTGTCTCCTTCGTGGATGGACTCGGGCGTGAATTCGTAGGGAATCGTCACTTGCGGGTGCTCGGGGTCCTCTCGATAGTCCACCAGCGTGATCGCCAGCCCCGGGCAGATGGCGACGCATTGGGCGCAGCCAGAGCACTCTTCTCCCACGTATTCCGGCAGCGCCCGCATATCGTCCCCCTCGATCACGATGCAGCCTTTGGGGCAGACGGAGGTGCAGGGATTGCAGGGAATCTCCTGCGCGCAGTGCAGGATCGGGAAGACGCCGGCCCGGCCCTCCGGGGTGTCTTCGGTGACCACGGCCCCGGGGCGGGACTTGAGTATTTCCGCCGTGCGGTGCCACTCTGGCGGCACCTCCCCCACGTCCCGGCCCAGGCTGCGGGCAATCTCCAGCCCGCGGATGCGACCGGTGAACATCGCCGCCGAGGCCTCGGCGATCTCCTCCGCATCCCCCGCCGCATAGACCGGCAGGCCGAACTCCCGCGCCTTGTGCACGAACTCGTCTACCGGGTCCAATCCCACCGCCACCAGGATCGTGTCACAGGCGAACGTCTTTTCAGTGCCGGAAACGGGCCGCCAATTCTCGTCGGTCCGCGCGATGGTGACCGACTCCACCTCTTGCTCCCCATTGGCGCTGACGACGGTGTGCGAGGTATAGATGGGGACGCCCAGCCGGGCCAGTTTGTCCTTGTGCACCTTGTAGCCGGAGCACTCTGGCAGCGCCTCGCACAGGCCCACCACCTGGATGCCGGCCTGCAGCGCGTGGTACCCCGCGATCAGGCCGACGTTCCCGCCGCCGACGATGAACAGCCGCTCCGCCGGGCGCACCAGGTCCCGGTTGACCAGCGTCTGGAACGCGCCCGCGCCGTAGACCCCGGGCAGCGTGTTCCCCTTGAAGGCCAGCGATTTCTCGCGCGCTCCAGCCGCCACCAGCAGCACGTGGGGCTGGACGATGACGTACCTCCCATCCCGCAGCACGCTGGCCTTGCGGTCGGAAAAGACCGCCAGCGCCGTCGTGTTGAGCCATACCTGCACGTTCTCGAACTGGTGTACTTCCTGCTCCAGTTTCGTGGCGATGTCGGTTCCCCGCGTCCCGGCGTAGCAGGCGTCAATCGAGCCGAAGAACTTGTGCGTCTGGAGCACCAGTTTGCCGCCCAGCCGGTGCTTGTCGTCCACGATCAGCGTACGCACGCCCGCCTTGCCCAGTTCGATCGCCGCCGAGAGCCCTGCCGGCCCACCGCCGATGATCAGGCATTCCACCTCCATCGTCTCGATCCTGCGCATCTCCGGCGCTGTGGGAACGTCGGGCAGGCTGGGTTTCCCATCCAGTGGCTCCACCCGCATGCCCGGCTGTACACGCACCATGCAGGCCTTCACCGGCAGGCCATCGGCCACCACCAGGCACTGCGAGCACTGGCCGTTGGCGCAAAAGATGCCCTGGGGGGCGCCGTCCTTGTGGTGATGGCCAAAAGTGCGCACCCCATTCGCAAACAGGGCCGAGGCGATGACCTCGCCCGCGTGGGCATGCATCGCCCGGGCAGCCCAGGTGAACTCGAACTCCGCTCGCTCCTCGATCGGGAGGATGGGATGTTCACGGATACGGTAATCCACCACTCAGTCCCTCCTTGTCAACGACACTGGCTTTGCAGGAACGCCTATATGATACGACAGGAAGCGACTAGAGGCAAGTGTCATGTCTCACCTAAACCCGCAGGCACCTGTCAGAATGGGTGAGCATCTATGTGAGTTATGATCCAGGGTTTGGGGACCGGTGAGGGCTCAGATGATAATGAGGATCCGGATGTCTCGTTCAGGCCTGGGCTGCATCGCCAGCGAGTTTCGCATAAGCCGTGCCGCCCATTCGCTGGCGTAGCCGTTCCTGCCAGGCCTCCGTGCTGTTAGCCTCCAGCAGGGCGTCTATTTCGTCAGCGTGGTCGTGATAATAGGCCAACGCATCAAAGACTTGCGCTAGCGTGAGGTGAGGAAGTAACTCAGTGACAATCTGCTCCGGCGTGTAACCGGCACGGTGATAGCCTACGATTACGTCTACTCCCACACGGGTGGCCTTGATCACGGCACGGGAACCACTACGGCTTTCGACGATTTCGACGTGCGGGTGCTGTGGCAACAGATGGTATGTCAGCCACTCCTCAACGAACTGATCCGGCGATTGGTGGCGAGCCGTTGCCTCTTTCACCACTGCCTGGTACACTCTCTCTGAGACGTAGATGGTTTCTGGCATCTTGCCTCCCACCTGTATGATACCCTCAAATCATTCGACAATTCTGCGGGCAACGCTCTTATCGAGCAGGTACGACGGCACCAGGCTTGACCTCGTGTTCCTGGGAACTCTCGATGGCAGTGGCGTACAGTTCGTCCCAGATGCGTTCCCGCTTGGCTTCAGGCAGTGAAAAGTATGCCTCTACGGTCATCCCGCCCAGAAAAGCATCTTTTCCCTGCATCGGGCGGGCCGGGGTTGTGTACTGCGCCATCCGGTCACGAACCCACCGCACGAGGTCTTCTCGGTGTCGGATCTCCTGCGCAGAATCGGCCGGTTGCCCGGTCGCTACATGCTCCACCATGGCCATAGGCCCTCACTCCTCAGAGTCTGATTCGATTATACACCCGTCCACATCGCGTGCAAGTGTCCCTTCCCTTCCATAAGGCTCGCAGCCCCCGTCCCGGGGGCGTCCCATGCAAGACGACGCTCACAAGTAGCCCTCAGGACTGTCCCATCCGCGTTCATCCCTCCCATCCGCCCGGATGTACTCATCCGCTTTATCCGCGTTCCAACCTCCCTAACGCTCGCAGCCCCCGTCCTCGGGGGCGTCCCATGCAAGACGACGCTCGGCACAGGCACTTGGCACTGAAGCTCGCAGCCCCCGTCTCGGGGGCGTCCCATGCAAGGCGGCGTTCGACATGGGTACTTGCTACCTCTTTCAGGCTGAGGGGAACCTGAGGACTCAAACGAAGCGCAGCGTGTCGGCCAACAACCTGGCATCTCGTTCAGGCCTGGGCTGCATCGCCAGCGAGTTTCGCATAAGCCGTGCCGCCCATTCGCTGGCGTAGCCG
>DATKTN010000332.1:0-4934 GCA_035531135.1 Anaerolineae bacterium
CCCGTGGACGATCGAGGTCGGAGGACTCGTGGGCAGGCCCAGGACGTTCGACCTGGATGACCTGCGGACATTCACCCCGGAGGAGCGCGTCTACCGCATGCGATGCGTGGAAGCCTGGTCGATGGTGATCCCCTGGCTGGGGTTTCCGTTGGCAGCGTTGCTCGAGGAAGTGGAGCCCACGCCGGACGCCAGGTACGTGCGGTTCGAGACGCTGTACGATCCGGACCAGATGCCCGGCCAGAAAAGCAGCGCGTTCAACTGGCCCTACGTCGAGGGCCTGCGCCTGGACGAAGCCATGCACGACCTGACGATCCTGGCGACCGGCATCTATGGCAAGCCACTGCTGCCCCAGACCGGCGCGCCGATCCGGCTCGTCGTGCCCTGGAAATACGGCTTCAAGAGCATCAAGTCGATCGTCAAGATTGACCTGGTGACGGAAATGCCGGTCTCGCTGTGGATGGCGCAATCGCCCAACGAATACGGCTTCTACGCCAACGTGAACCCTAACGTCTCCCATCCGCGCTGGTCCCAGGCGAGTGAGCGCCGGATCGGCGAGGCCGGGCGCCGGGAGACGCTGCTGTTCAACGGGTACGAGGAGGAAGTGGCCCACCTGTACGAGGGGATGGACCTGACGAAGTGGTTCTGATCCACCTGGGGAGACCCGATGTCAAACCAAGCAATCGTCATCTGGGGAGCAGGGCGAATTGGGCGTGGGTTCGTGGGCGACCTGTTCGACGCGGCCGGCTATCGGATTGTGTTGGTGGACCAGTCGAAGGCACTGATCGAACGGTTGCGCCAGGTCGGCCGCTATACTGTGGTGTGGGCCAGAGGCGCCGACCAGCGCCAAGATCGGACCATCACCGGCTTCTCCGCCCTGACGACCGCCCAGACAAACGAGGTTTCCGCCGCCGTGGCCGAGGCAGACCTGGTCGCCGTGGCAGTTTTTCCCAAGGATTTCCCCGACGTGGCCCGGCGGCTGGTGCCGGGCCTGGCGCTGCGACAGAAGCGGCACCCGGAGGTCCCGCTGGACATCATCCTGTGCGCCAACCTTCCCCACGCTGGTGCCCAGTTCAGCGCTCTTCTTCACGCAGTTGTGCCACCCGAGCTCCAGGAGTACGCAGCCACACACGTCGGCATCGTGGAGAGCCTGATCATCCGCATGGTCGCAGACCCTCCAGTTGAGGTACGGCAGCAAGATCCACTGCTGATATGGACCAATGGCTACGCCGAGCTCCCGGTCGACGGTTACGCGTTCAAGGGCCAGATCCCTCAGGTACCAGGCTTGCGGTTAGCAGACGATATGCGCGCCGAGGAAATGCGCAAGCTGTATACCTATAACACCTTCCATGCAGCGCTGGCCTACCATGGCGCGCGGCGCGGCTACAAACAGATCGTAGCCTGTATGGCCGATCCCGCTGTGAAAGCCGCCGCCCAAGGAGCAGTACACGAGTCGAGCGCGGCGCTACGAGCTGAATACGGCTTTGAGGAGGACGACATGGCGCGCTGGGTCGATGGCGTGGTGACCCAGACAGATAACCCAGCGCTACGTGACACAGTCAGCCGTTATGGAGCCGATCCCCGACGCAAGCTCCGGCGCGCCGACCGTCTGACAGGACCGACGTTGCTGGCGCGCCGGCACGGCATCGCCACACCGTACCTGATCCGCGCCCTGGCGGCGGCGCTAGAGTACGAGGACGCCGACGACGAAGGCGCGGTCTATGTACAGCAGCAGATCGCAGCACAAGGGCTGCCTGACGCCATCCGCACCCTGTGCGGGCTATCGGTCGCCGAGGATGACCTGGTCAGCGAGATCGCCGAGGCCTACGACCGGCTTTGCATCGAGGATCGCTGGATTGAACTGGCGCAGCGGGCCGGCGCACTGGGCTTCAAGTACGAGAAGAGGTATCATGGCTGCGGACAGTGCGCCCTGGCCGCCATTTTGGAGACGGTGGACGAGCTTGACGCCGATGACGTCGAGACGGCCTTTGAGGCAGCGACGGGGCTGGCGGGAGGCTTGGGACTGGCAGGGGATTCGACCTGTGCTGCCCTCATCGGCGCCACGCTGGCCTTCAGCTTGCTCTACCCACGTCGGCGGGCCAACTTTGGCGGCGACCGGCAGAACAAGTACTGGACGTATTCGATGTGTCAGCGTCTGCGGGAGCGCTACCTGGATGCCTACGGGAGCATCATATGCCACGACATTCATCGCTGCGTTCTGGGGCGGGCCTTCGACCTGCAGGACCCCGCCGAGCGTGAGGCGTTCGAGGACGCCGGCGCCCACCACGATAAGTGCACCGGCGTCGTGGCCCGTGCCGCCCGGTGGGCCGTGGAGATCATTGGAGAAGAAGAAATGAAATCCCCCGGCTTTCCTTCCGCCGCAAGCGGCGAGGTTTCCAGCCGGAGGATTTCATGAAAAAGCTAGAAGAGCACTGGCTTGCAATCCTGACCCACGTGGCGGCGCTGACGCCGCTGGCAGTGATGGCCTGGGAATACGCGCGGGGTCAGTTGTCGGTCGACCCGATCCGCGAGATCACGCTGCGGACGGGCAAGGCCGCGCTGGTCCTGCTGGTGCTCTCGCTGGCTGTCACGCCCGTCCACATCCTGTTCAAATTCCGGCCCGCGCTGAAACTGCGCCGGCCGCTGGGGTTGTACGCGTTCCTCTACGCCGCGCTACACGGGTTGACGTTCGTCGGACTGGACTATGGGTTCAATCTGGGCCTGATTCTGCGGGAAGTCCTGCAGAAGCGCTTTGTGCAGGCCGGAATCCTGGCGTTCCTCCTCTTGCTGCCACTCGCGATCACGTCCACGCGGGGATGGATGAGGCGGCTGGGCAAGAACTGGAAGCGGTTGCATCGGCTGGTCTACCTGGCGGCCCTGGCCGTCGTCGTCCACTTTGTGTGGCTGGCGAAAGGAGACATCCGCGAGCCTCTGCTGTACGGGGCGGTGGTGGTCGTGCTGCTAGCCATCCGGCTGCCGTTCGTGCGCCGCGCGGTCCGCAGGAAAGAATCAGTGGACGGTAGTCAGTAGACCGTAGACAGGGAATTGCACACGGGAAGCAGAGTGTCCACCCCGTCTACCGTCTACCGTCTACCGTCTACTGGCTACCATCTCCCGCTCCAGGACACCTGTCAGACACCCGATGCCCCCCGCCGCCTTGACCAACTCGTCCACCTCGACCGTCCGACAGGTGACGCCGGCGGCTTCGTAGAACGCCCGCGTGGTGGGGTTGCCGGCCGCCATCAGGATCTGCCGCGGGCCCAACGTCACAAAGTTGAGCGCCATCCCGCCCAGCGCCTCTCGCTCATCCGGCAGGAAGCGGACGGTGTACCCGTGCGCCCGTAGCGCTTCGACAGCCGCGAAGGGCACGCGCCCCGGCCAGCCGATGGCCAGGTCCCGGTCGACGAAGCGCAACGTTCCCATCAGGTGCATCGCGCCGTAGGGCAGCCCGACGTCGACGACCTCGACGCCCATCTCTCGCAGCAGGCCCGCCACCTGCGCGGCCCCCTCACCGTTCGTCCGCAGCGCCGTCGCCAGGAGGACCGTCCGCGGGTCCACCCAGGCCGCGTCCGCCCCCTCGAACGTCCCGTCTCCGCGCACGCTGCGCAGGATGGGGATTCCCAGTTCGGCCAGCCGCCGGGCGACGAATCGCTCCTCGCCGGCGCGCACGGTCGACGCCGGTCGCCCCAGGATCGCCCCCTCCGGCGTCATGAACATCAGGTCGGCGACGAACATCAGGTTGGGAGGTGGCAGCCCGGCCGGTTCGACGTAGTGCACGGCGACGCCAGCGTCGCGATAGGCCTGCGCCAGCGCGTCGTGCTGACGTCGCGCCCGGTCGACGTCCAGCGGGGCCAGCATCTGCGCCTCGTCCGGGTCCGCGACCGCCTCGAGTTCTTCGCCCGGCCGGTGGAGGAGGACGGCCCTCAGCGGCGCCCATTCGTTCGCCACACCGCACGCCCCCCAGACGGTCCCGATCTCCCCGCGCAGGGATGCCGTCCGGGGCGACCAGCCTGCACCGCCGTAAGCGGCAGCGTTAAAGGGTTTGGTCATCTCAAGATCACCACCTTACACGGCGCTGAAGCGCCTACTACGAACCGGCGCTGGAGCGTCTGCTATGAACCTATGCCCCGTTGGCCATGTGCTCGGCGCGCTCAATGAAGCGGACGAGGCGAGCATGGAGTTCGGCCCGGTCGGCGGCCGGCCGGGTCAGGCGCACCCGGTCCGGGCCGTTGTGTTCGCTCCACAACCAGCGCAGGACCAGGAAGGGCCACCGCGTCGCCAGGAGGCGGTCCCACAACGCGATCCGCTCCTCGAAACCCGGGTCATCGTCCGGCCGGCGATAGTTGTCGCGCAGCCAGGCGTGCTGCGCCTCGTTCAACCCGGCCAACGCCGCATGCCAGCGCAGCTCCGCCACGTCCAACGCGGGGTCGCCCCAGCCGCTGTACTCCCAATCCACCCAGCGCAGCCGGCCATTCTCACCCCAGACAGCATTCGCCAGATTGGGGTCCACGTGGCACAGGCGCAGCGGGAACCGCCCCCGGCCCGGATCGACGGCTGCCCGCGTGAGCGCCTCCGCACATAGACTCACCAGCCGGGCCAGCCGATCGTGCAGATTCCGTCCATCCGGCGCGGTGGCCGCCAGGCCGTTCAATTCGGCCAGGTACGGGACAAAGTCGAACCAGTGGAACCAGGCATCTGGGAGATCGAAGCCCGCATGGTCGCGCCGACAGAGCGCGTGCATGCGGTGGTAGCTTTCGAGCAGCGCGGCCAGTTGCTGCGCCGTGAGCGACGGGCCGAGCGACTCGCCGGGCAGCCAGCGGTAGACGACGGTTGGAAAGGAGAGGACGGCGCAGCTTTCGTCCAGCCAGAGCGGCTGCGGCGCGATGTCCAGCCCGGCCACGTGGAGCAACTGGAGTGCGCCGTACTCCCGCGCGGCC